>CAYZXK010000028.1:0-17144 GCA_964482395.1 uncultured Planctomycetales bacterium | reverse complement strand
CAAAGGCCTGAGGCTCGTGCTTACCATGCCGGAGAGCATGAGCCTGGAACGCCGAGCGGTGCTGAAACACTTGGGGGCGGAGCTGATCCTGACGCCGGCCGCCGAGGGAATGAAGGGTGCGATCCGGAAGGCGGAGGAGGTGTTGGCCGCGACGCCCAACGGGTTCATGCCGCAGCAATTTCGCAATCCCGCCAATGTGGAAATCCACCGTCGGACCACTGCGGAGGAGATCTGGAACGATACGGACGGAAAGGTGGACATCCTGGTGGCGGGAGTCGGCACCGGCGGGACGATCACTGGGGTCGGGGAAGTGATCAAGGCTCGCAAGCCGACGTTCAAATGTGTGGCGGTCGAGCCGGCAGCCTCCCCGGTTATTTCCCAGAAGCTGGCCGGTCAGCCGCTCCAGCCTGGGCCCCATAAGATCCAGGGCATTGGGGCCGGTTTCATTCCCGATAACCTGCACCTGACGGTGGTCGACGAGGTGATCCGCGTCAGCGACGAGGAGGCGTTTGCCTGGGCGCGGCGGGCCGCTCGGCAGGAGGGTATCATGTGCGGGATCAGCTCCGGCGCGGCCCTGTGCGCGGCTGATCAGGTCGCCAGCCGGCCGGATAGTAGCGGCAAGATGATCGTAGCCATCCTGGCTTCGGCGGGCGAGCGCTACTTGTCGACCGCTCTGTTTGAGCCGCCCTGAAGCGGAGGCAAACCGGAAGCGAGCTTATATGACCAAACAGGTCGCGACCAACATCACCTGGCATCATGGACACGTAGATCGCCAAGACCGCAACCGGCTGCTCGGTCAGCGCGGGGCGACCATCTGGTTTACCGGACTGCCGTCATCCGGCAAGAGCACCATCGCCTTCACACTGGAGCACGCTCTGGTGGAGAGCGGACATCTGTCCTACGTGCTCGACGGCGACAACATCCGGCACGGGCTGAACAAGAACCTCGGTTTTACGCCAGAAGACCGCAACGAGAACATCCGGCGGATCGGCGAAGTGGCCAAGCTGTTCGCGGACTGCGGGGTGCTGACCTGCACCAGCTTCATCAGTCCGTATCGGGCCGACCGGGACCAAGCGCGTAAGCTGCACGAGGCGGCCGGGCTGCCCTTCATAGAGGTGTACGTCAAGACGCCGATCGAGCTGTGCGAGCAACGCGATCCCAAGGGCCTGTACAAGAAAGCCCGGGCCGGTCAGCTCGCCGAATTCACCGGCGTTTCGGCGCCATACGAGGAGCCGCTGAAACCTGAGCTGGTCCTCGACACGACCGAGCTGGACCCCCGGCAGGCCGCCGAAGCAGTCCTGACATACCTGAAGGCCAACGGCCTGCTCGATAAACCGTAGCGCTGAGTCGGCCACCCGGACGGGCGGGCACTCGGGCTATGGAGTGCGAGGGGGCCGACTGCGCCGGGAGCTGCGGGAAGCTTGTTGACCGGGGTCAGGTGTGTAGGGCTCGGCCCACGATGTCTGCGGCCAGACCCACGCGCTCGCCGGTCGGCCCGTCCCAGCGGTGGGTCCGGACGCGCTCGACGATCTGCTCGGCGAGCCGGACTGCCGCGACGCCGTCCTGGACGCTCACTCCCGCGGCCTGCGGCCGGGCCCCGCTGCGGACCGCCTGGACGAAGGTTTCCAGCTCAGTTCGCAGGGGATCCTGGTCGTCGATCTGGAGCGGCTCGACATGGACCAGCTTGCCGAAGTCCGGGCCGGCGACCTGGGAGAGGTCTTCCAGGTTGCGCTCCCGGGCGAACTTCAGCACGTCGAGGTTCTGGTCGAGGGTGATCGCGATGCCCACTTTCTTCTGATAGTCCAGCGAGACGTAGGCTTTCTCGGCGAAGACCCGCAGCTTTCGCTCGGTCTTGAGGGCCAGGCGCGAGGCGGTCAGGTTGGCCACCGCTCCGCCCCGGCAGGTTACCCGGGCGTTGGCGATGTCCTCGTGCGGCCCCAGCACGTTGACGCCCACCGCCTCCACCCGCTCCACCTCGTCGCGGACCAGGTGCAGCAGAATATCCAGGTCGTGGATCATCAGGTCGAAGACCACTCCGATGTCAGCCGAGCGGAACGTAAACGGGCTGATCCGGTGAGTTTCGATGAACTTCGGCCGCAGCCCGAGCCGCTCGACGGCCCGGACCGCCGGATTGAAACGCTCGGTGTGACCCACCTGCACAACCACCTGATAGTGCGTCGCCAGCTCGGCGATCGCTTCCGCCTCGGCCGCGGTAGGAGCGAGCGGCTTTTCGATGAGCAGATGGATGCCGCGCTCGATCAATGGTCGACTGACTTCCAGGTGCCGGACCGTCGGGACGGCCACGCTGGCGGCGGCGATGTCCCCCAGCTCCGGCGTGAGGCGGTCGGCGTAGCGGATCCCCAGCGGTTTGGCCAGGCTGCGGGCCCGTTCCAGGTCGGTGTCGACCACCGCGACCAGTTTGACCTGCGGCAGACTGGCGTAAGTGCGGGCATGATGACGGCCCATATGGCCGGCCCCGATGACCGCCACCGGCAATCGGTCACTCATCCGCCCGGTCCTCCTGGTCGCACGCGTAGAATGCCGCCCGGTCCTCCGGTCGATCAGCCCGGAAATGAGCCCGGACGCGACCGTAGACGGCCAGCTCCAGCTCGCGGTACACGAAGTCCACCAGGTACCGAACGTGCTGGTCCTGGATCAAGCCATTGGCTTCGATTTCCTTGAGGGCCTGGCGGGTGCGCAGCGGCGAATCTTCGCCCCGTCGGCTGTACAGCAGCCGGGCGGCCTGGCGTATCTTCTCGATCGATTCCTCGGCCACTCCCCAGCGTCGCAGGCCCTCCACGTTCACGCCGCGCACCGTCTGCTTGTAGCCGAAAACCTTCATGTAGGGCGGCACGTCGTGGTTGACCCGCGCCACGGCGGCCACATAGGCGTTGCGTCCGATGGTCACGAAATGGTGTACCGCGGCCACTCCGCCGATGACGGCGTAATCCTCGACGCTGATGTGCCCGGCCAGTTGAACTGCATTGGCGATGATGATGTTGTTGCCAAGCTGCACATCGTGGGCGATATGCACTCCGACCATGATGAGGTTGTGGTTGCCGATGCGGGTGACTCCGCCGCTGAGCGGATCGACTTCCGTCCCCCGGTGAGCGGTGACGTGCTCGCGGAAGATGTTATCGGCTCCCACCACCATGCGGGTCGGCCCGCCTTTGTACTTCAGGTCCTGCGGGTCGGCGCCCAGCACGCATCCGGGATAGAAGACGTTCCGTGGGCCGAACTCGGACGGACCCAGCAGGGTCACCCGGGGCCCGAGCTTGCACCCTGCCCCGACCCGCACCTGGGGGCCGATGTAGCACAGGGCCCCGACCTCCACGTCCGGGCCCAGTTCGGCCTGCCGGTCAACTATTGCGGTTGGATGGATTTTGATCATTGATCGCCTATTGTGCGGGCTAAGTCGGTTCCGCGTCCACCAGCATGAAGCGGATCATGGCCTCTGCGGCCAGCTCGCCGCTGACCATGGCCCGGCACATGGTCTGGCCGGTGCGGGCTTTGACGCGAACAGTCTGGGCCTCCATCACTAGTTGGTCACCTGGGACCACCGGCCGGCGGAACTTCACCTTGTCCAAGCTCAGGAGCACCGCCACCTTGCCGGTGTGCTCCAACCGCTGCGACAGCAGGATGCCGCTGAGCTGAGCCATGGCCTCGATAATCAGCACGCCTGGCAGAATCGGCTGACGCGGATAATGCCCCTGGAAGAACGGCTCGTTGATGGTGACGTTCTTGATGCCGACCGCCCGTCGATCGCCGTCGATCTCGACCACTCGGTCGACCAGCAGCATTGGGAAGCGATGCGGCAACACTCGCTGCACGCCACGGATGTCCAGCTCGACCGCCCGGGCCAGGCGTTCTTGCAACTCGGCCCTCTCGCGGGCCTCGCACAGTCGGCGGATCAGCTCGTGGTTAAGGTGGTGGCCGGACTTGCGGGCGTAGATCTTGCCGTATACGAACGCCCCGGTCAGCATCAGGTCCCCGACCAGGTCGAGGATCTTGTGGCGGACGCATTCGTCGGCGAAGCGGTACTGGTTTTCGATCGGCCCGTCGCGGCCGACGACCAGCACGTCGGCGTAGGTGACGTGCAGACCCATTCCGGCCGCCTGAAGCTGACGGGCCTCCTCCTCCAACACGAATGTTCGGGATGGCGCGATTTCGCGGACGAAGGCTTCCGGGCTGACCGCGAACCGGTAAATCTGGTGGGGGATCGGGCTGTCGGGGCCGTAATCCAGCTCGTAGATGATTTCCAGCCGCTGGTCCTCACCGGGCCAGGCGACCAGCTCGGCATCTCCTTCGCTGACCCGGATTGGCTCGGTGATCCGCAGGACCTGCCGCTCGGCGTCCTGTTCCATCGTCCCCGCCCGCTGTAGCGGTTCGACGAAGGGCAGCCCGCTGCCGTCGCCGGAGGGCAACTCGGCGTTATCCAGTTCCACCAGCAGGTTGTCGATTTCCAGTCCGCGGGCGGCCGCCAGACAGTGCTCCACGGTTTCGATCGCCAGCATGCCGTTGCGAAGCGAAGTTCGCCGGGCCCGCTTGGAGAGATTTTCGACCCGGGCTTCGATCCGAACCGGCTGGGACTGGTCGGTGCGGACGAAGGCGATGCCGCTGTGGGGCGGGGCCGGCTTGAAGCGCACAGTGACCGGCAGTCCGGTGAACAGCCCCCGGCCGGTCAGCTCAACCTCGCGTTGTATGGTGCGTTGCCGACTCAAGCTGTTGCACCCGTTTGGCCAGGTTCTTAAGTTGCTCCATGATTTTAGGCAGTCGCCGAAAACCGACCGCCTGCCGGACGTACTCCCGGTTTTCAACGGCCGGCGAGCCCCGGTACGCGGCTCCGTCGGGCAAGTCGTGCGTCACCCCGGACTGGGCCGCGATCACCACGTTGTTGCCGATTCGCAGATGATCGATCAGCCCGACCTGCCCGGCCAGGACCACGTGGTTGCCCAGGCTCGTCGAGCCGGAGATTCCGCACTGGCTGACGATGATGCAGTCCTCACCGATGCGGACATTGTGCCCGATCTGGACCAGGTTATCAATCTTGGTTCCGCGACCGATCCGGGTGATGCCGCTGCGGGCCCGGTCGACGCAGCTATTGGCCCCGATTTCCACGTCGTCTTCGATGACCACCCGGCCGATCTGGGGGATTTTGCGGTGCCGGCCGTCACGTTGAAGGTAGCCGAAACCGTCGGCGCCGATGCTGGCGTTGGGGTGGATGATAACCCGGTCTCCGATGGTGGTGTACTCGCGTACCACCACGTTTGGCCACAGTACGCAATCGCGCCCGATCCGGCAGTCAGCGCCGATGTAGACGCCCGGGTGAAGCTGGGTGCCCGGCCCGATCACCGCCCGCGGGCCGATGAAAACGTGCGGACCGATGCAGGCCCCGGCCACGGTTGCGTCCTTGGCGACCCGGGCTGACGGATCCACGCCCGGCTCGACCTTCGGCTGGGGTGGAGCCAGGGCGGCCAGTGCTTCACAAAGTGCCGAGTCGGGGTCCACGACCCGGATCACGGTCCGGTCGGTCGGTACGTCGAGGTTCTCGGGCACCAGCACCACGCCGGCTTGCGAGGCCGCCAGTCGGGGCAGCAGCCGGGCCTGGCCGATCCACGAAACCGCGTCCGGCCCGGCCTCCTCCAGCGTGGCCACCTGGCGCACCACCAGCGAGCCGTCGCCCACGAGCGTTCCGCCCACCCGGCGGGCCAACTCGGCGGCCGTGACGGAAGGTGAGTCCAGCATCGTCGACGCTCGATCGGGGGCCAGACGCCATGGTGGTCGGCGCCGGGCGCCTACCTAACGCACTTGCATCATCTGAGCGCGTGGCAGCGCTCGGTAATCGGCGTTCATCTTGTCCAGAACGGCTTGGCTGATGTCGATGGCCGGATTGGCGTACAACAGGTGCAGACTGCGAATCTGGTCTTTGATGACGTCCGGATCCATCGAGACCGCTTGAAACTCGCCTCGATACAGCACGACATCATACCCTTCCCGCCGGGCAATCTCCTCCACGGCTTTGCAGAACTCGCGGTAGATGTGGATTGACCAGACGGCGAACTCGCGGGCCACATCCGCCTGGGTCAGGTCGGCCCAGTTCTTGTAGTCGATCTGCATGGCCAGCATCTCACGGGTCCGCTGGAGCGTCGTCGGGTCGTCGGGGTCCAGCCGGTCCAGCTCGGCCTGGAGGGTATCGATCTTGTCACGGCGTTGCTTGTTCTCTGCCGACAATTTGTCCTGAAGAGTGCTCACCTCCTCGATCAAGTCCTTCTGTCGCTGATACTCGTTGAGGACCTGTACCACGTTTACACAGGCTATTCGCCCGGTGAGGGTGGTTTTGCCGGCCTGGGCCTGGATGGTTCGGCTCGTTGCCAGCCCGGCCGCGCCGACGGCCAGTCCGGCGACCAACCCCGTCAGCCATGATCCTTTCATTCGTCGCTCCTTGTTGCAGGTCACCTTACTGTCTCCTGTGGCCTCGCCCTCGGCACCCGGGTTCCAGGCCGGCCTGCCCACCCACCTGGCCGACACTTGCCCGGGCGGACCGGCCCGGCGGCCGGCCGGCATGGATTCCGCGCTCGGCGGACCGGCACCACATCCCGATTGGCTGCCGGCAGTTCCGGCACGACGCCCGGTATTCTCCCCGATGGGCAGCTATCGACAAGGGGCAGATGCCTGGAGGCTCGGCTCGAGGGCTGCCGGTTGACCTGCCGGCCCGGTTGGCTGGACAATGCGGCCTGGCCCAAAAGGTGGAGAATAGTGATGAATCGACGCGACTTTCTGGCGGCCGGGGTGACGGCCGGGGCGGCGGCGATCGGCCTGAGAACTTCGACACGCGCGCAGTCTCCCGGGTCGGCCGGCGACCGAAAACCCTTCAAGCTCAAGTATGCGCCCCACTTCGGCATGTTCCGACATCATGCCGGCGACGACCCGGTCGATCAGCTCAAGTTCGCGGCCGACCAGGGCTTCACCGCGTTCGAAGACAATGGAATGGCCGGGCGGTCGAAGGAGGAGCAGGAGCGGATCGCTCGCGAAATGACCCGTCTGGGCATGACCATGGGCGTGTTCGTGGCCTACGCCGACTTCGGCAGTCAGTCCTTCGTCACCGACCAGCTCGACGTGCGAGCCATGCTGATTGAGCGGATGAAGTCAGCCGTGGAAGTCGCCAAGCGGGTCAATGCCCGGTGGTGCACGGTGGTGCTTGGGCAGTACGATCCACGGCTGGATTGGGGTTACCAGACCGCCAATGCGATCGAACACCTGAAAGCCTGCGCGGGAGTGTGCGAGCCGGCCGGGCTGGTGATGGTCCTGGAACCGCTGAACCCGCGCGATCATCCGGGCCTGTTCCTGACCAAGATTCCGCAGGCATACCAGATTTGCCGCGCGGTCGGCAGCCCCGCCTGCAAAATCCTCTTCGACATTTATCACCAGCAGATCACCGAGGGGAATCTGATCCCCAATATTGATCTGGCCTGGAGTGAGATCGCCTATTTCCAGCTTGGCGACAACCCCGGCCGCCGTGAGCCCACCACCGGCGAAATCAATTTCCGCAACATCTTCCGCCACTTGCACGCCAAGGGATATCAGGGCGTACTGGGCATGGAGCACGGTAACGCCCGGGAGGGCAAAGCGGGTGAGTTGGCGGTCATCGAGGCCTACCGGGCTTGTGACGACTTCGAGGATGCGTAGGTGGCCCCAGGCGGCGGTGCGGCCGTGCTCCGCGCGCAAAACGCGTGCGGGCGCATCCGTCTCCGAGGCCCTGGCTGTGTTCGTGGGGCGCGAGGCCCGCGGGGTTTGACGGGGATTTACAGATGTCGGCATGGAGAAGGACACGATGTCAAACCAGACGACTGACCGATGCGGGAAAGATTCGGGCGGCCGAGTTTCGCGGCGTCAATTTCTGAAAACCTCGGCCATCGCCGCCGCTACTCTGGCTAGCGGCTGTGTCACGCCGGGCAGGCCGGCCCCAGGCCCGCGTTTCCTCCCTCGCGGCCGCGGCCCGGAGAAGATTCGGGTGGGTTTGATAGGCTGCGGGGGCCGCGGCACGGGGGCCGCGATCGACTGCGTAGCCGCGTCCCCCAACGTGGAGATCGTGGCCCTGGCCGACCTGTTTCAGGACCGCATCGACTGGTGTTTGGAGAAACTGGCTGAACTGGGGGACAAGGTCCAAGTTCCGCCCGAGCGTCGATTTGTCGGCTTCGATGCTTACCAGGGCGTGCTGGCCTGCGACCTGGAACTGGTGATTCTGGCCACCCCGCCCGGCTTCCGACCGCGGCATTTGCGGGCTGCGGTCGAGGCCGGCAAACATGTCTTTATGGAGAAGCCGGTCGCCGTCGATCCGGTCGGTGTCCGTTCGGTCATGGTTTCGTCGGATCTGGCCCGGGAGAAGGGCCTGGCCATCGTCGCCGGGACGCAACGCCGGCATGATCCGGGGTACATAGAGACGATCAAGCGCATCCACGGCGGAGCGATCGGCCGGATTGTCGCCGCCCAATGCTACTGGAATCAGGGTGCCCTATGGGTCAAACCCCGTCAGCCCGAATGGTCGGACATGGAGTGGCAGTGCCGCAACTGGCTGTATTTCACCTGGCTGTCCGGGGACCACATCGTCGAGCAGCATGTCCACAACCTGGACGTAATCAACTGGGCGTTGAAGTCGCCGCCGATCAGTGCGGTCGGCGTCGGCGGCCGACAGGCCCGAACCGGGCCGGAGTTCGGCAACATCTATGACCACTTCTGTGTCGAGTATGAGTATCCGGGCGGGGTGCGGGTGCTCAGCATGTGCCGGCAGATCGAGGGGACCTCGGAGCGGGTCTCCGAACGGCTGGTGGGGACCTGCGGCACCGCCGATCCCCGCGGGGCCATCGATGGCTTGTTCAAGTACCGATACCGGCCGGCCAAGGGCCGGGAGGTCAACCCCTACGTGCAAGAGCACGTGGACCTGCTGGCCAGCATTCGCAAGGGCAAGCCGCTCAACGAAGGCCGCCGAATCGCCGAGAGCACCCTGACTGCGATCATGGGGCGCATGTCGGCCTACACCGGCCGGGAGGTCTCCTGGAACTGGGTGCTGAACGCCTCGCAGCTAGACCTTTCGCCTCCCAGGTACGAAATGGGTGACTTGCCAGTCGAGCCGGTCGCGGTACCGGGTCAGACCAAGCTGGTCTGATCGAACATCCAATCGGTCTACGCTCCGGCCGGGTTGGACGTTTGGCCGCTGGCCAGGCTGGCCGGGAGGGGGGCGCTGTTCTTGCGCGTTCATCAGGCGGTCGCGAAAGGCCGATCTTTACCAGATGATACGCTCAGTCCGCGCGCCGGCTTCGACCCATCGCACGTTAGCGGCGGCGCTGTGCCTGGCGCTGAGCGGCGCGCAGCTCGCGGGCCAGGATGCCCCCGATAACTCCGCTTCCGCCGAGCAGGCGGCCGCGTCAGCTCAGGTTGCTGGCGGCCAGCCCGGCCCGTGTTCGCAGCCGCCGAGCGGCCAGCCATCAACCCAGCTTCTAAAGCTTTTCGACTTCGACGAACGCCCCCTCGGAAACTTCGAACAGACGCCCATGTACTGGCAACCGATGACCGGCGAGGGGTTCTTGCCATTCTCGACTGCCTGCCTGGACGATCAGACCGGTCATCGGGCGGCGCCGTCGTTCCTGTTTACGCTGCGGGGGGGCAACATCGGCTATGAGTATGTGGGGGATGACCTGCTGATCAGCCCGGACTGCGATTACCTGCTGGAGGCTTACCTCCGTGCCGAGGGGCTCAGACATGCTCGGGCTTTCCTGGCCTGCTACCTGGTGGACCAGGAAGGGCAGCGCATTGCCGGCAGCGAACGCATCAGCCGCGTGATCGGAGCGGACACCTCGGGGCTGCCGGAGGCGGATCAGTGGCAGCGCGTCGAAATCTCGCTACGGGTTGACGATCCGCGCGCTTGCCGGCTCCGCTTGCAGCTCTGGCTGCTGCAAAGCTATGTCTTTAGCGAGCCTGGGCCCGACGAAGTGGATCCGATCATTCGGCAGGACGTCAGCGCCCGCGTGTGGTTCGACGACCTCGCGATTATCCGCGTCCCGCGTCTTCGCCTTTGGCTGTCCCGGCCCGGCGGACTGATCCTGGCCGGCGAGGAACCCACCCTCCACGTGGAGGTACGCAACGCCACGCTGGGAACGGTGCGCGCGGACCTGAGCATCAGGGACCAGAGCGGCCAGAAGCGCTTCCGGACTGACTTTCAGGTCCCGCCTCGGGCCACCGACCAATATCAGGTGCCGGTTCCATCGCTGCCAACTGGATCCTACAAAGCCGAGGCCAGTCTCACCTCGGCGGCAGTGCGGGAGTCTTTGGTTGGAGCGCGAACGCTGGCCCGCCGGGCGGTCCGCTTTGCCGTCTTGCCCGAGTTCAGCGGCTCTTCCACGCGCGATCCACGGCTCGGGCTCGACCTGGGGCCCTGGCCGGCAAGCGACCTGGATGGGGCGGCGGAGCTGGTGCTCAACTTGCCCTGCGCCGCCGTCAAAGTCGGCCTGCCCACGACTGCCACCGGGGAGTCGGCGGAGTCTGCGGCCTACCTCGCGCAGGTGCGGGAGCTGGTCCGGCGGCTGTCCATCGACCATATCGAGACGGTAGGGGTCATCTTGCCGGACGAGGTTGGAGGCCCGCACGGTACCGGTCAGCCGGCGGACCCCCTGGCCGCGGTGCCGCATTGGGACGCATACATCGGACCCTGGCTCGCTCACCTGGCCGGCCACATCACTAGCTGGCAATTGGGGGCCGACGTTGATGCGGCCAGTCGCTGGCCGTGCCGGACCGTGGAGCAGCTCGACCAGGTCGCCGCCAGGTTCGAGCGGTTCGTGGCCCTACCCCGCCTGATAGTACCGTGCTCGATACTGGACGCGCCATGGGCGCCCCAGCTTCTGCAAGTTGACAACCGGATTGCATTGGCAGGTGATGAAGCGCGTGGGGAGTCAGTTGAAACCTGCGTCGAGTCGCCTGCTTCGCGGTCGTGCGTGTTCTGCTACCGGATCCCCGCTGACCTGCCGGCCCGGGCCTTCCCCTGGCAACTGGCTTTCTGGGCCGACGACCTTATGGGGGCGCCCCAGGCAAGCTCGGCTGGCGGCAGCCGATCCGGTTGGCTGAGCCTGCAACTCGGTTCCCGTGGGCCATTGAGCCCCGACAATCGCCTGAGCGACTCGGCTCGACGGCTCGTCCTGGCCCGGGCGGTTAATCCACAGCGACTCTTCCTACCGGCCCCGATGGAGCTTAGCGACAGCGGCGGGGACCCGGCCTGGCAGCCGACGGAGGATTACATTCCCCTCCACACGTTGCTTTGGCACCTCGCCGGACTGCGACCGGCCGCCTGCCTGAAGTTGCCGCACGAGGCGGAGGGCATCCTGTTCAGCGATGGCAGCCGACACACATTGGTCACCTGGACTTGGCTGGACGAGCCGCAGGGTCGGAGTGTCGAGCTATACCTCGGTCCGAACCCCACGGCCGTCGAGCTTTCGGGTCAGACCCGACGGTTGGAAATCAGCGGACTGCGGGCGCGTGTGCCGCTGACGGCTGCCCCGCTGATTATCAAGGACGTGGACGGCCCGTTGGCATTGCTTCAGGACGGCTTCCGGATCGGCCCTCGCTTCCTTCAGCCGCACGATGGCGTTCCGCAGCCAGTTCTCACCGTCAACAATCCCTATCCCAGTGAGCTGGTTGGAACCATCACGCTGGAACCGCCGCCAGGTTGGGCCGTCCAGCCGGACCAGATTCCGCTTTGCCTGGAGCCCGGTCAAACCCTGAGCCAGAAGCTGACTTTTTCGCTGCCGCCGAGGCAGGTTGCCTGCCAGACCGTGGTGGGTGTGCGGCTCGGCCTGGTCTTTCCGCAGCCGTTAGAGCTACGGCTGGACACGCAGTTTGAGGTTGGGCTGGAGGGAATCTCGCTGGAGGCGGCCGCGCGTTGGGAGGGCGAGGACTTGATCGTCGAGCAATCGCTTCGCAACAGCTCTCCCGACCAGGTCAGCTTCGACGCCTTCTGCCAAGTGGCTGAGCGGCCTCGCATCGAAGGACTGTTTTTGAACGTCCTGCCGCAGGAGGTGCGGGTTAACACCTACGTTCTGCCACAGGCGCGTGAACTCGCCGGCAGCCAGGCCTGGCTGGGAATTCAGGAGATCGGGGGCCGGCGCGCCCTGGATCAACTTGTCGTTATCCCTCCTTGATGGGAAAATAAAATACGAGGCGCCTTGCGCTGCCGGCTGTCCGTTCGGTCGGCGGCCGGTAGCCGGCGGAAGTCCGGATTGCTCGGTCCAGGGCGCTCCAGCGCCAGGAGCGGGGCCTGCCAGACGTGGGCGGGTCGCCGGGCCGTTTATCAGACCGGCATGGGACGCACGTTGTTGAATCAGAACTCTGAACCGGTTTTCAGCGGCCCTCAGTCACAGCCGCCCGGCAGCCGCGACGACGGTCGGCCGACGCGGATTGTGCGGTACGGTGCGATGGGCTACGTGGGGGAATTCACGCACAAGCCCGGCCTCACAATCCCCTGCGGCTCGAAAGTGGTGGTCCAGACCGAACGTGGGATAGAACTGGGCGAACCGATCGGGGTGGTCGGCGATTTCAGCGGCTGCGAGCCCGGACTGGCCCGGGCCCAGGTGCAGACATACCTGACCAACAGCGGTCCCGAGTTCTGCCGCCCGTATGCCGGGCGAATCCTCCGGGTGGCCAGCGAGCAGGATGTCAATGAGCACAAACGGCTCAATGCCCACATCGCGGAGGATGTGGCGGACTGCGCGGAGCTGGCCGAAAAACTCGGACTGGAAATCAAGATCGTGACCGCCGAGCATCTGCTGGGCGGCGAACGGATCGTGTTTTACTTCGGCGCGCCGGGGCGAGTGGATTTCCGTCAACTGGTGAGGGAGCTGGCCCAGCGGTACCGCACCCGGATCGAAATGCGCCAGGTCGGGGCCCGGGACGAAGCTCGCCTGGTGGCCGATTATGAGGTCTGCGGACGCGAATGCTGTTGCAAGAACTTCCTGAAGAAACTGCGTCCGGTGAATATGAAGATGGCCAAGCTCCAGAAATCCACGCTCGATCCCACCAAGGTTTCGGGCCGCTGCGGCCGCCTCCGCTGCTGTCTGCGCTTCGAGCATGTGGGCTATGAAGAGCTTGCCGCTCGCCTGCCGAAAGTCGGCTCGCGGGTGGGTACGGACTTCGGTACGGGTACGGTGCTGGATCGGCAGGTCTTGACGCAACTGGTGTCCGTGCGGATCGACGGAGAGGAGAGGACGGTGGTGATTTCGCGGGAGGAGATTCGAGCTGTGGACTTGCCACCCGCGCCCCGCCCGGTCGCTCCGCCCCCAGACGGTGATGCGGCTTTCCAGCCGGCGGCCTCCGCGACGCCGCAACCGCGGTCTAGGCGTCGCGGTCGTGGGAAGCGGGGAGCTTCTCAGCCAGGCGTTGGGGCCGGTCAGGCAAGCCCGAGGCCGGGTGGATTCGAGGCCGGGGTCGAGCCGCAACCGGTGGAGGCGAGCAAGTTCGAGCCGACTGAAGGTTCTCCGGAAGCGTTCCCGGAGGCTTCCCCAGCCCCCAGTGACGTGGAGTCTGTGCCTCCGCTGGACCGCCAGCCTCCGCCGGACGCTGGGCCGGCCGTCCCGCCGGAAACAAGGTCCCGTCGCCGACGTCGTGGACGCCGACGGGGCAAAAGGGGCAAGCGGGAGCAGGCCGGGGGCGGTGCCCGCGGCTCGGCAAGCGGACAGTGAACGTGCAGGGAGCGGGTCGAGGTGTCGGAGGCCGAATTACTCGAGCGCTTTCACCAGGCGATCCGCCGGGATGGGCGGTATGCCCCGGAGGCTTTTCATTTCCTGCATCGGGGGCTGGACTTGGCGACGCGGCTGAAGTACGCGGGCCGCGCCGCCAGCGGCCCGCGGCACGTGACCGGGCAGGAGCTTTGCCAGGCCCTGAGAATCCTGGCCCTTCAGCTTTGGGGACCGCTGGCCAGGGAAGTTTTGCGCCGCTGGAACATTCACAGCACGCGTGACTTCGGCGAAATGGTGTATTTGATGATCGACCTGGGCCTGATGGGCAAGCAGGAATCTGACGATATCAGCGACTTCGACAATGTGTACGATTTCGAGGCCGCCTTCGGCTCATATCAAATCAACCTGAACGGATCGGATGGCTGACGGCGAGCGACGATGGCATCCTACGTGCCACAATTCTCCGAGCCCGCCAAGTCATGGCTCCGTTTTATCGGTCTACTGGTCGTCCTGGGGTTGCTTTGCTGGCTGGCCTATCGGCTGAGGGCGGTCTTCACGCCCCTGTTGGTAGCGGCCGTCATCGCTTACATGCTTAACCCGATCGTTAGCTGGCTGGAGCGGGTTCGGCGGGTGCCGCGACTGGTCGGCGTAATCGTTACCAGCCTGGTCATCGGGGGCCTGCTGGTGGGTGGCGGCTTTTACCTGACCACCCTCGTCGTCGCTCAGTTGTCTGAACTCCAGGACCGCGTTCCGGCCTACGTGCAGGCCGCAGGACGATGGATAAACCACTTGCAGGGCACAGAGTCGCGCGCCTCGGCCGCCGAGCCGGTCAGCCCGGAGTCACGGCCGAACCAGGGGGTGCAGCTCGCCGATCCGGTTCAGCCCAGGACGCCCCATTGGTGGACCTGGGCAGAGCCGCTGCTCCGCGAGCACGGGGTGGCGCTGGCCAAATCGGCCCTGAACCGGATGGGGGCGGTCTTCGCCAGCGCCGGCAGTCTGCTTGCGTTGCTGGTGCTCATCCCCGTGTTCAGCTTCTATTTTTTGTGGCGCTTTGACGACATCGTTCGACGACTTCGCGACCACCTGCCAGCCGCGTATCGCGGCGTGGCGGTCGATGTGGCGCGGACCATTGACCGGGCGGTGGCCGACTTCTTTCGCGGCCGGCTGATCGTGTGCTTGGCGGTCGGCGTGCTGACCGCGACTGGTTGGACCCTGGCGGGTGTCCCGTATGGCTTGGCTCTTGGGCTGCTGACTGGAGCGCTCAATCTGGTGCCGTTCCTATCGGTGCTCGGTTTACTCCCGGCACTGCTGCTTACTTTTCTGGCGGCCAGTGAAGCAGGCAACCCGTGGTTGTGGCCGGCTGTATGGGCTATCGCGGTGTACATGGGAGTGCAGGCATTGGATTCGCTGCTGCTGGGCCCGGCGATCGTTGGCCGGGCGGCCGGATTGCACCCGTTAGCGCTGGTCCTCGTGCTGCTGATCGGCGCCGAGCTGGGTGGGCTGCTCGGGATGTTGCTGGCGGTTCCGGTGGCCAGTACGCTACGGACCGTGGCGGGGGTCTGGGTGCTTCCGGAGATACGCAGGCTGGCTGGCATCCCGGGCCCGCCGGCTCCAGGATGAATAAGCATGGTCGACCAGAGGTCATCGCTCCCTTCCGATGCTCCCTACGGTACCGAGCCCCGCCGGCCGGCTTGGCCGCTGGTACTGCTGGCCATCTTGTTTGCGGGCTGGTTCGCGTTTCTTGTCTGGCTGGCGGTCCGTTACCCGGCTCCCCGTTGAACCGCTTCCGGCGGGCGGGTGATCATTGGCCGACAGCTACGCAGCGACACAGATGACTGAACCGGGTTCCACCCTCTCGCTTGGGTGCCTTGAGCAGTTTCAGCCTGCCACGCTGGATCCCGACGTTTTTGCCCGCAACCTGGACGCACTCTCGACGGAGCAGCCCGATCTCGCCGGACTCCTGCGCCAAACCCGGCTGCCGCCATCATGGCGGCCGGCCTTGGCCCTCGACGGTTTTCCCACCTTCCGCTTGGAGCCGGCCGGACACCCCCCCATTTGGCTGGGCTCGACGGCTGCCCCTCTGGTTCGGGCTCGTGCCCGACTGAGTAGGCTCCAACTGACTGGTACCAACCCGGCTCTGCCGAGCTGTGCCGCCGGGGCGGAGCTGCAATTGCTGCTGGAACGCTTGCCGACGTCCGTGGCAATATTCGTTTTCGAAAGCGACCTTAACGCGCTGGCGGCGGTGCTTCGCACCTTGGACTTCTCCGTCCCTCTTGCCAGTGGCCGTTGTGTCCTGGTTCCCCCGAGCCGCGAGGAAGCTTTTCTGATCGAGCTGGTCGAGCGCTGGCCCGGCCTCTTGCCGCCTGCCGAGATTCTGTTTCCCGAGCTGGTCGATTCGGCCCGACTCGCCGAACTCCGGCAGATAGGAGAGCGGATAAACGTACGAGCTGCCCGAAAGCGCGACGCCCGGCTGGCCGAGCTTTCGGCACGCGTGGTTCGGACCACCGTCGGGCCGGTGGAGGCCTCTTGCACGAGTTTACCGGACCGGCCGCGGTTGGCGGTGGTCTCGCTCTCGAACGATCCGCAGGTGCACTCCGTGGCGGCCGAGTTGGAGCGTGCGGCCGTCCGACTGGGTTGGCAGGTCCTGGTCGCGACCGGCTCCGGCCCCCGCCGGGCCGATCCGTTATTCCATTGCGAAACGATAGCCGCCTTTCAGCCGGACCTGACGCTCCATATCAATCAGCCGCCTTGCCGATTACCCGTCCGTTTACCCGGTCTGGCCTGCACGTGGGTGCTGGACCGCGCGGCTGCGGAGACCCTGACCGGCGCTGCCAGGGGAGGGATGGGCCGCGGCCAATCGGCCTGGCCGCAGCCGGAGTCGGTGCTCTATCTGGCGGCCTCGCCGGGCATAGTCGAACTCCTGCGGCGTGGGGGCCATGATGTGCTGAATTGGTATTGGGCCTGTGAAGATGCGGGGGAGCTGCCACCGGCCGAGCCGGCCGAGCAAGCTCTTGTGCTGGTTGCTGACCTGCCCGATCCGCGGGCGGAAGCTCTGAACATCCGGCAAGCAAGCGACCTGAGGTTATGGGACCAGCTTCGCGCCCAGGTCGCCCGCGTCTGGCAAAGTCCGTTGATTCTGGAGCCCGAGGCGATTTTTGCTAGCGCGGAAAAAGCAACCGGAATTCGACTTGGTGATTCAGAGGTCCGGCAATCGTTCCTTCTGCTCATTGAGCGAGTATTGATTCCCGCGATCGTGCTTGAGAATACGTTGGAGGTCCTTCTCGACCACGTGCCGACAGTTTGGACCGTCGGCCGGGGCTGGCAGCGGATAGGGCGGGACGGCGTCAAGAATCTCGGCAGCGGCGTGACGGACCTAAAGTCTACGCTTCGACCGCTGGGGTGCGTGTTGGCAGGTCAGGCTGATCC
>CAYZXK010000027.1:0-8483 GCA_964482395.1 uncultured Planctomycetales bacterium | reverse complement strand
GGCGTAGCTCCGCGGCCCGCGAGCCGCCTGGTCGCCGCCCACTGAACCGCAACTCACCCACAACGACAATCCCAAACTCGCCGAAAACACGCCGGAGAACTACACGCCGTCCGAAGAGCCGGGTTGCTTAGCAACCTGCTAGACGTGACGATGCGCGCTTCGCCAGGTGGGTTACCCTGGGGGTCCGAAAATGCACGGAGTGGCTGACATGCGCAAAGGGTTCCTTAATTTCCTGGTCTCCGAGGGCTGCATCCCGCCCGAGCGTGCCAGCGGGTTTCAGGAGACGCTGCGGGCCGCACCGGAACCGATCGGGGCCATTGCCTTCAGCTATGGTATGATCACCGGCGGCGACATCGACGACATTCTCGATGAACAACGCCGCACCCACCAACCCTTCGGCGAGATCGCGGTCGACAAGGGCCTGCTCAGCCGACAGCAGGTGGAGACCCTGTTGCAAGTTCAACGGGTCCGGACGGTGATCCAGACTGCCGAGGCCCTGGCCCTGGCCGGCATTTGCCCGCTTGCAGAGGTGATGATGCAACTGGGACGGTTCCTCGCCTCGGAGCATAGTAGTCTGCCGACCGTACGCTGAGCGACGAGGCGGTATGCCGATTTCACACACCGAAACGCTGTTCACCCGACTCAAGAAAGCCAACCGGCTTCCCAGTCCGCCGGGGACCGCCCTGCGGGTGTTGGAGCTGTGCCGCAGCGAAGACAGCGATATGCTGGAGATCGCCACCACGGTCATGGCCGATCCGGTGCTTTCCGGACGACTGTTGCGCTATGCCAACTCGGCCATGACCGGGTTGTCCCGCGAGGTCACCTCGGTCCGGGACGCGGTGCTGTATCTGGGGCTGCGAACCGTGAAGCTGACTGCCCTGGGTTTCTCGCTGGCAATTGGGATGGAGTCCACCTGCCGCGGCTTTTCGCTCAAGCGTTTCTGGACCCAATCGATCGTGACCGCGGTCCTGGCCCGGCGTTTCGCCGCCCAGTTCGGTGCCGACCGTGAGGAGGCCTTCACCGCAGGTCTGCTCTCCGGCATCGGTCAGCTCGCCTTGGCTCACGGCATTCCGGAAGAGTACGCCCCTATCCTCGAAGCCGCGGCGCGGAATGGCACACCGCTGATCGAAGAGGAGCGCCGCAGCCTGGGCATCGATCACATTGAATTCGCCGGCGAGTTGCTCTCTCAATGGAACGTACCGCCCAAGCTGGTGGGGGCCATCGTTTGCCGCAACCGACCGGAGAAGGCCGACCCCGAGGCCGGCCCCCTGGCCCAAACCCTGCGGGTCGCTACCACCCTCACGCCGCTCTTCGTCGCACCCCCTCCACCCCTGCCCGAGCTAATCCGTTCCGCACGCGAACTAGTGCGCGACTTCTTGAAGCTGGATGAGCCCGCCTGGCGGCAGATCGTCGAGGAGACTCTGGAGGCATGCCGCGAAGCCGCCCAGGTCTTCAACGTCGAGCTTGATCAGTCGGCCGTCTTTGACCTGTACGCGGAAGCTCAGGAGGAGGCGGTGAAAGTCGGCCTGGTCGCTCAACTCGAACGCAGCCGGGCCCTGGAAGCCAATCAGGACCTCCTGCGGCGCGCCACCACCGACGCTTTGACCGGGGTGGCCAACCGGGCCCGGTTCGACGAACGGCTCCACGAACTTCTGGCCGGAGTGGCCCGCGGGCACGGGCACTTCGCCCTTCTACTTTTCGACATCGACCATTTCAAGCAGTTCAACGACCGCTACGGCCACGCGGTGGGGGATATCGTCCTGGCCCGCGTGGCCCAGACGGTGCAGGCCACGCTGCGCGAGGTGGACCTGCTGGCCCGCTACGGCGGCGAGGAATTCGCGATCCTCGCCCCCCACACCGACCAGCGGGGAGCCTGCACAGTCGCCGCCCGGGCGCGGAAGTGTGTGCAGGGCCTCCGCGTACAAACCGGAGGACTATCCTTGCAGGTGACCATCAGCATCGGCCTGGTTCTCAGCTCCGACTATCCCACAGTGCCGACCGCCGAGCAGATGCTGGCCGACGTGGACCGGCAGCTTTACCGGTCGAAGAGTGCCGGTCGGAATACCTGGTCGTACCTGGATCGTTCCGCTTCCGAGGTGGTTCGGCCCGCCGGACTGCGGCGCTGAGCCGCCTGGTGGGCGGCCTGGTTCCGGCTCACAGCAGTTCCACCAGCTCAATGCTGATCTCGAGCTGATCCCAGTAGAACTCGATCACCAGAGCGTCGCCACACTCGAAGTGGTCGGGATTCACGAAAACGTCGCTCAGTTCGATCGAGTCCACCAGCCAGCCGGTAACCGGGTCGATGTCGTCCTCGGACAGCAGCTCGATCACGTCCAGGCAAGGGTATTCCAGCAGCAGGGTCTCGCCGTCGTAGACATACACGCCTTGGAGTTCGCCGTCGGCCAGGTACCGCAGATAGAGGTCGTAGCCGGTTTGGTTATCGAAGCCGAGCACCGTCCGATCGGGCAACTCTTCGACCACCAGCTCTTCCTCAGGGTCGATGATGACAGTCACGCTCTGGTCGATGATCACGACCTGGCCGGTTACCACCAGCGGCTCCGGCAGCTCGATGCTTCGCGGGTCGGTGGTCTGAATCGTTTCGACGGTCTGCTCCAGCCGGGTCACGCCGCCAACCGTGGTCCCGTCGGTTGGATGATCCGTCGCCGAGTCGTCTGAAGTATCGAGCTGAAGGTCGATGGTGCAGCCGGCCGTCAACAGACCAACCAAGGCCAGCCAGGGGCATACGCGAATCAATTTGGTGGACACGAATAACCCTCCCTGGGCGGCATACTTCCGACCGGACAAACGCCCCCGCTGGTCACCACTGCGGCCAGCACGGGTGTTCCCGGCCCCGCCGAACGATCTATCGGCCGCCCCACCGGCAGCGCCGCCCGCCCCGCGTGGGAACGGGGCCTGTCCGATAGCTCCTCCTCGCTGCTCGGCCAGGCTGCCCGTCGCTGCCAGGCGTTCCAGGTTGCCTACTGCATGAAGAACGTTATCAGGACTGTTTGCACCACGTAGACGTAGAGCAAGAACAGTATCCACTGGGCCACAATGTCCATACCGCGCCTCCCTTTGGGCCGGCCGGCCCCTGCGGGGCGACTCCGCCGTCAATCCGACGCTTGGTCACCGGCCGGCTCACGCCGGTCGAATTGTACCACTGACCCGATCCGGGCTCCAATGCCGGCCGGCCATCGGTTTTCTGCCGTCGGCCGGTCCGCTTGACGCTTGCGACCGCCTGAGACTATAAGCCGGCAGGCCACCCCGGGAGCATTCCAGATGTCCCCCCGAGCCAAGCCCGGCCGCGGCAGCCGTGGCGACCGGTCCTCTGCGGCGGTCTTCTCTCGACCGATCCAACCCGGGCTTGGCCTTCGCCGGTCTCCCCGACGCCTGGCCGGCTGGATCGGGGTGACGGTAGTGGCGTTGCTGCTCCGGGTATTCCTGATCATGGCCCCGGCGTTGCCCGGGGGGCCCCCGGTGCCGATTTTCGCCGGCATGCTTTATCCCGGTGACCACGACGACTTCGTTCGCTGGGGCATGCAGGCAACTGATCGGGGCCTGCTTACCCTGTACGACGAGCCCCCGCCCCGACATGACATGCGGGTCTGGGACCGGCGGGAGCAACGTTGGGGCATAACCCAGCGAGCGGTTGACCGGGTCTGCAACTACCCGCCGCTGTCCACCTATTTGCTCTATCTGTCGGGGCTGGTCTTCAAGCTCGTCAGTCCGGACCGGCTCATCAACACCCCGATTTCGCTGGGGCTGTTCACTTTTTGGAGCGTGCTGGGCGATTTTCTGCTGGCCTGGGGGTGTGCCGCGCTGGCGGCCCGGCTGCGTCCCGGATCGGCGGGGCCGCTCACTTATGCGATAATGCTACTGGCCCCGCCCTTCTGGTGGGATTCAGTGATCTGGGCCCAGACCGACTCGGTGCTGCTGGCTCCGGCCGCATGGATGCTCTATGCCATGCTCCGCGGCCGATGGATTCTGGCCGGGGTCCTGTGGGGCCTAGCCTTCGGGCTTAAGCCGCAGGCCATCCTGTTCGTCCCGCTGTGGGGTTACGCCCTGCTTTCCACTCGGCCGTGGTGGCGACCGGTCGTCGGCGGAGCGGTGGCCCTTGCAGTCCTGCTGATCGGGGCCTCACCGTTCATCCTTCACAGCGGACTAGCCTGGCTGAACCGCAGTTATGTGGAGAATCTGTTCGCCACGTATTCGCATCTGACCACGCTGAAAGCCTTCAATGTGTGGTACCTGCACTTGCTGCTGTCCGATTCGCTGGATGCCACGGTGCGGACCCTGGGCCTCAGCCGCGGCATGTGGGGCAAGCTGTTGCTGGCGGCAGGACTCCTGGCCGGTCTGCTGTACACCTGGAAACGCTGGCGGGCAGACCGGCGCGGCCTGATCCTGTGGACCACGCTCAGCCTGCTGCTGCTGGTCATGCTGCCCACCAAGGTCCACGAACGCTACCTCATAGTGGTGCTGCCGTTCCTGGGCGTGGCGGCCGCACGCTGGGCACGACTGTGGCCGAGCCTGATCCTGCTGGTGGTGGTCATGATGGCCCAGTTGAGCTGGCCGATGTGGCTGCGCAGCGGGCGCGGACAATGGGACGAGATCCGGCAGGATGCGATCAATCGCTACCAGGTCGAGCTGGCCAGGCTGCCGCTGGAACTCCAGCGCCAGGCCCCCGACCTGGAAGAATACTTGGCCGCTCAGCGAGCCGGCTACTGGCGGCTGCGGGGGCGGACCGCCGCGCGCGAATGGACTTTCACCATCATGTCACTGCTGGGCGGCACCCTGGTGGTCGCTGGCCTGGTCAGCCTTCGGCCTGGGCAGCCAGAATCCGACGCAGGGCCCGGTAGTCGGTCTTCCCGGTGCCCAGAACCGGGATCTGCTCGAGCTGCACGACGCGGCTGATGTTGTGCAGCGCCGACAAACCCGCTTCGCGCAGTTGCCGATTCACGGTCTGCCGATTCACCTGCCGGGTGGTGAACAGGATCAACTCGGGTCGGGTTTCGTCCGCGGTAGCCTCCACCGCGATCACCGGCCCTTCTTCCGGCTGAGCCGGATAATATGGTTCCAGAGCCGCCTCGATGGCCGGCAGCGAGATCATCTCGCCACCCACTTTCACGAATCGCTTGAGCCGGCCATGGAAGGTCAGCACGCCGTCCTGGTCTTCGCTGACCAGATCCCCGGTCCGGTACCACTCTTTTCCGTCCAGTTCGACGAAGGGCCGGCCAGCCTGGTCTGCCAGGTACCCCGAGAACACGCTCGGACCCCGCACCAAAAGTTCTCCGATCGCCCCCTTTCCCAGCCGCCGCATGCGGTCGGGATCGATCACCGCGTATTCGAGAGAGGGCAGTACTTTCCCGATCGTACCGGGTCGCGGACCGCTCTCGCGGTTGACGGATACGACCGGCGAACATTCCGTCAGGCCGTAGCCTTCGAGGATCACCGCCTGCGGACACAGGCGGGCCAGAGTCTGGTAGGTCTGGACCGGACACCGGTCGGCCCCGGTGACGGCCAGTCGCAGGGTGGCAAGTTGCTGGCCACTGGCGGCGCGAGCGATGCCGTTCAGGAAAGTCGGCGTGCCACACAGAAGAGTAACCCTGTAATCGGCGATCAGCCGGGCCAAGACCCAGCCCTCGCCCGGGTTGGGGTGGTAAACCGCTCGCACGCCGGCCAGCAGCGGCAGAAGCAACGTCACGGTCAGCCCGAAGGAGTGGAAGGGCGGCAGGAACCCGATCAGCACGTCATCGTCCCGGACGGTGAAGACGCTCATCAGGTCGCGGATGTTGGCCAGCAGGTTGCCGTGGGTCAGCGGAACCGCCTTGGGCTCGGTCTCGGACCCGCTGGTGACGAGAATGACCGCGGTCTCCGCCTCCCGAGCATCGAACAGCTCAGACCAACTTCCGCGACTCCGGGCCCACACCCGCAGTTTGGCCAGTCGTGACACCTGCCCACCGACCTCGTCCAGAAAGACCAGCGGCCGGTCCAGCCCGGCCAGTTCCTGGCCGTGCGATTTGAGCCGGCGCAGCAGCATACGGGCAGTCAGCACCCGCTCCACGTTCGCCAGTTTGAGGACGTGGTTGATGCTCCGTGTCCCGCTGGTCCAGTTCACCATCAGGGGCACCTTGCCGGCCAGCAGTGTGCTCAGGAAGGTCGTAACCGCAGCCACGGAGGCCGGCAGCATGATGCCGATCCGCTCCCCGGGCAGCTTCTCGATCAGCGGCTTGAGGATCAGGACGCCGGCGATCAGGTCGCGGTAGGTTCTCAGGCCGCTGATCTGGTCGGCGACAATTGCCCGATCCGGTCCGCTTGCGGCTTGTCGCAGAAAGACTTGCCCGATAGTGTGCCCCTCGGGCACCGCTGCCCGGCGCCGGCTGCGTCCGCGGAACCATCCGGCGGGGACCGGGCGCAGCTCGACCGGTCGGGTGACAACCGCCTGTCCGCCAGTGGCTAGCAGGACATCGCCCACAGTTCGCAGGGCGTCCACATCGCTGCCGGCTAGCCCGAATTCTCTGGCCAACCAGAGCATGAGTTCCGCTTTTGCCAGGCTGTCCAGTCCCAGGTCTTCAGCCAGCCGATCGGTGTCGCTCAGGGCGGGCTTTCCGCTCCGCTCACGCAGGTATGCGGTAACCAGGCTGCGGGTGGCTTCCGGGACGGCCGCCATCGCGTGGGCAGTCCGCTCCAGGTCCGGCTCGGGCAGCACTCGAGGACCGCCGGCTTCCCACCAGCCATACCCGATATACGTGTTGGGTGGCGCGTCCGCGTTGTAATACCGTTCCAGGTACGCATTCAGCGCGGTGCGCTCGGCCTGCCGTGGAAAATCGACCGGCTCCAGCAGCTCGATGGTCACCTTCCGGCGCGGGGAGAAGAAAATCAGGTTGGCAAGCAGCCGGAGGGCCCCCCGCCGCAGCACGCCGCCCACATCCGGAATGCTCCCGGATGCCAAACTGAACGCGCTGCCCCACAGTCCGCGAGTGCGGACCAGCACGACCCGGGCCTGGGGTGCCTTCCGCAGCACGTACTCCACGGCGCTGTTGCCCCGCAGATTCTCATACCGGCTACGATAGAGGTGGCCGGCCGGGTACAGGATCACATTCTGGCCGCGCCGGAGACATTCCGCGCATTCATCCAGTGCCATGCTGATCTGGGCGGCCGCGGGTGGCCCATACCGGCGCAGGTCCGGGATCGGGATGACCCCGGCTCGCCGGGCCAGCCACCGCACCAAGAACCGGTCGATCTGATCCTGATCGGCCAGCACCCGAGCCCGAAAGTGCTGGTGCAGGTAGGTCACCAGGATTATCGGGTCGATCAGCGCCGGATGATTCGGGAGGAACAGGATCCCGCTCCTTCCCCGCCTGATCACCGCACCCAACCCGCACAGCCGGACGCGGTAGCGCAGCCACAGCAGCATCTTGACCAGGTTTCGCAGCCAGGCGTCAAGCACCGTGACCCTCCGCGGTCTGCCATTCCCGGCGGTCAACTCCTCCGCGGCCACCATGGTACCGGCCCCGCCCGACACCAGCAGCCGGCCAACCTGGGCGGTTGATCCCTGGTCTGACAATCTGGCGGCCCGGTGCCCGCAGTGTCCGCCACGGTGTCGGAAGTTGTCGGCAGTTGTCGAATAGGCCGGGTCGCACCACGAATAGGCTCATGCTGCCGGCCGCGACGATCTTATAATGACTTTCTCACTCCGGCAGGCGCCAGCGAGAGCGGCCATGGAACACACGGACCTTTCCGGGCCGCAGTGACGCCGGCGGCGAGGGACCCGACGTGTCCGAACCGACCCAGACCCCTGGTCACCGACCAATTGGACTGTGGGACGCGGCCTTGGTGCTGGTCGCGCCCGCTCGGGTCTTCGCCCGAGTCGAGGACGTAGCCGTCTGGGGCTGGCCCCTGGCGGTCCTGCTGGCCGCGGTCACCCTCCTCGGATGGGCCACTGTGCAAACCGGGCTGATCGATCGCGCGGTGGACCTGGCGGTTCAGGAGCGAATCGCCCGGATCGACGACGAGAAACGCGACGTGGTGGAGCGGTCCGCGCTGCGCGACCTGTACCAGCAGGAGTACAAGCAGGGGCAGTTTGAGAAGCTGCTGGCTCGCATTCGGGTGGTCGCCGCCGAGCCGATCCGGGTCCTGGCGGTCACACTGTTGGTGGCCGCTTTATTGTACGGAGTGGTGGCCCTGACCGGCCGCAAGCCCGAGTGGCACACGCTGCTGACAATCTGCGTCCTGGCCGGCTACGCGGACCTGCTCCGGCTGGCAGTCAGGCTGGCCATGACCCTGCATTTTCGGACGCTGGAGGTGGACACCTCGTTGGGGCCGCTGCTGCAACTGATCGGCGATCCCGGCCCGCGCAGGGCTACCGGACTGGCCGCCTTGTCGGGACTCCTTTCCGCACTCGACCCCTTCCGGGTCTGGTACTGGCTGGTGGTGATCGCCGGCCTGTCAGTTACCGCTCAACTGCCCGGATGGCGGGCCTGGAC
>CAYZXK010000026.1:0-3272 GCA_964482395.1 uncultured Planctomycetales bacterium | reverse complement strand
AGGCGTTACAGCGAGCCTGCGACCGTGGTGCGGTCACACTCAGTGGGCCGTTCGAGCTGACCCACGCCGGCACGCCCGTGCCGCACCTGATGGTCTGCGCACCGGTCTACGGGGATCCTTCGCCAGGCCGGACTGATCAGCTTCCCGATACGCGGCTGCGGGGCTTTGTGGTCGGGCTGGTGCGGATCGACGAGCTGATGAACCTGGCCTTTCAGGGGCCCTGGCGTCGCTTCGTAAGGGTCGAAGTGTGGGACATCACTGACCCGAACGCGCCCCTGGCGGTTGAAGCGACCCGATCGGCGAAAGAAGCTGTCGGCGATCTTCGACTTGTGCCGTCCGGGCCGCGGGCGGCGAGCCGGTTGAGCTTCGACCGGACCCTGGAGCTGGGCGGCCGGCGCTGGCTGGTCCGGTCCGCCCCGCTTCTAGGTTACCGGGGCTTCGAGGCGCCTTGGGAGCCTTTCGCCGTCCTGGCCGGCGGAGTGGCGATAACGCTCCTCCTGGCCGCGTACGTCGGGTCGGTCTCCCGTCACTCCGCACAAGTGAATGAGCTGGTCCGGGAGCGGACCCGCCAGCTTGCGGAGGCCAACTGCCAGCTTCAGCGGGAGATTGAACAGCGGCAGCAGGTGGAGGGCACCCTGGCCCGCAACTTGGTGCGTCAGATCCGTCTGAACCGGCTTTTGCAGGAGGAGCTACCACAGGCCCAAGAGTTGGAGCAAAAGCTGCGGACAATCACTGACACGGTGGTGGAGGCTTTCGGCGCCGACTTCTGCCGGATCTGGGTTATCGCCCCCGGCGACCGCTGCGACTCCGGATGCATTCACGCTCAGGTGAAGGAGGGGCCGCATGTCTGCAAGCAGCGCGATCGCTGCTTGCACCTGCGGGCCAGTTCCGGCCGGTACACGCACACCGATGGGGAAGTTCATCGCCGGGTGCCTTTCGGCTGCTACAAGATCGGGCGGGTCGCGGCCGGCCAGGATCCCAAGTTCCTTACCAACGATGTTCAGAATGAGCCGCGGGTGCACAACCGGCAGTGGGCCAGGGAACTCGGGCTGGTGTCTTTCGCCGGCTACCGACTGACCGCGGTTGGCGGTGAGCCAATCGGTGTTTTGGCGCTCTTCTCCAGGCAGCCCATCACGGCCGAAGAGGATCACCTGCTGGAGGGCCTGGCGGCCAGCGCCAGCCAGGTGATCCAGACAGCCCGGGCTCAGGCGGCCGTGCGGGAGGCCCACGAGGAGCTAGAGGCCCGGGTAAGGCAGCGTACGGCTGAGCTGCTGAGGCTGAACTCCGAGCTGGAGAAAGAAATCGCCGAACGCCGGGCCGCCGAGGAGGAGCTGAAGGAGGCCGAAGCCCGTTTCCGGGTCATAGTGGAGTCGATTCAGGTCGGAGTGATGGTGGTTGACGCCGAAAGCCACACCGTGCTGGAGGCCAACCCGGTGGCCCTGCGGATGATCGGAGCCCCGGCCGACAAGGTCATCGGGCAGCTCTGCCACAACTTCGTCTACCCGGCCGAGCAGGGGCGTCGCCCGATCAGCGACCTGGACCAGCAGGTGGACAACGTGGAGCGCATTTTGCGCACCGCCGACGGCCAGTCGATCCCGATCCTCAAGACGGTTACCCCGGTGGTGCTGAAAGGCCGCCGCTGCTTGCTGGAGAGTTTGGTCGATCTGCGACAGTACAAGCGGGTCGAGCAGGCTCTGCGGCAGTCCGAGGAGCGTCACCGAACTATCGCTGAGGCTGCTCAGGACGCGATCATCACCGCCGATTCGAGCGGCAGAATCCAGCTATGGAACTCGGCGGCCGAGAAGATCTTCGGTTACCGGGCGGAGGAGGTCCTCGGCCAGAAGATGGTCGATTACATCGTCCCGCCCAGATACCGAGCGGCCAAGCGCCGGGGCTTTGCCGAGTTCGTTCGAAGCGGTCAGGGTCCGGTGATCGGCAAGACATTGGAACTGAGCGCCTTGCGGAAAGACGGCACCGAGTTCCCGATCGAGATCTCGGTTTCGGCCTACCGCGATGAGCAGGGCTACGTGGCGGTGGCCGTGGTGCGCGACATCACCGCTCGCAAGCAGGCTGAAGAAGCCCTGCGCAAGAGCGAAGCCCTCAATCGGACCCTGGTGGAGCACCTGCCGCTGCGCATCTTCGTCAAAAACCGCGATTTGGTGTACGTGGCCTGCAACGCCAATTACGCCCGCGATCTGGGGCTGGAGCCGGAGCAGATCGTGGGGAAGGACGATTATGCCCTGCACCCGCGGGAGCTGGCTGAGAAGCACCGGGCCGACGACCAGGAAGTCATGAGCAGCGGGACTCCCAAGGATACGGAGGAGTCCTATCAGGTGGGCGACAGCCACCGCTGGATCCGTACCGTGAAGGTTCCCTACCGCGACGAACAAGGCCGGATTGTCGGGGTATTGGGAATTTTCGAGGACATCACCGATCGCAAGCGGGCCGAACGGGAGCTGGTGCAACTGCGCAAGGCCACCGATGACGCCTCCGACGCCATTTTGGTGGTTCAGCCGGACGGCCAGGTGGCCTACATCAACCTGGCCTTCCAGGAACTGTTCCATTGCACGCTGGATGAGGCTCGCCGAAGGGGGTGGGAGTCGTTTCACGCCGACCCCCGGGTCGGCCGGGACATTCTGCGCGCGGCCCTGGACCTGAACAACTGGAGCGGTGAGGTGGAGCTGGTCGGCGAGCAGGGCCGGATTTTCCCGGCCGAGGTCCGAGCCACCCCGATTCTGGATGATGTCATGACCCCCACCGGGATGTTCGTCTTCGTGCATGACATCACGGCCCGCCGACGAGCGGAGGAGGAGATCCGCCGAGCCCGGACCGAGGCCGAGCAGCTTCTGGCGTCCATCTCGGCCATTCTGATCGGGATCGACGAAGAGGATCGCATTCGGCGTTGGAACACGACCGCCCAAACGGCCCTGGGGCTGCCGGCCGAGCAGGTTATCGGCCGTCGGCTGGAAGAATGCGGGCTGGAGTGGGAATGGTCACGGGTGGCGGAGGGGATCACTCGTTGCCGGGCGGACCAGAAACCGATCCGGGTGGAGGACGTGCCTTTCCTGCGGGTGGACGGGAGCCCCGGCTTCTTGGGGCTGACGGTCAACCCGGTTCGCGACGAGGACAGTGCTTCGGCGCGCATCCTGATCATCGGTTCGGATATCACCGAGCGGAAGCTGCTTCAGGGCCATCTCAGCCCAGAAACTGGAGTCCATCGGCCAGTTGGCGGCCGGTATCGCTCACGAGATCAACACCCCCACGCAGTACGT
>CAYZXK010000025.1:0-3962 GCA_964482395.1 uncultured Planctomycetales bacterium | reverse complement strand
GCGGATCGTGTACGGTCTGGTGGCGTACTACAACGCCAAGTACGCCACGCGGGTCTGCAAAGAATTCCGGGAGGTCCGCGGTGTGGCCTGAAATGCCCTTCTTAACCCGCAACAATTACACACGGGAATTGACGTTACCCTTTCTACGTGCCGCGCCAAACCGGGGCGCCAGGACGCAATCGTTGCGGCTCAATAGCGGCGTTGCGCGGGGGGCATGTTTATCGGTCGCCCCAGCGCGATTATCGCGCTCGGATTCTCATACCGTGGTGCGGGATGCCGGTCCCTCCCCGGCTTCCGGAACTCTGACAGCCAGAGCTGGTCACGATCACCCGCCGGGAGATACCATGAGGCGTGTCAGCTCTCCAGCCTGACAAGAAGCAGCCCCCATCGGTCGTCCCAGCCAGGCTGGCAGCGACGGCAGCGACTGAGCTCTGGCATAAAGTGCATCGCTTGCCGCCCGGCCGGCGTTGGGCATTGAAAACCGCCGTCTTCTGCCTGGTCGCCGCCCTAGTCCTGTACCCGAAGGTCTGGCTGCTTCCGATCTGGATCAGCCGACTGCGTAACCTGGAGGTCACCCTGGACCCCAACCATCCGGGCCTGGCGCGGCTGGAGGCCGAGCTGTCGGCCAGCATGGACTCTGACGCACCGTTGCCTGACCTGGCCCGGCCGCTCGAACAACTGATCTGTGAGCGGATACCGTACGCGTTCGATTGGGAGACCTGGGGGGTGATGGACTATGTTCCCACCGTCGCGGAGGTAATGGCCAAGGGACGCGAGGACTGCGATGGCCGAGCGGTGGTCGCGGCCTCGCTCTTGCGTCGCTTGGGCTACGAGGCCTGGTTGACCAGCGATCTGAAACACGTCTGGGTCGTCGCCCGAGACACTCGCGCACCCGCCGGTGCCGAGATCGAGCTGATGTCGCCCGGCCGGGGCCAGCGGACTCTCACCGGCGACCGGATCGGAACGCGAGTGCGAATCGGCCCGGCCACCGTGCGGAATCTGGCCCACGGCCTGGCATTCGGGGTCGGCGTGTTTCCGTTGGGGCGTGAGTTCATCATCCTCGCGGCACTTTGCGCTGTGACCATGCACCCGTGGTCCTCGACGATTCGACGAATCGCCGGTTGCCTGCTGCTCGCGGCAGCCCTGGGGCTGGTGAGGGCGGCGGGCCCGGCCGCGGACCGGCTTGCCGACCGCCCGATCTTGCTGTGGTCAGGTTTGGCAGTCGCCGTGCTCGGATGGCTGATTTTATTGGTCAAAGCCCGGGGGGCTGGACGAGGGGCGGTCCAAGGGGGGGGGCAGGCCGTTCACCGTGAGACGAAGCGCTGACTGGACCCGCCCGGAGCTGGACTTACAGTGGCCGGTGCCCGTTCCGGCGTAAGCAATCCTGAATGGTGGCCAGGGAATGGAGTGGGCCGACATCAATCCCGGGGCAGCCGCAGCCCGCAAGCCGCCAGGCGACCGCCGAGCCGAGGTTCGATGGCCAGAACGGCCAGGTGCGGCACTGGGCGGGTCGCACCGGGTAGATTGCGCATCTTGATTTCTGCTGGTCGACCCGCTCCAGGAACTCGCAATCGCCGTTGGGCTTTTCCAGCAGGCTGTGCCCGCGTGCCACCCGGCGTATGTGCTGGCGGACGAAGTGCTCGGGCTGCGAGCCGCAGAAGGCGGCGATGCGAAGGATTTCTTGGCCGGTTACCCAGACGTAGCCGGGGCGGCCACTACAGCAGCGGCCGCACTGGAGACAGTTGAACCGTAGCCCGTTTGAGTACCACGGGGTGTCGTTGGAATCGCTCACGGGCCCTTCCCACAACACTTCTTATACTTCTTACCGGAGCCGCATGGACAGGGGTCGTTACGCCCCGGCGTGTCCTGAGCGCGGGCCTGCTCGACTGGGGCATCCGGTATCGGGGGAGCGTCCGGGTCGACGACACCCTCGCCCAGTCGTTTCTTTTGCCGTTGGGCTTCATAGCGTTTGGAAAACCGGTCGAAAACAACACTCATGGTCCGTTCCTTCAGACTGCCGGCCACGTGCATTATATGGCGGACGCGGCGGCCGCAGGTGCTAAAATCCACGCTTGGAAATGGTTTGACAAGAGAGTGCGAAGCGGGGCTTGACGAAAACTCAGCCGGCTATTATGAACCCGCGCTGCTGGTCGGAAACCGCTTTAGAAGGAGCGTGCCGATGTTACAAAATTTCGAGCTGGGTGACTGGGCCGGGTTGAGTCCTCTGGTAATCGGGACCGAAGAGGAGCGCCTGCCGGAAGTCGAGCTGGCGCCGGACCTTGACGAGCCCGAGGAGGACCAAGAGACCGGGCCGGAGGAATGGCTCGGTGCGATCGGCCTGCGGGCCGATGGACGCCGTCGAGCGGACGAAGACGAGGACTTCGACGAGGATTTCGAGGAGGACGAGGAGTTCGAAGACGAAGACGAGGATTTGGACGACGACTTCGAGGACGAGGAGTTCGAGGAGGACGAGGACGTCGACGAGGATCTTGATGAAGACCTCGACGACGATGACCTGTGATCAGGCCTCGATGCCGCTGAGTGGGCCGCGACCGGCTTGGTCCAGAACGCGGGCCGGGGGGTAGCTCTACACATCGTTTTCCGCGGGGACCGTCCCTACGGTTGGGCCGCCCAAATCGACGATAGACCTAGTATGATAGGTGATGCTCAGGGCAAGCCGCCGCAGGGCTATCTCCCACGTGACCCGGATGGCCAGATCAAGCCGGTGGCGGCCCAGGATGCCGGGGAAGCTGTCGACCGCCGATCGGGCGTCGATCGGCGGTCGGGCCTGGACCGTCGCACGGGCGGGGATCGTCGCTCCGGTCTGGACCGTCGGCGGGGACCGGGACGTCGCCGAACCGACTATCGGCGGGCGGCTGAAGAAGGCCACATGAACGAAGAGCAACTCGATTTTCTTAGAGCAGTTGACGAGTACAAGAGGGTAAACGATCGGCCTTTCCCCACGCTGACTGAGATCCTGGACGTGTTGCTGTACCTGGGATATCGGAAGGTGGCTCCGGTAGGGGAGTTTGAGCTGACCAGGCCGCGTCAGACACCGCGCCGAGGCACGGACAGCCCGTAACCAATTTGCTCTGAACGACTTACTGCCCGCCAGCCAAGACCTGACGGTAAATCGCCGGTGGTAGACCGCTGCGCGACCAATCCTGCCAACCTGCCTGGCCTGCCGGACAGCTTGACACTCCGTTGAGGAAACTGTGGCGATGGACCTCGCAGTTTAGCGACACCCTGCTGGCGACCCCAAAACGTCGGACCGGGGGTTCCAGTGCTGCCGACTCAAGCGCTTAGAACAGTTTTTCAACTAACTATCAACTCATCGCGCAGAAGTTGCCGATACAGAACGTTGAGGGTCCCCTTTGCCCCGTTGGGCACGGTGACCGCATACGCACCGGACGGTCACCGCGGCTGGAGCCAGGGCGATGCGGATAATTCGCCTCACATCGGGCGGCGGCGGGGATCACAAACGGTCCAGACCCGCCCCGGTCAGGCCAGGCTGGGCGCTATCTCCGGCGGCGCTACGCCGGATAATCGAGCTGCGTCGGGCTGTCCAGCTCGGCACCTACAACCTGGACGCCGGCTTGCAGGTAGTGGTGCGGCGATTGCTGCAAGAGCTGCGCCGGCTACTGCAACCGAGGCGGCAAGGGGCTTGAGTCGGCAGGGGGGCCACCGCATATCGCGTTCGGTCCACGTCGCAAGTCCAGGCGGCACCAGTCGAGAATCCTGTTTTACGTTTACGCCGGAGCCCGTCGCCCCAGTGAATCATCCCGCGACAACCCGGGACCCGCGCAGGTCCAGGTCAATCGGGGGGTAACGTCAATTCCCGTGTGTAATTGTTGCGGGTTAAGAAGGGCATTTCAGGCCACACCGCGGACCTCCCGGAATTCTTTGCAGACCCGCGTGGCGTACTTGGCGTTGTAGTACGCCACCAGACCGTACACGATCCG
>CAYZXK010000024.1:0-10372 GCA_964482395.1 uncultured Planctomycetales bacterium | reverse complement strand
TCGTTATGCTGGTTGCCGTGCTGCTCGGACGGTGGATTCTGACCACCCTGTTTACGCATGACTATGGTCGCTTCCAGAGCGAGTTTCAGCTCGTCGTGCTGGCCCACTGCCTGGCCCTGGTGACCAACGTGCTGGGCATCGCGACCACCCAGATGCGCCTGTTCTGGGCGCAGGTCCCGGCTCAGGTCATCACACTGGCGGCCACCGTGTCCGCCGCCTTCCTGCTGATTCCCGGGCCCAGCCCGGTGCTCGGGGCGGCCCACACCGCCCTGGTCCGGTCGGGGGTGCAGCTTGTTCTCTATGCTGGCTGCGTGGGGCTGGGCCTGGCGTTTCGCTCGCGACTGACGCAGCGAGCCAGCATTTGCTGATCCACACTGGCCGGGTCCGGCGCCCACCGCGCGGGCCGGTTGGTCTGGACCGCCGGACGGCAATCAAGACCAAGTGCCACGGGCAGGTCACGTGCCCGTGGCACTCGTTCGTGGTAGTACTACCGACGGTATGATTTCCTCGGCCTCGCTCAGCGCACCTGGGGTACCAGCGGCATGAAACATCCCACGTGCTCGCGCTGGAGGATGGTCAGGTTGCGGAGGGCCTGGAGCATATGTTTGAGCTGTGCGGGGGCCAGCTCGCGAAGCACGGGTCGGGCGGCCCTGAGCAGGGTAAACTCGTCGAGCCGGGCCTGCGCCTCGATCTCGAACTCGTCCTCGCCTTCCTCGCCCATGAAGCTTTTCAGCAGCTTGAGAACGGCTGCGAACCCGGACGGCTTGGGCAGGGTCCGGACTTCGTAGTCTTTGCCCAGCCCAGCCCGGGTGGCGGCGAAGTCGAGGGCGTCGGACAGCCCGCCCAGCCGGTCGACCAAGCCCAGTTCGACCGCCTGAGCGCCAGTGTAGACCCGGCCGCCCGCAATCTCTTGGAGGTCTTTCTTCAGTCGCTGCCCGCGAGACTTTTTCACGCGGTCTTTGAACTGGTCGTAGACTCGATTCAGGTAGTCGGTCATCCAGGCCCGCTCGGCCTCGTTCCACTTGCGGTTCATGCTCATCAGGCCGGCATGCCGGCCGCGGGAGAACTCGGCGGTCGTGATCCCCAGCTTGCCTTCCATCAGTTGTTTCCAGATCAGCTTGCCGCCGACCACGCCGATCGAGCCGGTGATAGTGCTGGGGTCGGCGAAGATTACGTCCCCGGGGATGGAAACATAATATCCGCCGCTGCCGGCCACCGCGCCCATGCTCACAATCACCGGCTTCTCCAGACCGCAGCGAGTAGCCGCCTCCCAGATAATGTCGCTGGCCAGAGCCGATCCGCCCGGCGAATCCACCCGCACCACCACCGCCCGGATCTGGTCATCCTGCCGGGCCTGTTCGAAAGCCGACCGGATGGTGCTGCTGCCGGCGCTGCTGCCGCCCAGCGGACTGTCGTCGCTGGGGCCGACCATGATCGTGCCCTCGATGTAGATCAGGCCGATCGCCGGCTTCTCCTCAGGCGAGGCCGCTTCCTGCAAGAGCCCGAACAGTTGCGAGAGGAAAGCGAAAGGATTGCTGGTGTCCACCTCGGGCACCGAGCTTTCCTCGTACCGCTTGACCACCTTCAAATCCCGCCCGAACTCCTTGTGCAGCATCTGCTTGAAGGTCGGAAAGGACGACACCTCGTCCACCAGCTTGTATTTGAGGGCCTGCTCGGCACTGAGCGGGGCCGCGTCCACCAGCTTCTTGACCTCTTCCACCGGCAGCTTGCGCCCCTCGGCGATCAGGCCGATCCACCGCTCATACAGCCCGTCCAGCAGCCAATTGATGTTCTCAACCACCTCGGGACTGGGCTCGGTGCGAGTGAACGGCTCGGCGGCGCCCTTGTACGCCCCGCACTGCATCATGTCCGCCTCCAGCCCGAGCTTGTCCAGCAGCCCCTTGAAGAACATCATCTCGCCATGCAAGCCAACGATGGCCAGCTCGCCATTCTCGGCGATCGTGATGTGGCTGGCGGCGGCTGCCAGGGCGTAGGAAACGTTGTCCGCATAGTCCAAATAGCAGTAGACCGGTTTGCCCCGGGCTTTGAAGGCCTGGATGGCCTGCACCAGCTCCTCCACCTGGGCCAGATTGATCTCCGGCTCCTCGATGATCAGGGCTAGGCCGCTGATATCCCGGTCGGCGGCCGCCCGGCGAATGTCACCTACCCATTCGCGCAGCGTCCGCATCTCTTCCTTGCTGAACAAAGCCAGCATGCCCGCGGCCTGGTCCGGGGCTTCCATGACCGGCCCGCTCAGTCGCAGCCTCAGCACCGTCTTTTCGGCCATGGCCTGACTGGCCAGGAGAATCACCCAGCCGGCCGCCAGCCATACCCGACCGCCCATCAATCGCTTGGTCTTCATAGTTCCAACTCCTCGCAACTTGCCCGCGGCCCGGCGTTGCCGACCTGCTGCCGACCCGGCACCCGCGCGGCAGCCCGCTGCCTTCTGCCGACGATTATAAACTCCGGCCGGTCCGAAGGCGTCCGCCTGTGTCGGAAGTTGTCGCCGCTTCAGCCCGGGGGCCTGCTGGCCGCCCGCAGTCTCTCCAAATCGGCCCGGGCCCGCGGGTCTTCCGGACGGATACGCAACGCCTCCTCGAAGCTTTGCCGGGCTTGCTCCGTCCGGCCCCGAGCCCACAGGATCCGCCCCAGGCCGATGTGAGCCTCCAGATAGTCCGGCTTAAGCGCGATCGCCCTGCGAAAATGAATTTCCGCCTGCTTGAGATCCCCCTGCGTCGCCAACAGGATCCCCAACCCCTGATGGGCATCGTAGCAGTTCGGGTCCAGCTCCAGCGCGTGCTCGTAACTCTGGCGAGCTTGCTCCAGCTGGCCCAGACCGGCCAAAGCCCGCCCCAGGTTGCTGAACCCGTTGGCATAGTCGGGCTTGAGACGCACCGCCTCAGCGAAATACTGCCGGGCCTCGGCAAACTTGCCCTGCTCGGCCAGCACCACGCCGATGTTGTTGTGGGGAGAAGGGTTCTTCGGGTTCAGCCGCAGGGCCTGCGTGTAGTGCTCCAGGGCTTCCGCGACACACCCCCGACGGTATAGCTGCTGGCCCAAGAAATCGTGCAGCGTATCCACCTGCGGGGCGTAAGTCAGCATGTGCCGGTACAAGCTCTCGGTGTCCTGCCAGATGTGCAGTTGAGCGCGGGTCGCGTCGGCTTCCAGGACCGCCAGCAGCAACACCAGCCCGATCAGACCGGGCCGCCCAACCTTCGCCCATCTGGCTCCGCCCGCCTTCCACAGCCTGACCATCCCCCAGGCGATCAGCATCAACATTCCCAGGCCCGGCAGATAGACGTACTTGTCCGAGGCGATTACCCGCGTAAAGGCGATCACGTTCAACGTGGGAGCGATCCCCACGAAGAAGAACAACCAGCCGACCAGCAGCGCCCTCGTCCAACGCAGCGACAGCAGCAACCCCGCAATCAGCAGCCCGGTCCCGACCACGCCGGCCAGCACCGCCGGTTGCGAAAGGTCCATCGGCTCCGGAAACGGGTAATAGGGTGTCAAACCCGTCGGCCAGACCATCTTCCGCAAATAAAACACGATATTGTGGCAGACCGTCAGCGGGGCCTGGTAAGGCGAATAGTCCTGCGGCATCACCACCGCGATGGCCGCCCGGGATTGAGACACGAAGGTGACCGCCGCCGAAACCGCGGCGACCACCAGAAACGGCCCCTTCTCTGCCAGGCTCCGCCAACTCAGCCGATTCAGCGGCCAGCCGTCTAGAAGCAGCAGCAGAATCGGCAGTGGCGTGGTGGTCGGCTTGGCCAGCAGCGACAGCACAAAAGTCGCCAGCGAGGTCGCGTACAGCACCCGGCTGCGCCACTGCACGTAAAGCAGGTACAGCGAAAGGCTCGCCAGAGCGAAGAAGGCCGCCAGAAGCGTCTTGCGCTCGCCCAGCCACGGCACCGGCTCGACGGTCAGCGGGTGCAGCCCGAACAGCACCCCGGTTAGCCCGCCCACCCAGGGATTGCCAAACAGCAGACAGATGAAGACTGCTACCAGCACGGCGTTGACCACGTGCAGCCCGAGGCTGGTCCGGTGGAAGGGCGTCAGGTTCTCCGCCGTCCCCCCCCATCGCCCAGTCGAGCATCAGGCTGACCATGGTCAAGGGCTGGTAGTAGCCGCGTACGGTCGACGGCTCGAGAACCTCCGCGAAGAAACGCCGGACTGAGTCCCAGCTCGGGTTCTGCACCAGCGGGTTCTCCAGAACGTATTGCCCATCATCGAAGTGGATCGCCCGGGCCGTCAGCGCTGGCCAGTGCGCCAGGGCTACCGCCGCACCGACCACCACGACCATTCCGGCCAGCACCACCGGCCGGCCACCTTGGCGCTGCTCTGTAACGGCCGGCCGGAGGTCTGCCGGCCTGCCGGATCTCGCGGATAATGATTGCGCTCCGGTCACGAGTGGAGCATACATTTCTCCCCCGGCGGCGGCCAGCCCTTACCATCCCCCGGGGCGCCAGTGAGAATCGCGCTTGGCTGTTGCAGCCTCTACGCGCAGCCCGCGGCGCAAGGTGCGCGCCAGCTCGATGCCCATGGCGCACACGTCCGGGGCATCGTCATGCCGGGCCTTGGGGAAATGCAGAAACTGCTCCTCCACCTCAGGATCAAGGGTTGGCGGGAGTCGGAATGTTCCGTTTTCATAGAAGGGGGACGAACCCTCGATCCGGGCGCGCTTGTTAGCCAAGGTTCGAAGCGCGACGATCGGCATATACAGCCGTCGCCGGCGGCTTTCGTCCTCCAGGATCTCCTTCAAGGCCACCTGGTATGCCACGCTTTCGATACCGATTTTCAGTGGCCGCCATTTTCGGAACGCGTCGACGATCCGCCTCACCTGCTCGACCACGCCGATCCGTTCCAGCGTCAGAACTCGGGTATAAATTGTTCCGTCTTGGGCATCGACGCTCCCGACCCACAGGGCGAAGTAATCGCCGCCGCTCGTCCCGGTCGCCGGATCGACGGTCATGATTGTCAGCAGTTCTCGGCCGGCCAGCTCGCCCGGATCGTACCGCTTCAGCCACTCCGGCCGGAATACGCGAATCGAATCATCGATCGGATTGGCCTGATACTCTTGCTCGAACGCCAGCGTGCCGACCCGCTCCCGCTCAAGCTCCAGCCGCTCGACCGGCCAGCGCTCCGGCCAGAGTGCGACCCGCCGATACTGCCCATCCGGCCCCCGCTCGGCCTCCAGCGCCCGGTAGACGGCGTAGTCCCAGTGCCGGAATCGCCGCCGGTCGCGCAGATTGGCCAGCAGCGAGTCGTAGTGGATTATCGAGCCCAGTACGAGCAGTTGTCCGTCCGGGGCCAGGGCCGGCATGACGACTCTACGCAACCAGTGCTCCAGCCGCCGCCGCATTTCCGGCGACCTGACGTGCTGATCCTTCTCGATGTCATCACAGATAATCAGGTCCGGCCGGTGCGGCCCCACCCGCAGCCCGCGGAACCCGGCTCCGGTTCCCTTGGCCTGCACGCTGATGCCGGTTACCGTCGTAAACACGCGCTGAGTCCATCGCGTCCGCACGGTTCTTCGGCGTAGCGCCGCGCGCCCGGGCAAGAATTGCGCAGCGCCGGCGCCGTTTGCATTCGCGCCTCGCGACCGCGCCTCATTCGCGGTCCCTTTCCCGCCCGAGCACGGCTCCGAGCCGGCGCACAAATCGCCATATTCCGCCACAATGCGCTCATTGCTTTCCAGTTGCTCGCGAATATCGCGCACGAACTGCGTGGCCAGCGAGCTTTCATGACTGACGATCACGATGTTCCACCGTTTGCGCTCGCAGATGCACCACAATGGGTATGCCAGAGCCGCGCAAGTGCTCTTGGCGTGCCCCCGTGGCGCCACCCGCGCGATTAGCCGTTTCCGCGGGTCGGCTAGCGTGGTCATCAGCTCGATATGAAACCGACAAGGCGGGTCGCTGAAGTATTCCGGCAGAAACTTCCGTGCCCAGGCCAGCGGCGCCGGCAGCTCGCGGTCACCGCCACTTGCCTGCATGGTTTGTCCCATGGAGCCTCCCGGGGCGCGTCGAAGGACCGGGGGTTCGCGCCGACCGGACCGGGCGCCCCAAGGAAAGCTAGACCGTCCTCCCCAATAGTCCAGCAGGCGCCGCCCGCCGCTCGCCAGTTGTCGCGTCGGGTTGGATTTACCCGTGGTTCTGGCGCCGCCCGGCGGCGTCAGACCGGGGCCAGCACCAGCGCGGTCCGGGCCGGAATGTACACTTGCACGCTCTGCAACCGCCCGTCACACGGCACCGCCTGGCAGACGTAAACCTGGTCCGATAGTACCTCTCCATGGCCACCGAACCACAGGTCGTCGGTATTCAGAGCAAGTTTGTAGTCGGCGGCCTCGGGCACCCCGATCCGATAATCCGCATAGGACTGGGCCGGATGCCAGTTGAAACCCACCACCAGCGGCCCGCGCCGGCAGAAAAGGAGCTTGCGATCCTCATGCACGTGCAGGATTTCCGGATGCGGCCGACCCAGAACGTTGTAATCGTCGTCCAGCTTCTGAAGCGCCCGGTCGAAGGTCGCCAGGTCATGGTAGCGCAGCAGCGGATCGTCCACCAGATGCCATTGCCGGCGGGCGTATTTGTACGAGTAATTGTTGCCTTCGCGCGGAAAATCGATCCATTCGGGATGGCCGAATTCGTTGCCCATGAAGTTCAGGTAGGCTTCCCCGCCCAGGACGAACGTCGCCAGCCGGATCATCTTGTGCAGCGCCATCCCGCGCTCCACGATCAGGTTCTGTGTACCCTTCGTCATGTGGTAATAGATGTCCGCGTCCATCAGCCACATGGCGATAGTCTTATCCCCCACCAGGGCCTGGTCATGACACTCGGCATAGGCCACATGCTTCTCGCCGATCCGGCGGTTGGTCAGGGCGTGAAACATCCCTTCCATATGCCACTCTTCGTCGCGCTTGTCCCGGAGCATCTTGATCCAGTAATCGGGAATGCCCATCGCCAGGCGGTAGTCGAATCCGAGCCCGCCCTCGGCGACCGGCCGGGCCAGGCCCACCATTCCGGAAACATCCTCGGCAATCGTGACCGCATCCGGGCGCAGCGTGTGTACTAACTGGTTGGCAAGCTGCAAGTAAGTGATCGCATCCTCGTCCACGTGCGGCGGGAAGTAGTCATCATACGACAGGAAAGGGTGCCCCAGACCGTGGTCCAGGTACATCATGCTGGTCACGCCATCGAAGCGGAAACCGTCAAAACGGTACTCTTCCAGCCAGAAGCGCACATTGCTCAGCAGAAACTTGAGGACTTCATACTTGCCATAGTCGAAAAGCAACGAGTCCCAGGCCGGGTGCTGGCCGCGCCCGCCGGCGTGAAAGTACTGGTATTCGGTACCGTCGAAATGATTCAAACCCTCGTAGATGTTCTTGACCGCGTGGCTGTGAACCAAATCCAGCAGCACCAACAGGCCGTGGCCGTGTGCGGTGTCGATCAGTTCCTTCAGTTCCTCGGGAGTACCGAACCGGGAGGAGGCGGCATAAAAACTGCTCACCTGATAGCCAAAGGACCCATAGTACGGGTGTTCCTGAATCGCCATGAGCTGGATCGCGTTGTACCCGGCATCGACGATCCGCGGCAACACCTGCTCCGTGAACTCTCGGTAAGTGCCGATCCGGTGCTCCTCGGTGGCCATGCCGACATGGGCCTCATAAATCCGCAAGTTGCCCTTCAGCCGCGGGGCGACGTGACGCCACTGATACGGCTGCGGCGGATTCCAGTACTGGCCGGTGAAATTGTGGGAGTGCGGGTCCGATACTACCCGGCGGATATAGGCCGGTATCCGGTCCCGCGGTCCGATCGCACTGTGCACGTGCACCTTCACTCCGCTGCCGTGGGTGAGCCGGTCGGCCAGCTCGTCGTCCGGCAGAAAGCGGCTCCAGACCCCATGCTCATCTCGGTGGAGCGGGTGAGCCATCCGATCCCAGTTGTTGAAGTCTCCGATGAGCGACATCGCGATCGCCTTGGGAGCCCACTCGCGGAACCATACGCCGGGCCGCCCATCCTTCTGGCCCCGGTTGAAGCCGAAGTATCGGTAGCCCAAGCTGAACTGCTCCAATGAGCCCTCGGCCTCGATGATGCGCTGCAAGGCCGCCTGGTATCGTCGGTGCCGGTGGCGTAGGGCGTCCGCGTAGGGTTCCAGCCAGGGATCGAGCCTGATCAGGCCCGTCCCATCACTCGGTTCCGCGGCCCCCGACGAGCGATTGCCCACCAGGTCTGCCGAATCATTTCTTGCCATGGGTGCGGGATTTTATCAGGTGCGGCCCGCCCGGTCGCGTCACCCGCAGCGGGTTCCCCGGTCCCTCGGCCGGGGAACCCAATCCAGCAGGCCTTTTCACCGCAAGCAGGCTCCAGTCGTTACAGGGATTCCCCGGGACCCGGAGGTCCGACAGGCCGGACGCCCAGACCCACGGCATCGGGCGCGGAACGCCGCAGCGCCGGGGCGGCAGGCCTGGCGTAGCGAACCCGGAGCTGGGGCGCGAACGACAAGCGGCGCAACCGCCAACCCTGAGCAGCGGACCTCCCGCCGGGGAAACACGGACGGCCGGCAGCGAGTCCCCCTTTTTTGTCGACCTGGTCCGGGGCTACTCGGGTGGGGGATGGGCCGCAGGTTCCGTGCTGCGTCGCCGACTGCTCAATTTTCGTACCGGGAGAGTCCAATGCGGCAGTCATGGCGGCCATGGAGATTGCGGGCTGCCGATCGGGACTGGAGGGTTTAGAATGTTAGCCGATGAACCGCGTCGAAAAGGTTGCGATTATAGGTCTGGACTGTGCCGATCCGGGTCTGACCTTCGACCGGTGGCTGGACGATCTGCCGAATCTGCGTCGGCTTTGCGAATCCGGGCTCTGGGGACGACTGGAGAGTTGTCTGCCGCCGGTGACCGTACCGGCCTGGAGCTGCATGGCGGCCAGCAAGGACCCTGGGACACTGGGGGTGTACGGTTTTCGCAACCGGCGTGACTGGTCTTACGAGAACCTGGGGTTGGCCACCAACCTGGACGTGCGCCACCCGCGGATGTGGGACTACTTCGGGCGGGCCGGGCTGCATTCCATAACGGTGAGTGTGCCGCAGACTTTTCCGATCGTACACCCGCCGCGCGGCTGCCAGGTGACCTGCTTTCTCACCCCCAGCACCGCCAGCCCGTACACGCATCCGCCCGAGCTGGCAAGCGAGATAGCCGATCTGTGCGGCGAGTTCATTCTGGACGTATCGGACCTGGCCAGTGAGGACAAGGGCGGCCTGCTGGACCGGATCTACCGCATGGCCCGGCAGCGTTTCGAGCTTGGCCGCCACTTGGCCACCACCCGCCCGTGGAATCTGCTGTGGCTAGTCGAAATGGGGGTGGACCGGCTCCAGCACGCTTTCTGGCGGTTCATGGACCCGGGCTCGCCCGGTCACGTGCCAGGCAACCCCTATCAGGCGGCGATTCACGACTACTACGTCTTCATCGACCGGCAGATCGGACAACTGCTGGACGTGTTCGACCTGGAGCGTACCGCGGTCTGGGTGGTATCCGACCACGGGGCCAAACGTCTGGACGGCGGATTCTGCCTCAATGACTGGCTGATCGCCGAGGGTTTCCTGGTCATGAAGGATCCGCCGACCGGCAAACGCAAGTTCCGGCTCGCGGAGGTCGACTGGTCCAGGACGCAGGTCTGGGGCGAGGGAGGCTACACCGGGCAGCTATTCATCAACCAGGCCGGTCGCGAGCCGCAGGGAATCGTGCCCCCCGACCGGGTGAATGCGCTGTGCCAGGAGCTGAGCGGCAAGCTGGAGAGCCTGACCGATCCGGCCGGTCGGCCGATAGGCAGCCGGGCTTACCGCCCGCAGCAGATTTACAATCAGGCAAACGGCTTTCCACCGGATCTGGTCGTGTTGCTGGGCGACCTGCATTGGCGCAGCGTGGGCTCGATCGGCCACCGGCAGCCATACGTGCTCGGAGATGAGCTGGGCCCGGAGAACGCCAACCATGCCATGGAAGGTCTGTACATCCTGTCGCACGCGTCGCTGCGGCCGGGGCGGCAGGATGCTTCGCTCTACGACGTATTGCCCACCACGCTGGCCCTGATGGGAATGACGCAGCCTCGCGGCCTGCGCGGCCGGTCGCTGGTGGGAGCCTAAAGGTCGGGTCAGACAGTCCCCGCCTGAGTGGAATCTGGCAGGTCCGGCTTGGGGCTGCTACACTCGCGGGCGTGGGGCCTGGCCGGGGGCCCGGCCAGGCCGATTGCATCCGGGAGAGGTGCCGGAGTGGCTGAACGGGCCGGTTTCGAAAACCGGTGGTAGCGTTTGCTACCCGGGGGTTCGAATCCCCCCCTCTCCGTTAGCTTCGGCGTGATGGGTGGCGAGGGTGCCG
>CAYZXK010000023.1:0-16650 GCA_964482395.1 uncultured Planctomycetales bacterium | reverse complement strand
GGAGCAGTTCGAGCAGCGGCCCGCCAAGTTATCGGTCTGCGGTACTATCGTCGTCAGCCATCCCAGCGGATGGCATCTGTGGCGGCAGATCAATGGTCGCCTCCCGCGACTGCCACCGGTGGATGCGGGCCTTTCGCCGGGGTGGGTCGGGTATGTGGGCTTCGAAGCGGCGCGACAGTTGGAGCGGCTGCCGGCTAAAAACCACGAAGACCTGGGGTTGCCGGTGATGCGGGTGGCGCTGTTCGACCGGGGGGTGGTGCTGGACCACCGTCGTCATCGGGCCTTTGCGCTACTGGCCCGGGGGGTGCGCGAGTCACTGGCGGTCAACCCCGACCCGGACCGGGACCGCTTTCTCGATCGCTGGGGACAGGCGGCCGCGGCCCACTACGAGCCGACTTCCCTGAATCCGCGGCTGGCGGCGGAGTTGAGTCTCGACCGGTATCGGGCCGCAGTCGGCCGGGCCCTGGAGTACATTGCGGCCGGCGACATCTATCAGGTCAATCTAGCTCAACGTTTCAGGTTGGAGGGCCTGGCCGATCCGCTGTCGACGTATGCATCGGTTCGGCAGGTCAACCCGGCCCCGTATGCCGCCCTGCTGCGCTGGGGCGACGCCGCCGTCGCATCGGTTTCGCCGGAACTGTTCCTACGTCTGCGCGACGACCGGGTCTGGACCCGGCCGATCAAGGGGACGCGGCCGCGGACCGGCGATCGAGCCGCGGACCGGCGGCTGCGGGCCCAGTTGCTGGCTTGCCGCAAGGAGGCGGCCGAGCTGGCCATGATCGTCGATTTGCACCGCAATGATCTGGGGCGGGTTTGCCGCTACGGCAGTGTGCGGGTAGAACATCCCCGGATCCTCGAGGGCCATCCAACGGTGTTTCATACGCTAGCCGAGGTGGTTGGCCGCCTCGCTCCCGGCCGCGACGGGCTGGACCTGCTGATGGCCTGCTTCCCAGCCGGGTCGATTAGTGGCGTCCCCAAGATCCGGGCCCTGGAGATCATCGACGAGCTGGAGCCGGTGGCCCGGGGAGTCTACGGCGGGGCGGTCGGCGTGCTGGGCCTGGACGGCCGAATGACCTTCAATGTAGCCATCCGCACTTTGCAGATTCGCGGGCAGACCGCCACACTCTACGTCGGCGGCGGGATTGTGGCCGACAGCGACCCGCTGGCCGAGTACCAGGAAACGCTGGCCAAGGCCCGCGGAATCGTGCAAGCTCTGACGAACCCCGTCCCGGAACCGCCCCGTGGGCCGGTCGCGGCCGGTCCAGCCCGCCGGTTCGCCCGCACGTGGAGACCAACATGCGCCACTGGGTCTGTCTGAACGGCACACTCATGCCTCCCGAGCAGGCCAGGGTCAGCGTGTTCGACTCGGGCTTCATGCAGGGAATCGGCCTGTTCGAGACCATGCGCTGCTACGACGGGCATGTGTTCCGCCTGGAGCGGCACCTGGATCGGCTGGCCAACTCCGCTCGGGCTCTGGGCTGGACGGTGATCCCCCAGAAGGACGAGCTGGCGGACAACGTGCGGCAGGTGATCTCGCCTTTCGCGGGGACTGATGCCCGGGTACGACTGACCGTGACCACCGGATCCCTGCACGTGACCGAGCAGGAGCCGGTCCGACTGACCGTCGTGGCCACGGCCGCCCCGGCCGAGAAGTATCCGGACACTTTCTACACCCGGGGCGTGACCGTCACGGTTTCTGATTGTCGTCAGAGTCGCGGCGATCCCACCGCAGGTCACAAGACCACCAGCTACTTCGCGCGGCTGGCCTCGCTGCGGGCGGCCCATGCCCAGTCGGCCTTCGAAACGCTGTGGTTTACGCCCGATAACTTTCTAGCCGAGGGCGCGATCAGTTCGGTTTTCATCGTTCGAGATGAGGAATTACTCACTCCGCCTTTGGATACCCCGGTGCTGCCCAGCATCACCCGGGCGACGGTGATGGAACTGGCCGGCGAGCTCAGCATCCCGGCCCGTGAGCAGCCGCTTACTTTGGAGAATCTCCTGTCGGCTGAAGAGATGTTTGTGAGCAATAGCATGATTGAACTGGTACCGGTGGTGCGGATCGGGCGGAATCCGATCGGGGACGAGAAGCCCGGGCCGATAACGCGGAAGCTGGCCATCGCTTATGGGCAGTTGATTGATCGGGAGGCGGGCCGTGGCTGACCACCTGCTGGTGAGCGACGTCTTGAGCACCCTTAACTCGCTGGCCCCCTTCGAGCTGGCCGCCGAGTGGGACAACGTGGGTTTGCTGGCTGGCCGGACCGGCTGGCCCGTCGGCCGCGCTTTGCTGGCCATCGACCTTACCGATTCGGTGGCCGGCGAAGCCCTCCGCACGCGCACCGACCTGCTGATCCTCTACCATCCCCCGATCTTCAAGGGGACCAAGACGGTTACGCCGCAGGCCGCCTGCCCCACCACGCGGCTGCCGGACCTGCTGGCGGCCCGGACTTCGATCATTGCTCTGCATACCGCGCTGGACGCCGCCGCCGGCGGAACCAACGATGTCCTGCTGGACCTTTTCGACCCCGTGCAGCGCTGGCCGCTCCAGCCTGTCCTGCGCACCGACCGGCTTTATAAGCTGGTGGTTTTCGCGCCGGCCCGAGAGGTCGACCGGTTGCGTCGGGCGCTGTCCGCAGCCGGGGCCGGCGTCATTGGCCACTACTTCGAGTGCAGCTTCGAGCTGGCCGGCCGGGGGACCTTTCGCGGCGACGAAACCACTCACCCGACAGTCGGCCGCAGCCAGGTGCTCGAACACGTCGAAGAAACCCGCCTGGAAATGGTCGTGCCCCGCACCCAGCTCGGACCGGTGGTCCGCGCTTTGTACGCGACCCACTCTTACGAGGAACCGGCCTTCGACTTGTACCCGCTGCACGAGGTACTGGGCCGGGGGCAGGTCGGAATGGGGCGCGTCGGCCGGCTCAAGAAACCCACTTCCGGCCGCAGCCTGCTGGCGAAGTTGCGCCGACGGGTGGACCTGTCCTCGGCCTGCCTGGTCGGCGACCTGAGGCGGCGCTTCCGCTCGGTCACCGCGGCGGCGGGCGCCTTCGGAGTCGCCGCCTTCTGCGATCCAGAGTCACTGGTCCTCACCGGCGAGTTCAAGCACCACGAAGCTCTCGAGCTTCAGCGGCGCGGAATCACAGCCATCCAGCTCGGCCATTACGCCAGCGAGCGACCGGTGCTGGATGTGCTCCAAGCCCGACTTCGGGCCAGACTGCCTCGACTGCGGGTTCGGATCGCCAGGGCCGACCATCCTCCGCTCACTCGCGTGACCTGACGGCCCCCGCCAGCCGGCGCGCCGCGTGGCAGAAGCTGGCCGACGCCGTACAATAGCTCGCCAGCATGCGGGAGGCGCGTATGCGGCACAGCGTTTCTCATTACCCGAAGGGTCCCGGGCCAGTTTTCGGGTTGCTGGCGGTAGCCGGCATCCTGATTGCCATCCGCGCCCCGGCCCAGGACGGGGACGCGGTGGCGATCGTCAACGGGCATCCGATCAGCCGACGCCTGATGGTGGAGAAGCTGGTCGAGGCCCACGGGCTGGAAATGATGCAACAACTTATCGTGCTAGAGCTGGCCCGACAGGAGACCCGCCGACTGAACCTCCGGGTTACTCAGGCGGACGTGGATGCGGAGTTCGAGCGGGCCCTGGCCAGAATCGCGCCCGAGGTGGATGCTCATGGTCACGCCCTGACCGAGGCCGAGAAGCTCCAGTCGCTGGAGATGCTGCTGCAACAGAAAGGGCTTACCCTGACCGAATTCCGGATCGGCATGGAACGCAACGCCCATCTGCGAAAGGTGGTAGAACGCGGCTTCCGGGTGGACGAGCCGACGTTGCGAGAGGAGTTCGCCCGTCTGTACGGCGAAAAAGTCGAGGTCCGGCACATCCAGGTCGGCGACGTCAACGGACTGCACGAGGCGCTCAACCGCCTCGACCGGGGGACCGACTTCGCCGAGGTCGCCCGAGCGGTCAGCCAGAATGCGGAGTCCGCGGCCAACGGCGGGCTGCTGACCCCCTTCGCGTTCAACGATGAGGCCATCGCTCCGGTGTTGCGGGAGGCCGCCTTCTCCCTGGACCCAGGACAGGTGTCCAAGCCCATCCGGGTCGGCCGATGGTGGCATATTCTCAAACTCGAGCGACGCATTCCCGCGCCGGACGTCCGTTTCGAGGACTTGCGCCAGCAGGTCGAAACCTCGCTCCGCGACCGGGTGATCCCGCAGGAAATGAACCGATTGATCACCGACCTGTTCAAGAAAGCCGACGTCAAGGTGCTGGACAGCGAACTGAAGCGGAAGTACCAGAAACTGATCGCCGAGAATGTGCTGATCGAGCCAGCCAGCCCGGACAAGCCGCTCGGCGGCCCGTAACCCCCTGGAGCGACTGGCGCCGCGCCGGGAACGATGTCTGCAAGCGCGAGACTGGCAATGACCGCACCCGCGATCCGGCCGGCCGCTCCGCCCGGCCGCTTTGTCCATCACTGGCTCGACAGCGGCCCACAGCTGGCGGCCGAAGTCCTGCCCGAGCGGCGTACGGTGGCCATGTGCTTCCGCATGCTGGTGGGAGTGGCCGACGACCCGCCGGAGCTGACCGGCATCGGTGCGATCGTGGAGCGCACTCTTTCGAAGGGAACGCGGAGCTACGACGGGCGCGGCCTGGCGGACGCGTTCGACCAGCTTGGAGCCCATTGGGCATCGGTCAGCGGCCGGCAATCAACGCTGGTCCGGGTCCTCTGCCTGCCGGAGTTCGTCCCGCAGGTCGTCGAGCTGGTCGCCGAGATGATCCGCTACCCCACCTTCCCGGACGACGCCTGCCGGGTGGCCATCGAGCTGGCCCGGCAGGAACTTCGGCAGATGGAGGACGAACCGCAAGAACTCTTGCAGATGATGATCCAGCGGCTCACGTTGGGCCCGGTGCTGGGCCGGCACCCGGCCGGCACGCCTGAATCGCTGGAGCGACTGACTCCGGAACTGGTCCGCCGGCACTGGCAGCGCACTTATCAGGCCGGCCGACTTCAGATCGCGGTGGCCGGTCCGGTGGATACCGCCCGGCTGGCGCGGCAGATCGACCAGTGCATGCGCGGGTTCGGCTCATCCGAGCCGCTGGGCCGTCAGCCCGCGGATTTCCAGTTCGTCCCGGCCCGGGAGCATCGCCACAAGGCCCTCGAACAGCAGTACATCGCCATCACCCTGCCCGGCCTGCCACGCGACCACCCCGATTTTCCGGTCGAACAAGTGCTGCTAGCAGTCCTGGCCGGCGGCATGAGCGGCCGACTGTTCACTGAGGTCCGTGAAAAACAGGGCCTGGTCTACTGGGTTGGCGCTTGGCACGAGCAACCCCGTGGGAAAGGCGTCATCCACCTGGGGGCCAGCACCACCCCGCAGCGCTGCGATCGAACCCACCAGACCTTGCTGGCCGAACTGAGCCGGGTCAGCCGGGACCTGACCGAGGCGGAGACCGAGCGGGCACGCAACAGCCTGATCTCGCAGCTGGAGACCGAAGACGATCTGACTCGGGCCCGGGCCGCCAATCTCAGCGAAGACCTCTTCCACTTCGGCCGACCGATCGGCCGGCAAGCCAAGCTTGACGCCCTGCGCGCGGTCACGGTCGAGCGAGTGCGGGACTACGCCCGTCGTTTACCGGTCGATCAGCTCTGCGTGGCGACCCTGGGCCCCCGGCCGTTCTTGGATGCCCAGGCCCCAGACGGTTGACCCCGGGGCGCTCGGCTTGGCATCGAGCAGAACTGTGCCCCCTTTGCTTCAGCGACCGCGGCCGTGGCAGTGCTTGTATTTCTTGCCCGAGCCGCAGGGGCAGGGGTCGTTGCGTCCCACCTTGGGTTGGTCCCGGCGGATGGGTTGCGGCTTGCCGCCCTCGCCCTGAGGTCGCAGGGCGGCGACCTGGTCGGCAGCCGCGGCGGCAAAACCGGCCCCGCTGGCATCCGCTTTGGTGGTAGTCAGCCCGCTGTATGCTACCCCGCCGGCTGCCGACGTCGGCCCCCGGGCTCCAACCGCCTCCGCCTCCCCATAACCCCCGGCGGCTGCGGCCGCTCCGCCCTGGATCTTGAACACCAGGTCGGTCACCCGCTCGCGGATGTGCTCCAGCATCTCATTGAACATCCGCGTGCCTTCCCGCTTGTACTCGATCTTGGGATCCCGCTCGGCATACCCGCGCAGGCCGATGCCGTGCCGCAACAGGTCCATGGCGTACATGTGGTCTTTCCAGACCGCATCGAAGGTGGTGAGCAGCACGTAACGTTCGAGCTGGGTCAGCTCGAAGCGGAGCATTTCATAGGCGCAGTGCTGAAGCTGGGCGCGCAGGTCCCCGCCCAGTTCCAACGGGCAGCTATCCAAAACCGCCCCGAACCGCTGGCGAGCCCACTTCAGCAACTCTTCGCCCTGATGGCGTTGCAGAGCAGCCTCGATCTCGACGTCCAGCCTCCCGTTGCTCAGGTAGTCCTCGTTAAGGGCCCGCAACTCCCGGTAAATCTGCTCCGGATTCTTGCCGGCAAAATGCTCGTAGGTCCAGTCCACCCCGTACTTGCGGCGGGCCCAGGTCGCGATCCGCGAGTAGACTTCGTTGACGTTCGATCCGCCGCGCTGGAGGGCATAGTCGATGACCGCGATCACTGGATACTCGATCTCGCGGCGGCGGTACGCGGCCCGCATCTTCTCTCCCAGCAGCCGTTGGGCATCCTCGCGGCTGGCGGTGGCCAGGTCGTCCAGCGGCACCTCCACTGCGAACTTCTCGCGGGCCCAGCGGGCCAATCGAGCCTTGCCGAACAGCGGGTCCACGTACTGCTGGAGCGGCGAAAGATCATGGCTCTCGACCTTCTGCTGAGCCGCCTGCACAAGCTGCTCCATCAGCTCGTCCGGCCGGGCCCGGCGGATCTGGTTCTGAGTCAGGCTCAGCCCGAACTGACTGGCCCAACTCGCCAGCCCACGCACGTCCCACTCCGCGGGGTCGGCCTCCGGGTCCACATATTCGCCGAAGGTCCGCTGGATGGTCTGCCGCAGCTCGCTGGTGGCCAGGTCGCGCACCTGGCTGGTCAGAACGTCCGCATATGAGGTATCCACTTTGTCGGGGTCGATGGACACACCCAGGTTCTGGGCCACCCACTCCGCCACGCAATGAGCCGGGTAGCGGGGGTCGTAGTAACGCTCGACCGCATCCGCCACGCTCCGGTCGATCATCTCCCAGATCAGTTCGGACAGCCCGCGACCTTCGACCACCTGCTGGCGCATGGTGTAGAAAGTCTTCCGCTGGTAGTCCATGACCTCGTCGTACTCCAGCAGGTTCTTGCGGATGTGAAAGTTCCGCTCCTCGACCTTCTTCTGGGCCCGTTCGATGCCCTTGTTGACCCGCTTGTCTTCGATGGCCATTCCCTCCTCGAAGCCCAGCATGTTGAGCATCTTGAGGACCCATTCGCCCATGAACAGCCGCAGCAGGTCGTCCTCGAACGACAGGAAGAATCGTGAGCTGCCGGGGTCGCCCTGCCGGCCGCATCGGCCGCGGAGCTGATTGTCAATTCGGCGGCTCTCGTGCCGCTCGGTGCCCACCACGTGCAGGCCGCCGGCCGCGGCCACGATGTCGTGCCGTCGCCGGTACTCGGCCCGGATGGCTTCAATCTGCTCCGGCGTGGGGTCGGGCAGAGCGGCAATGGCCGCGGCCGGGTTGCCGCCCAGCATGATGTCGGTCCCGCGCCCGGCCATGTTGGTCGCGATGGTCACGTTGCCGACCAGCCGGCGACGACCACCCCGCCCCCCGCGGCCAACCTCATGTTGCTCACCGGCCTTGGCCACAATCTCCGCCTCGCGGGCATGATTCTTGGCGTTGAGCAACTCATGGTCGATGCCGTAACGGTGCTTGAGCAGGGCGCTCAGCTTCTCGTTGTTCTCCACGCTCACCGTGCCGACCAGCACCGGCCGACCGGCGATGGTGTCGCCCATCAGCCTGCGGTAGCCCTCGGCCAGGACGGCTTCGTCCCCCTTGCCGTTGTCGAAAGCCGCCAGAGTCTCGTCGATGATGCCGATCTGGCGGCCAATTTCCGCACCCTCCTCGTCCTTCCCCACGTCCCTTCCTGCCTCGGCGGGTTGGGGCCGGTGGGCTTGCAGCTCCAGCAGCGTCCGCCGGGCGCACTTCAGCATGTCCAGCAGCGACCAGGGATCGGCTGGAATCCCCTCCTGGCTGTAGGAACGAATCTCCTCGACGATCGCGTCGAACTTGTTGGCGGTGGTCTTGTAGATCTTGTCGTTGTAGTCGATCCGGCGGACCGGCTGGTTGGTCGGGATGGCGACCACCTCCAGCTTGTAAATCTTCATAAACTCGTCCGCCTCGGTCATGGCCGTGCCGGTCATGCCGGCCAGTTGACGGTAGAGCTTGAAGAGGTTCTGGAGGGTGATGGTCGCCAGGGTCTGGGTTTCCTGCTTGATGGTGACGCGTTCTTTGGCCTCCACCGCCTGATGCAGTCCGTCGGACCATTGCCGCCCGTGCATCAGCCGGCCGGTGAACTCGTCGACGATGATGATCTGGTCGTCCTGGACAACGTATTCCTTGTCCTTCTGATAAACCTTGTGGGCCCGCAGGGCGTTGTCGATGTAATGGGGCCAGTTCATGTTCTTGCTGTCGTAGAACGTGCCGATCCCCAGGTGGGCCTGGGCGGCCTTGGCCCCGTGCTCGGTCATGTGGACCGACTTCCGGTCCTCCTCGACCACGAAGTATTGCTTGTGCCCGATGGCTTCGGCCTCGTCCGAGGAGAGCCAGTACGGGTCGACCCGGAACTTCTTGAGTCCCGCCTTGAACTTGGGATTATTGGGGTCCAGGCCGAAGCGCTGCGGTTCGGCTTCGATCTCGCTGAGCCGGCTGCGGGTCTCCCGGTTGGCCTGCTCCTGTTTGGACAGCAGGGCCCGCGCGATGTCGTCGGCCATCCGGTAGACGCTGACATCGTCGTGAGCCGGCCCGGAGATGATCAGCGGCGTGCGGGCCTCGTCGATCAGGATCGAGTCCACCTCGTCCACGACCACGTAATCCTGCCGTCCCTGCATCTGGTCGCGGACGCTGTGTTTCATGTTGTCCCGCAGGTAGTCGAAGCCGAACTCGCTGTTGGTCCCGTAGGTGATGTCGCAGTTGTAGCCCCGCCGACGAGCCTCCGCTTCCGGTCCCCAGGTCTCCATGTCTGCGGTGATGTAGCCAACCGTCACGCCCAGCAGCTCGAAGATCGGCCGGCAGAAGTCGGCGTCGCGCTTAACCAGGTAGTCGTTGACGGTCACCATGTGGACCTTCAGGCCCTGGAGGACCTTCAGGTAGTTGGCCATGTAGCAGACGATGGTCTTCCCCTCGCCGGTCCGCATCTCGGCCACGTTGCAGTCTTCCAGGACCTTCCCGCCGATGAGCTGGCACTCGAACTGCCGGTGGTTGCGCGCCCGCCGGGAGGCTTCCCGGACGCAGGCATAAGCCTCGGGACGGATGGACTCCAGCGATTCGCCGGCCGCCAGCCGCCGTTTAAACTCGGCAGTCTTGGCCCGCAGTTCCTCGTCCGACAGGGCCCGGATCCGCTCCTCCAGCGGATCGACCTGCTGGCGTACCCACTGTCGCAGCCGCAGCACGACCCGGTCATTGCGGGAGGGCAGGAACTTGAAGGCCAGCCAGCCCCCGAAAACCCCCCAGATCACCACTGCGGCCGAAATCGCCCCGGCCAGTGCTTCACGTCGCAGCCAGCTCAGCCCTGTGCCCTCCGGGCCGAGGATCAGCGCGGCCAGGAGTCCCAGCAGGATGATGCTCAGGCCGCCAAATGCGGCCAGTCGGACTCCGCCTCGTCGGGCACGGTGCCAGAACACGGCCGACGCGCTGGTCGCGTCCCGCAGGATGTCAGTATCGCCAACGTTCAGCAGCCAGTTCATCGGCGCTCGCTCGCCGACCTGGCCACGCCGCGAGGTACCAAGGTGGCAAAGCCAGGCCGCGTGCACCCGGGGAGGTTTGCCGCCCGAGCCGTTTTCACGTCCGGATCCCGGTTCCCGCTCGTCGCCGCTTCCACCTTTCCACGGCGCCCTTTTCCCACATGTCAGCCCTTGGCCCGCTCCAGGTACTCGCCGGTACGCGTGTCGACCCGCACTTCCTCTCCCACCTCGATGAAGGGCGGCACGCGGACCCGCAGGCCGGTCTCCAATGTGGCCTCCTTGGACTGGTTGGTGGCGGTGGCGCCCTTGACCACCGGCGGCGTATCGATCACCTTCAGCTCGACCACGTTGGGCAGCTCAACCGCCACGATCTTGCCCTCGATGAATGAGACCGTGACCATCTCGTTGCCGCGCAGGTACCGGTCGGCGTCGCCCATGACCTCCGCCGGGGCGGGTATCTGATCGAACGTCTGCTGGTCCATAAGGATGAAGTTGTCGCCGTCGCGATAGAGATACTGGTAGGGCTTGGTATCGACGAAGGGGGTCTCGACGCGGTCGTCCACCGACATTCGGGCATCCAGGATGCGTCCGTCCTTGAGGGACTTGAGCTTCACCTGCAAGTAGCTGCGCCAGTTGCCTTTAGAGACACGCTGGATATCGCTGACCGAGTAGAGGGCGCCTTCGTATTCAATGACCTTGCCCTTCTTGAGTTCGCTGGCTTTGATCATTCATTGCTCCTGTTTCCCGGCCCGGTTCGCGACTGCCCGCCACTTAGATCGACCCCGCCACGCCAGTGGCGCGCATATGCACGCCCGGTGCCTGATCCAGTCAAGGTAAAAAGTATATCGCGCGGGGCGACCCCCGGCGAGCGGCACTGGCGGCCCCGGCCGGCGTGCAGCGGCCCGGGCGGCCCTCCTGGTCCGGTTCCCCCGGAGCCGACATAGGAAAGCTCAGTTCCGACCCCCGCCTTGAATTGTGCCCACCAGATCGTATAGTGCCCGGCTGTTGCGCCGTCGGGCGGAAGCCCGCCCCGTTGTTGGTTGGGCGTCGGGCCGGCCTGCTGGGGCGCGGTGCGGGGCCTGCGGCCGACGGCACCGATGGGGTCTGGCATCTTGGGTCCGCGCATCCAGACCGGGGCACCCTGTGCGGGATAGGTCAAAGGAGTTCAGCCGTGCAACACTCATTACCCCGTCGTCGCCGCCTGCCAACTCTGGGACTGGTGGTAATCTGTATCACGTGTCTGGGGCTGTTCGTACATGCCGTCGTTTTCGGGGCCCCCACCGGCCTGCTGGCACAGGCCCAGGAGAGTCACGGCGGATTCGAGTACTTCTCCTTCATGACCAGCCCCCACTACGAAAACATCGAGCGGGTCATGCTGTGGCTGGTGCTGGCCACCGCCATCGGGGCTCTGGTGTACGCAGGCAGCCTGGTGGCATACGTGCGACGGGCGGATCAGGGCACCCCCCGGATGCAGGAGATCGCGGCCGCCGTGCGCGAAGGGGCCAACGCATACCTCAAACGGCAGCTCTCCACCGTGGCGGTGCTGATCGTCATCCTGATCGGCGTACTTTACCTGACCAAAGCCCTGCAAGACCGGGACTGGCTCAGCCCGTTCGCTTTCGGCCGGGCCGGCGCCTTTGCGTTGGGGGCGTTTTTCTCGGGCACGGTTGGCTTCGTCGGGATGCGCCTGGCCACCACCGGTAACCTGCGCGTGGCGGCCGCCGCCCCGGTCGGCTTCGGCAAGGCCCTCATGCTCGGTTACCGGACCGGAACCATCACCGGCATGCTCACCGATGGCTTGGGCCTGCTGGGGGGGACCCTGATCTTCATGACCTTCGGCGAGCGGGCTTATGAAGCCCTGCTGGGCTTCGGCTTCGGTGGGACGCTGCTGGCCCTGTTCATGCGGGTGGGCGGCGGAATCTATACCAAGGCCGCCGACGTCGGCGCCGACCTGGTCGGCAAGGTCGAGAAGGACATCCCCGAGGACGATCCCCGCAACGCGGCTACCATCGCCGACAACGTCGGCGACAACGTGGGCGACTGCGCCGGAATGGCCGCCGACATCTTCGAGTCCTACGAGGTCACCATCGTCGCCGCCATGATCCTGGGCTGGGCCTCCTTCGGCCACAAAGGCGTGATTTTCCCCATCCTGGTGCGGGCCATCGGCGTGATCGGCTCCATCATCTCCACCTACACCGTCCGGGCGCCCGACAAGGGTAACGTCGCGGTGGCCATGCGAGCGATCAACCGCGGCTTTGTGCTGGGGTCGCTGATCTCGGTTATCGGATTCATCGTCCTGGGCCTGTTCTATCTGCACTTCAACGCCGACATGGTCGCCCGCGGCACCCTCACCGAGACCGCCTGGGCCAGCATTTCGACCCTGCCCTGGTACTTCAACTTCGGCATCCACGGTTTGGACATGCGACCGGCCATCACCTGCTTCGTCGGCATCCTGCTGTGCATAGCCCTGAACCGCACGACCGAATACTTCACCGGCACCGAATACCGACCAGTCCGCGGAATCAAACGCAACACCGCCACCGGCCATGCCACCACCATTATCGAAGGGCTGGCCGTCGGGTACGAATCCGCGGTCTGGACCGGCGTGGTCCTGTGCGTGGCCATCTTCCTGTCCGTGCTGGTCTACCAGGGCACCAACGCGGTGTTCATCGCCTACGGGGTGGCAATGTGCGGCATCGGCATGCTGACTCTAACCGGAAACACGATCTCGATGGACGTGTTCGGACCGGTCGCCGACAATGGCAATGGCATCGCCGAGATGGGGTTCGATAAAAATGAGATGGGCGCCGAGAAATACGCCGAGGCCCGACAAGTCCTGGCCGACCTCGACGCAGTCGGCAACACCACCAAAGCGGTCACCAAAGGCGTGGCCATCGGGTCAGCGGTGATCGCAGCGGTCTCATTGTTCGCCTCTTTCATCACCGTGATCGGCTCCGGCGGGCAAAGCGAGGACAAGCCGCTCCCGCCCGCCCTGTTCAACCACGTGGCCGGCTTGCTGACCATCTCCAATCCCAAGCTCCTGATCGGGATGCTGGTCGGCGGAGCGGTCCCGCTGATGTTCTCCGGAATGCTGATCCGGGCCGTGGGACGGGCCGCCTACCTCATCGTCAACGAGTGCCGGGTCCAGTTCCGCGACCGGGCAATCTGGGAAGGCAAGAAGCGGCCGAACTACGCCCGGGTGGTCGCCATCTGCACCGCGGCCGCCCAGCACGAACTCATCGGCCCCGCTCTGCTTGGCGTCTTCACCCCGGTTCTGGTCGGATACGTGCTCGGCCCGGTTGGCCTGGCCGGCTTCCTCGGCGGCGCGATCGTCGTCGGCCAGCTCATGGCCTCCTTCATGTGCAACGCCGGCGGAGCCTGGGACAACGCCAAGAAAATGGTCGAGGATGAACCGCGCAATATCGAAAAGAACATGGGTAAAGGCAGCGAAAAGCACAAAGCCAGCGTCACCGGCGACACGGTCGGCGACCCGCTCAAGGACACCGCCGGCCCCGCCGTCAACCCGCTGCTCAAGGTCATGAACATGGTCTCCATCATGGCCGTCCCCCTGATGGTCCCCTATCACCGCGAAATCGTCGACGCGGTCAAGGCCGGCGCGCAGTTGCCGGCTGTGGTGGCGGCCAGGTTTATCCTGCCGACTGAGTTCGGCTTCAAGCCCGTGGATATCGTCATCATCGGCGCGGTCATCGTATCGGCCCTGATCATTTTATGGGCCGTATGGCAGTCCAAGCGCGAGGCGCCCGAGCTGGCCGCGATGAGTGTTGAGGCCGAGAAATCTCAGGACCAAACCTGAGCCGCCGGCTGTCGGCCGTCGATTTCGTCAGGTGCGACACGCTGCCCTCGGAGTCCGCTACAGCTAGAGCGGTCCCTCTAGTCCGGACACCACGCTGGCCGCTTTGGGCTGCGAGGTTTTTCCCACGGCCAGCGGGCTTTCACCACTTCCAGCCAGGGCCGCGAGCCGGCCACGGCCGCCAATGCGTCCGTAACTATCTGCGGCATGGTTACTTAAAGAGGAAGCCCGTCGAGTCTTTGCGGCACGCGGCTTGCTTACCGGTCACTGTCCGAGGGCTTGGGGCCTGCTTGCGTAACCTGGCCTTCGCGCGCCGACCGGGAATCGATCGGCAGTCCTCCTGGAGAGAGTGAATGTCCGGCTCGTCGCAGCACACCGCCCATCGGCAAGGCTTGGCCACTGAGGTCCAGGAAGCGACCGGCGAGTCGGTCTTGAAGTGTTATCAGTGCGGCAAGTGCACGGCCGGCTGCCCGCTGGCCGCCGAAGCTGACCACTCGCCCAACCAGATCCTCCGGCTGCTTCAGCTTGGTTTGCCGGAGCTGGAAGAGCAGGCTTTGCGATCGCTCTCCATCTGGCTGTGCCTGACTTGCGAAACCTGTGCGGCGCGCTGCCCCCAGGAGGTCGACCTCCCGCGCATCATGGAATACCTCCGACAGGAGTCGCTGCGGCGGGGGCTGGTGCATCCCAAGGCCAAGGACATTCTGGCTTTCCACGAGTCCTTCTTGGACTCGATCCGCAAAGGCGGCCGGCTGCACGAGGTCGGGCTGATTGCGGGCTATAAACTGCGGACTCTCCACCTGCTCCAGGACGTGCTGGTGGCGCCGCGACTGCTGAAGCGGGGCAAGCTGAAGCTCCTGCCGCATTCCATTCCCGGCCGGGCCGCTGTTCGGCGGCTTTTCGAGCGCACCGCCGCCCCCAGGGAGGAGCGCACATGAAGCTGGGCTTCTATCCCGGCTGTTCGCTGGAAGGCTCCTCGCGGGAGTACAACGAGTCTTTGCAGGCGATCGCCCCGGTGCTGGGGCTGGAATTCGCGGAAGTCCCGGATTGGAACTGCTGCGGGGCCAGTGCCGCACACAGCCTCAATCACAAGCTGGCCCTGGCGCTGCCCGCCCGCGTGCTGGCTCTGGCCGAGCAGGCCGGCCTGGAGGAATTGCTGGTTCCGTGCTCGGCCTGCCTGAGCCGAATGGCCGCCACCCGTCACCAGTTGCTCCAGGACCCGGACCTGCGCCGGCAGATCAGCTCCATCATCGAGCTGCCGCTGGCCGGCCGGACGCGCGTGCTGAGCGTGCTGGAAGTTCTGGGACGCTGTGCCACCGATGGGCTGAAGCAGAAGGTACGTCAGCCTTTCGGCCGCAAGGTGGCCTGCTACTATGGCTGCTATCTGACCCGCCCGACGGCGATCGCGCCCTGCAAGCACCCGGAGGACCCGCAGGAGATGGACGAGCTGATGCGGGCGGTCGGGGCGGAGCCGATCGATTGGGCCTTCAAGGTCGAGTGTTGCGGGGCGGGCTTTTCGATTTCGCGACTGGAGACGGTGGCCGAGCTTTCCGGGCGGATCGTGGAGGACGCCGCCCATCGCGGGGCCGAGGCCATCGTGGTGGCCTGCCCGATGTGTCACACGAACCTCGACCTGCGGCGGAGCGCCATCGAGCGGAGACTGGGGCGGAAATACTCCATCCCCGTCCTGTACGTCAGCCAGGTGATCGGTCTGACGTTGGGGCTGAGTCCGCGGCAGTTGGGGCTGCACCGGCACGCCGTCCCGGTCCGCTTCGCCGAGCGGCCGGCCGCCGCAGTTCCCGCCGAGCAGGCCGCCTTGCAGGCGGCCGGGCAGAAGGAAGACTGAACATGCCGCGAATCGGTGTGTTTGTCTGTCATTGTGGCGAAAACATCGCCGGGACGGTCGATTGCGCCGAGGTCGCTCGGGCGATGGGGGAGCTGCCCGGCGTGGTGCACAGCGTCGACTACAAGTACATGTGTTCGGACCCCGGCCAGAACTTGATCCGCCAGGCAATCCAGGAGAAGCGGCTGACCGGGGTGGTGGTCGCGGCCTGCTCGCCCCGAATGCACGAGCCGACCTTCCGGCGAACCTGTGCCGAGTCTGGGCTCAATCCCTTTTTGTGCGAGATGGCCAACCTCCGCGAACACTGTTCCTGGGTCCACGAGCGGACCCCCCTGACCACGCAGAAGGCCATCGACCTGGTCCGCGTCATTGTGGAGAAGGTCAAGCGGAACCGCCCCCTGCATCCGATCAACGTGCCCGTGACCAAGACCGCCCTGGTGGTCGGCGGCGGCATCGCCGGCATCCAGGCCAGCCTCGACATCGCCAACGCCGGCCACAAAGTCATCCTGGTGGAGCGCGACCCGTCGATCGGCGGACACATGGCGCAACTGTCAGAGACCTTCCCTACTCTTGACTGTTCGCAATGCATCCTCACCCCGCGGATGGTCGAAGTCGCCCAACACCCCAACATCACGCTGTATACCTACTCGGAACTGGAGAAGCTGGAAGGTTTCATCGGCAACTTCAAAGCCACGATTCGAAAAAAGGCCCGCGGCATCGACGAGAAGCTCTGCACCGGCTGCGGCCTGTGTACCCAGAAGTGTCCGACCAAGAAGATCCCCAGCGAGTTCAACGCCGGCCTGGGCTACCGGGCCGCCATCTATGTGCCCTTCCCCCAGGCCGTCCCCAACAAGCCGGTGATCGACCGGGCTCACTGCACTTACTACAAGACCGGACGCTGCAAGCTCTGCGAGCGGGTCTGCCCCACCAAGGCCCTGCGCTACGACCAGGAGGACCTGCTCGTCGAGGTGGCGGTCGGGGCCGTCGTCGTCGCGACCGGCTATGAGGTCAAGGGCACCGACTTCTTCCCCGAGTACGGCTACGGCCGCTACCCGGACGTCATCACCGGTCTGCAATTCGAGCGGCTGGCCTCCGCGTCCGGTCCGACCCTGGGGGC
>CAYZXK010000022.1:0-2544 GCA_964482395.1 uncultured Planctomycetales bacterium | reverse complement strand
GGATACAATAGAGTATCTAGATTACCTAGACCAGCAGGTCGGCAGCGCGCCGGGAAGCCGCGATCCCCGGCAATCGCCGCAAAAGGAGCCGGTCCCCACGCCAGCCAGCCCAGCCAAGCGGTAGTCAGGCGGCCGCTGCCGGCCTCGGCCTGCTCTTTCGAACCCCGACCCGCGTCGGCTGCGAATTGGCCCCGGTTGGCTCCGCCAGACCGGTCGGCGTGGCAAGCCGAAAATCGCCAATCGCAGCAAACAGCCCGGAACCGCCGCCAGGTGGTGTGGCAGGCGGGCGCCCAGGCGTTATGCTAGGGGCATGATCCGTGCTGGAAGCTGTGCGTGGGTGCTGATGGGTGCTTGTGGCCTGGCGGGCTGTGGGCCGCGAGCGGAGCTGGTTCTGCGGCAGCCGTTCGCGCCACCGGCCCAGCAGAACCTCAAGCTGGTCAGCGAGCAGGTTTACCACCGGGTGGCCGACAAACGCCGCACGTGCGTGCTGACGTTTCCGTTGCCGGGCGCGGTGAGCGGCCCGCGCGCATTTGTGGTGTATCTCTGCGGGCCGGAAAAGCAGGGACAGTCGGCGGTCGACCCCAAGGATCCGACCGCGGTGCGGGGGTTCTTGATTCAGGAGGTCGGAGCGCTGGCCGGACGGACGGACTTCGCCGAGGGATGGCTACGCTGGCAGAAGGTGCCGCTGGCCCCGCGGCTGGCCCGGGTGGAACTCAATTTGCGGACCGAGGACGGTGCTCAGCTCGTGGGCCGGATAGTGACCGAGGAGTTTTCGGCCGGGGTACAGTCCTTCGAGCGTGAGTTCGCCGGCGACGTGGCCAGTCTGGCGGGTCCGGCGTCGCAGCCGGCGGAAGGCGAGCCTACCCGGACGCGGAGTTCGGGCTCGCCTTGAACCGGCCGACCGCGGGCTGGTCGCGGCTGGTGGGGGGGGCGTGAGGGGCAAGGCGACGGATGGCGGACGATTGTACGGCGGGAAGTCAGCCGCGCCACCAGCGGGGTTTTTTCTTCTTCTGGTCGGCGACGTCTGTCGAGGCACCGGGTTCGGCCTCGCTCTCCAGTCGAGCCAGCAGCTCGACATCGGGCACCCGTCCGCCGGTGATCCGACGCAGCACCCGCAGCTTCTGACGTTGCTCCGGCGTCAAGGTGGATTCGTCAACGGTCCCGTCCGGGGCGGCGGGGGTTGATCTAACGGTGGATTGGCCGTCGGGGGCCCCCACGGGCTGGTCGAGGTCCTGGTCTGCCGCTGCGGCTGGAGACGGGGCGGCGCTCGAATCAAGCAGGATAGCCTGTAGCGGGGGCAAGTCCGGCTCGGCTGCGGCGAGGTCCGGCTGGGCGATGCAAGCGTTTTGCCCGGCGGCAGTTTCTTCGTGGGCTTCAACGGCTGGTTGGGATTCCGGCTGGGAAGTGGCGATCGGTTCTGGTTCGGGGCAACCGGTCTGCTGGGACGGCTCATTGGAGCGGCGGAGCGGTTCAGCCAGCTTGGCCTGCCGCAGGCGCAGTTCCTCCTCGGCCAGGGCGATGGTTTGGAGCTGCAAATCGAGTTCCCGGGCCCGCGCCGCCAAGGCGTTCTCGCGCTGCCGGAGGTCTTCTTCCGCGGCCTGAAGCGCAGCCGCCCGCTTCGTGATTGCTTCCTGGTCGGGCTCCTGCGGGGCGGGAGGTGGACCGGGCTCGGCTTCCGCAGTTGGACGGTCCGGTCCGAGTTCGGCGGCCCGGGCGGCAAGGGAGCCTTCCTGCGCGACCAGTTCGGCCTCCTGGCGGGCCAGATCGGCTCGCTGCTGCTGAAAGGCGGCCGCTCGGGCAGCCAGGGCGGCCTCGCACTGACGCAACTGCTGCTCTTCGGCGGCCAGGGTGGCGCGCTGTCGCTCCAGGTCGGCAGCCCGCTGGGCCAGGGCGGCCTGGCGGTCGCCAAGCTGTTGTTCGCGCTCCTCCAGGGAGCGTTGAAAAGCTTCCAAAGCCTGCCGGCGGCCGGCCAGTTCGGCCTCGCGGTTTTCCAAGCTGCTGATCTGCTGGTTAACCTCGGCCATCCGGGCCTGGAGTTGCGACTGCCGCTGGTCCAGCTCCTGCTCCACCCGGTCCAGTTCATCGCGCCGCCGGTTGCAAGCCTCGATCTCGGTTTCGAGGTCGGTTCGGCGGCGGCTCAGCTCGGCTTCGAGCTGATCGAGTTCCCGGGACTGCTGGTCCAGTTCGTGGCGTCGCTGTTCGATGCGTAGGGCCGCCTGGGCTACCTCCGCATGCTGCTGGTGCAAAGCCTGGGTCTGCTCACGCAGCACACCCTCCAGCCGGTCGAGTTCGGCATGCAACTGGCCGACGCGGCCAAAGAAGGAAGACATAGTCGCGGTGAACTCCCGTTGGAGGTCGGTGTCGAGCAGGTCGGGGTCGGCGGGGGCGGTTTGCGTTGTCGCGTCGGGATCGTTCACGGAAGGACCAGGGGCAAGCTCGGGTTCCAAAGGCCCCCCGGAGCCCGCCTCAGCGGACGAGATTCGCTGTGGCGAACCTGGTTCGGTTGGGGACGACATTGAAATACTTCCCACCCTCGCTATCGGC
>CAYZXK010000021.1:0-8757 GCA_964482395.1 uncultured Planctomycetales bacterium | reverse complement strand
CTGTTAATTCAATATGGGCCAGAGGATACGCCCTTCCTACGCCTCGGCAACGAGATTACACACGAAAGGATACGCCACCTTCCGCGCCGAGTGGTGTCAAAGCCGCCGCTGCACGGGGTATAATCGTCGCAGGGAAGCGATATGCCGGTCTCGATCTCCGATGTTGCCAAGCTGGCCCGAGTCTCCATCAGCACCGTCTCGCGCGTGATTAACCGCCGGGCTGTAGTGAGCGAGGAAACCCGGGCCCGGGTGGAGTCGGCGATCAAGAAACTGGGCTATCAGCCCAATGCCTTCGCGCGCGGGCTGATGCTGCGCAGAAGCGAGATCGTCGGACTGGTGCTGCCAGACCTGCACGGCGAGTTCTACTCCGAGATCATCCGGGGGGCCAATACGCGAGCCCGCGAACTCGGCTACAACCTGATGGTTTCCTCCTTCCGCGACGGGGAGGAGACCCACTCGCTGCTGAAGGCCATCCGGCAACGCAGCCTGCTGGACGGGATCGCGGTCATGGTGTCGGAGCTGACCGATCGGATCCAGGAGCTACTGGTCAGCTTCCGGCTGCCAGTGGTCGTGCTGGACCGGGAGCTGGACGGAAACCCGCACGACAGCGTGCTGATCGATCAACGGCACGGCGCGGCCAGCATGATGCGCCACCTGATCGACCGGTGCCGGGTCCGCCGGGTGATCTTCGTGGGCGGACTGGCGACCAACCTGGACACCATCGCCCGGCTCGCGGCCTGCCGGCAGGTGCTGGCCGAGTCGGGGCTGTCGCTTGGCCCGCAGGACGTGTACCACCTGGACTATCAGTACGAGACGGCCTACGAGCTGGCCGGTCGGCAGGTGGGGAGCTGGGCGGGGCCGGGCCACTGCGTCTTTGCCGCCAACGACGAAATGGCCAGTGGGATAGTGGATGCCGCGACTGCGGCCGGACTTTCCGTCCCCCACGACCTAGCGGTCGTGGGCTTCGACGATACGCGGGTGGCCCGGATGACCCGCCCGCCGCTGACCACAGTTCGTGTGCCCATGGCCCAGATGGGGGCCAAAGCGATCGAGCTGCTTTGCCAGCGGATCGCCGACCCGCAGCGCCCGCCGACGCGAGTGGTGCTTGCGCCCGAACTGATCGTCCGAGAATCCTGCGGGGCGGCGCTGCGCGAGGTGGCTGCGACGGCGGACGACCAGCAGGGCCGCCGGGCCCGCGGGAACCTCAAGGGATAGCCACCGGCCGGGCAGGCCCAAGCCGACTCAGGAGTCGATCCCGCGCCCGATGGACCAGCAGGGTGGCCAGCCCGGCCAGGACCGACTGAACCGCCAGCCCGCCGATGAGCACCCATCGGGAATCCGACTGGGAATCGGAACCGACCACGGTCAGGACCATCGTGCCGACCGGCGACAGACCAGCCATCCAGCCGGCGGATACACGCGACGAATCGGTCAGCACGGCGATCAGGATCATGCCCATTTCGATCGCCAACGGGAGCGCCTTGAGCACCAGCCAGGACAGCACCAGGGCTAGGAAGGTACTTCGGCCGCGCGATCTGGCCAGGTAGATCACGCAATAATCGGTCCAGAAGCTGAGGCCGACGGCCAGCACTGGCCAGCCGACCCGACTGAGCTGGGCGGAGGGCAGTTCGAGCCTGCGGGGGACCATCGCAAACATCAGAGCGCCCGACAGCACGGTCAGCAACAGCGGCAGGGCATCGAACCTGCACAGGCGGGGCGGGGTGCTGAAAGACCAGGCCAGGCGGCGATCCTGGCGTTGGCGCTCGGCCGCGGCCGCCGACAGCGGCAACAGCCCGACCAGCACGAAGACCGTCGCCGATGCCACCCATTCCCAGTAAGGCTCCACCGGGGTCGGCCGCTGCTGGAAACTATCAGCAAAATACAAGCCCGCCGCCAGGGTCAGGCCGGCCAGCATCAACAGCACCAGTCCCAATCGCACCGTGAAGGCCGGCCGATCCGGCGCTCGGACCTTTCGACAAGCCGCAACCAGCAGAGTCGTGGCGATCGCGAGCTGGAGCAGCATGGCCCAGCCCATCGCCGCCGGATTGCCGGGCCTCGCCCCCGCATAGGGAACCCACAGAAGATTCATCAGCAGCCGACCGGCACTCCACAGCCCCGCCAGCAAGGCCAAACCGGGCACCAGCCGCACGAGACCCCAGCCGACAAAGACCCCGAAGAAGACCAGCAGGGCCATGAGATTGGCCCTGCCGGCCGTGGCCAGGGAGACGAGCAAGACCAGGGCCAGCTCCATTATCGCCAAGGTCAGCAAGCAAAGCTGAGAGAGGTACCAGTCCACCACCGACACCGCGCCGATCCCGAGGCTCTGGCCGTACGCGCCGGCAAAGTAGCCCCCGATCGGCAAACCCACCGCGTACAGCAGAAACGCCTGGGCGGTCGGACCGGTAAGGTAACCGGTCACCAGGCTCAGGCCGCTCAGGGGGGTCAGCCGGTGGGACTCGATCATCCCGGACTGGAAATCGCGGAACACCGCCCTGCGGATCGCGGACGGAGCCACCAGCAGGACCAGGCCGCCCTGCACCACACTGACCAGGATGAGGAAGGTACCATGTACGACCCGGTATTCGTCCGGGTTGGTGGCACAATAAGCGGCCGAGGCCAACGCCACCACCAAGGCCACGTAGGTCCCAATTATCAGCAGGTTCTGGCGCCAGCCGCCGGAAAGCCGAAAATGAGCCTTGGTCAGCGCAACAAACGACATTCTCAATCCACCTGGGCGATGCCGCTGCGCAAGTAAGCTTCTTCCAGGTCGGGCTCCAAGGTGCGGAACTCGGCCACCGGCAGACCGGCCGCGAGCAACCGCTGAAGCAGCTCGGCGGCGGCGGTCGGGTCGCGGTCGAACTCGAAGCTGATCAGCTTCCCGTCGATCTTGGGATGCACCAGTCCAGGTAGGGCTTGCAGCCGCCGGCCCGCGTCGCCCACCACCCGGGCTAACCGGACCTGGTAAATCGCCTGGCGCTGTCCGGCCGCTCCGGTCACCTCGGCGACTGTGCCGCGACGAATGACGCGCCCGCGTTCCATCATCGCAATGTGCGTGCAGTACTCGGATAAATCCGCCAGAATGTGGGAGGAGACGATGATCGCGCGGCCCTGATCGCGCAGGCTGGCCAGCAGCCGCCGGAAATGGACTCGGCCCGCAGGATCCAGCCCGGCCGCCGGCTCGTCCAGCAGGATGAGGTGCGGATCGCTCAGCAGAGTCCGGGCGACGGCCAGGCGTTGCCGCATCCCCCGGGAGAGACTGCTCACCTTGGCGGTCCGCTTGTCGCGGAGCCACAGGACCTCCAGCCAGTGGTCGATGCGTTCGGCCCGCTGGAGCGGCGGCAAGTCGTAGCAGTGCCCGATGAAATCCAGGTACTGCTCGACGGTGAGCCCGTCGTAAAGGGCCGGGTTGTCGGGGGTGAAGCCCAGATGCCGGGCTACCACGGTCGGGGCCTCGAACACATCCCAGCCCAGTATGCGGACGGTTCCACTGCTTATTGGAACGAGTCCGGCCGCAGCCCGCAGCGTGGTCGTCTTGCCCGCCCCGTTGGGGCCCACCAACCCCCAAAGCTCCCCGGCCTCCAGCTCCAGCGACAGGCCATCCACCGCCAGAAACTCCCCGTAGTGGACCCGCACGTCCCGCATCACCAGCAGCTTGTCAACAGCCATCTGTTGCCCGCGTTTAGCACCCGGCGTCGAATAACCCGACCCACATGGTGAGGCTTGGCGGAACCCGACTCAAGCCCGCCGCCAAGCCCAAAATCGGCCCGATCACTGCTTACGGTACCGCGGCAGCGGCCGGCGCAGCATGACTTCGCCCCGGATGGCCTGCTTGAGGCGCTCCGGATCTATCAGGATCTCGCGGTTCTGGGCGAAAAATTTGCCCAGCGTCTTCCAGTCGCGCAGCACGATCGCGTGCGGCGGGAAGTCCCGGTCGGGTCGCGGCGAGACGATCAGCGAGAGCATGTCATTGGAGCCGTAGGCGTCAGCGTCACTGGCCTTGTCCCCGATGCCGATCAGCAGATTCGGCCAGGCGTCGCGGAGCCGGCGAAGCTCAGCTGCTTTGAAGAGCCCCGGCCGAAACATGTCGCGCACGCCCTTGGCCGTAAGCACCGGGCCGTCGGGGAACTCCTTGTCCTTCAGCCATTGGCGGGTCTTCTCCAGCAGGAACCGCGGCCGGCCGGTCAGATAAAGGATGTGGAAGTCGCCGGCCAGGGCCCGCAGCGTGTCGGCCGACCGCTTCAGCGGATCGCTTTCGTCTTCGCCTTTGTCCACCAGCAGGCTGCGGTACTCGGTGCGCTCGATAGTGTGGTCGATGTCGACGGCCAGGATCACCCGCCGGTCGTCCCAGGTAAACAGCCGGCCGAAGGCGTACAACTGCCGGCCGTTGACGGTTGCCCGGGCCTCGTACCATTCGGCGCCAGGCGGCAGTTTCCGTTCAACACTGGCCCGGCCGTCGTCGTCGGTCCGGTCGTCGCCCAGGTCGCGTCCGTCGACCCGGAAGCGGACCGGCGTTCCCTTCAGGTCCTGTCGCAGCCACGGCAACGACTCCCGCTCGACGTAGGCCGATAACCGGGTTTCAGCCCCCGGGCGAACGGCCGCATCATCGACGCTCAGGACCGGAGCGTGGCAGGCAGTCAGCGCCAGGCACGCCCAAGCGAAGTGTGGAGCCCAGCGGGAGTTCGCCCACATCTTGCCCGTCCCCAGTCTCGCCCAATAGCCCAACCGCAGCCCACTCGCTCGGGCCGATCGGTCGTCTTGCGACTACCCTGACGCAACGGAGAGGATGGGATTCGAACCCATGGTGGTGTTACCCACACCGGTTTTCAAGACCGGCACCTTCAGCCACTCGGTCACCTCTCCCGATCGGGCCTCGGGCATTATATCACGGGGCGCCGAGCGGGAGCGTCAATCACCCGGGCAGCACGCTGCACCGCCGCCGGGCCTGACGGCGCTGGGGCACGCCCGGTGACCGGATGCGGGCAGCCAGGGGGCGAGGTTTGACAGCTCTCCCAGACACCGATAGCCTGCCGGGTGGAGGTGCGGTCAGGCGATGGGGCAGCGACGGATCCGCGGGTCTGGCGGCACAAGTGGTTGGCATGTAATCATCCGGGCCGGTGTGATACTGCTGGTCACCGTGGCCGGGCGGGCCGCGGATGGGCAAGATTCCGCCGGCCAGTTGCCGGCGAGTGGCCCGGCTACCCAGCCGGTGATCTGGCTAAGGGTGGTCGCCGATCTGGTGAACATTCGCTCGCGACCGGACGCCAACAGCCTGGTTGTGGCCCGGGTTCCGCGTGATACCGTTCTGAAAGGGGTGGAGCGCGACGCGTACGGCTGGTATCGGATCTTGCCGCCGGAGGAAGTGTACTCATTCGTGGCGGCGGAGTACGTAGACCGACGGGGGCCGACGGAGGGGGTGGTTTCGACCCGGTCCGGCGCGCTGCGGGTCCGGGTTGGCAGCCTGGTTTACGAGGTTGACCCCAAGCAAAGCGAGGTGCAAACGCTGCTCCCCAGCGGCAGTTCAGTACGCATCCTGGGTGAGCAGGGCGCGTGGCTGAAGATCGCGGCGCCGCCGGGGGTGTTCCTCTACGTTTACGCCGACCATGTGCAGCCCATCGGCGATCAGGAGGCTGCCCGCCTGAGGATGGTTACCGGAGCAACGATCAGGCCCGGGTCGGCCCCGGCGGACGAGGCGGTCGTGGCAGCATCAACCCGGCCCGCGCCCGAACCAGACCTCAGCGGACGATGGGGACAGCGGCTGTTACTGGTGGAGACCCAGATCGAAGCCGAAGGACGGCGCCCGCTGGTGGATCAATCCTGGACTGAAATTATCGGCCGCCTGAAGCCGATCGCCTCGCAGCGGGAGGAGCCGATGGTGGCCCGGCTCGCCGACGCTTGGATCGCCCAGCTCGAGCGGCGGATGGTCGAGCAAGAGGCGGTCCGGCAAGCCGAGGTGGCGATGGCCCGAGCGGCCCGCGACCAACTTCTGTACCAGCGGGAAATGGAGCGGATCGAGCGGGCCCGACGGCCGGCCAGCAACCCAACCTTCGATGCCTGCGGCCGGCTGGTCGAAAACCAGGCCGGGCCGGGACCGGGAGGGCAGCGCCGATACAAGCTGCTGGACCCGCACACCCAGCAACTGGTCGCTTACGTCGAGATCGAGTCGGACTCGCGGATCCAACCTGAGGGGCTGATAAACCGGTGCGTCGGAGTTATCGGGCGTCGGCATCATGAGCCGGAAACGAACGTCCAAGTGCTGCGTGCAGACCAGATCATCCCACTGGACGATCAGGTCCCCTCCACCCGGCCGGCTCGCGACGGGAACTAGCCAGTGATAGACTTCTTCCTTCAATGCGTGCAATTACAGTGAGGCGAACTATGAAGAAATGGTATTGGCGAGCACGGTACTACGCCTTGGCCTTCAGCGGCGGCAGCTTGTTCCTGCTGGGCGGATGCGGCCTGAGCGACCAGCAATTGGCCTCGATCTGGCAATCCGTCCTCCAGACCGCATTGACCACTATCATCACCAACGCGATCGCGTCAGCGTTTTCGAACGGCGCTTGAGCAGCCCAGCGGCCGGGCAGCAGCCATGGCAACCGGCGGCTGTCTAGCGCGGCTCACCGGCCGTGAACTTCTGGCGCCGGAGCCGCCAGGGCGAGTGCGGAGGCAGGAGATGGGGCGTGTAAGCGGCTCCCGAGTAGCAACCCTTGGGTGCGCGGTGGCGATGCTGGCCGGACTGGCCGGCTGCGGCCGCGGCCGGGCAGCCTACGTCACCCAGTTCCCACGCTGGGACTATGGAAGTTATCACCGGGTGGCGGTCCTGCCCGGGCGAGCTTCGACCCCCCAGGCGGATCGGGAGGCGGGCGTGCTGGCCGACCGGCTCACCAGCCTGCTGGCCCAGAACGGAGCCTTCACCGTGCTCAGCCGCGGCGAGCTGAGAGAGGTTTTCGCCGAACAAGACCTGTCCCGATTGGCAGACGCGGCGAATGAGGGGACCGCCCTGCCCGAGGGCCGAATCGAGATTGCCCAGGCTCTGGTGGCCACCAAGATCACCGACTACAAGCTCATTGCGGAGCGGGAACAGCAGGTGATTCCGCATTACGCGGTCGACAGTCGGGGACGGCTGCTGCTGGACCGGGCGGGCCGGCCGATCGTGGCGGGGCAGGAGACGGTCTGGATCTACCGGCACGGAGCGGAAGTCGAAGGGAGCGTGCGGGTGATCGACGCCGCCACCGGCAGGATTCTGCTCAGCCATTCCGCGCGTGTCGCGCCCAAGCCGCGCACCTCGCGGAACCAGCCCCCCAGTCGCACGCCGGAGCAAATCGCCAGCGAGGCGGTCGCGGAACTGGCCGTCGAGTTTTACAAGGCGGTCGCTCCCACCCGGACCAAAGTGAAGCTCAAGGGCGACATGCTGGTGGTGGCGACCGATTACTTCGAAGGCCAGTACGAGACCGCCAAGAAGCTGCCGCGCTCGGCCCAGGATTTCCTGCTGGCAGTCCGCAATCTTCCGGAGCAGTGCGAGCGTAACAGCTTCCGGGTGGCGATCTTCGAGCGGGAGGGGCGCACCAGCCTCTTTGAGCAGGAGTTCGTCTGGTCTGGCAGCAGCGGGCCGGAGGGCGTCGCCTTTCGGGTCCCGATGGAAACACTGACGCGGACCGGGGCGACCAAGTTCGTGGCCAAGCTCTACAGCGGCAGCGACCCGCAGCCGGTGCTGGTCCGCGATTTCGAGCTGGAGTCGGCCAGGTAGCGGGGCCTGGTTTGCGGGCCGGCTACGCGGCCGGGCCATAGCTATCCTAACAGGCACCGAATATAATCGGGGCGTGCAAGGAGGCCCTCCGGGATGGCCCAGGCGGACAACCCGCGCAACCCGTTCTCGCGGACCTGGTGCCAGCGGATGGGTTTCGCGCCGTCAGGCGGGCCGGCGGTACTGGAGGAGCGGGCCCGATCGATCGTCGCCCACAACGATAGTCCGGATATTCCTTATCGCTGGTCGGTCAATCCTTATCGGGGCTGCGCCCACGGCTGCGCATATTGCTACGCCCGCAGGACACATGAATACTTGGACCTGGGGGCCGGAAGCGATTTCGACCGACGAATCATCGTCAAAGTCAACGCCCCGGAGCTTCTGGCAGTCGAACTGCGCCGCCGACGCTGGACCCGCCAGCCGCTGGCCTTCTCGGGCGTCACCGACTGCTATCAGCCGCTGGAGGCCCAGTACCAGCTTACCCGCCGATGCCTGGAGGTTTGCCGGGAGCTGTCCAATCCGCTCAGTATCTCCACCAAGTCGGTGCTGGTGGTGCGAGACGCGGAGATACTGGCCGAGCTGAGCCAACGCGGTCTGGCCGGGGTGGTGTTCAGCATTGCTTTCGCCGACGACCAGGTTGCCAGGCTGCTGGAGCCGGGAGCGCCACCGCCCAGCCAGCGGTTCGAAGCCATGCACCGGCTGCACCAGGCGGGCGTGCCGGTCGGGCTGCTGCTGTGCCCGGTGATTCCGGGGCTGAATGACCGGGACATACCGGTCTTGTTGGCCCGGGCCGCGGCAGCCGGAGCTGCCAGTGCGTCCTATGCGCCCGTCCGTCTGCCGGGCAGCGTGGCCGAGGTTTTCCTGATGCGCCTACGGGCGGCGTTGCCCGCCGCGGCGGACCGGATCAAGGCCCGAATTCGCGACCTGCGCGGCGGGCGACTGAACAACCCGCAGTTCGGCCGGCGCATGGAAGGCCAGGGAGCATACTGGGAAAGCGTCCAGCAGCTCTTCAAGAC
>CAYZXK010000020.1:0-17033 GCA_964482395.1 uncultured Planctomycetales bacterium | reverse complement strand
ACCATGCGGATAGCTTTTCTGGGAACCGGCCAGTTCGGCCTGCCGGCCTTGCGGGCCCTCCTGCGGGCCGGCCACCAGATCACCGCCGTCGTCAGCCAGCCGGACCGTCCGACGGGCCGCGGTCGCCGAGTCCAGCCGACTCCCGTGCGGGCCGTTGCCGAGGAGTTGGGGTTGCGGCACATTCAGACCCAGGACGTGAACACCCTGGAAATCCCGGGCATACTCGGTCCGGCTGAGATCGGAATCGTAGTGGCGTTCGGGCAGAAGATCGGCGAGCGCCTCCTGGCCAGCCTGCCGCGGGGGTGTGTGAACATCCACGCTTCACTGCTGCCCAAATACCGCGGTGCCGCTCCGATCCAGCGGGCGATCATGGACGGCGAGCCGATCACCGGCGTGACCGTCTTTCAGCTCGACCAAGACTGGGATGCCGGCCCGATTCTGCGGCAGCGCGCCACGCCGATCGGCGATCGCGAGACCGCTGATGAGTTGCATGACCGGCTGGCCGAGCTGGGGGCCGACCTGATCGTGGAAACCCTGAGCGAGCTGGAAGCCGGCCGCATTCAGCCCCAGCCGCAGGATGACGCCCAGGCCACTCGGGCCCCGAAACTGACAAAGGCTGACGGCACGGTCGACTGGAGCGGACCGGCCCCACGCGTCGTGCGAAGGATCCACGGGTTGTGGTCCTGGCCGGCGGCGGCCTGCCGACTGATATGTGCCCAGGGTCGCAGTGAGCGGGTGCTGCTGGCCCGGGCCGAGGTGGCGGACCCGAGCGCCCCGCCGTCCGACGCCAGCCCACCGGGAACATTCGGTGCCGATCTGACCGTGCAAACCGGGCTGGGGCGGGTGCGACTGCTGGAGGTTCAGCCGGCGGGGGGCCGGCGAATGAGCTTCGCCGAGTTCGCTAACGGACGTCGCATCCGCTCCTTGGATCGGCTTGTCCCGTTGGAGGAGCAATGAGCGTCGCGGACGTGCCGTCCGCCCAACTTGACGGCCGGACCGCCGCGGTGCAGGCTGTGGCCGGTGCTCTGGCCGGACGACAATTTGTCAGCAACCGTTTGCGCCAGTGGCGCGCCGCGGGCCGGCTCGACGGGCGCGAGGCCGGCCTGGCGATGGAAATCGGCCAGGGAGCGATACGACACAGAATCACCATCGAGCATGCCCTCCGGGTTCTGGCCGGGCCCCGGTCCACCCGGAGCGGACGCCGACTACACGCCATCCTGCTGACCGCCAGCTACCAGATCATCTGGATGGACCGCATCCCGGTCTATGCCGCGGTCGACCAGGCCGTCGAACTAGCCCGAAAACTGGCCGGCCGGAAAGCCGCCGGTCTGGTCAACGCGGTGCTCAGACGGCTGAGCGGGGCGATCGTCGAACGCCGGGGGCCGTGGCGAAGGCTTGATCCGACCCAGATTCGCGTGAGCTGGGATCAGGCTTGCCAGTTCAACGCACCGGTGCTGCCCGACCCAAGCCTGGAGCAAGACAGCATCAGTTACTTGGCGGCGGCAACCGGGGAACGTCTGGATCGCTACCGGGAATTGGTCGCCCGGTACGGGCCGAAGGTGGCCGAAGCGGTGGCCTGGTCGTGCCAAGCGAAACCGCCGACCGTGCTGCACCGGAACTCGCTGCGAATTGACCGGGAAACCTTCGTGAGCTACCTCCAGGCCAGCTTCGGACCGTGCGTGGAGGTGGTGGGCGACGCGGCCTTCTTGCCCGGCTCGGTGCGGGTAGTGGATACCCCGCTGGTGTCGGACGGGTTGGCCTTCGTCCAGGATACGACCGCTCATGCCGCGGCCCGGGCCCTGGAAGCGCGGCCGGGACAGAAGCTGCTCGATCTGTGTGCGGCACCCGGCGGCAAGTCGGTGGTCTTGGCTTTGGACCTCCGCGACCAGGGCGAGGTGCTGGCCTGCGATCCCAACCCGCGGCGACTGGCCCGGGTCAGCGAGAACATCCAGCGACTCAAGTTGACCTGCGTCCGGCCGCAAACAGCCACCGACGCCGGGGCAATCTTTGATGCGGCACTCGTCGATGTGCCGTGCTCCAACAGCGGGGTGATTGCCCGACGGCCAGAGGCACGCTTCTTTTTGACTCGGCAAAAGCTCCGGTCTTTGGTTCGGATTCAGCGCCAGTTACTGCAACAGGCGGCCGGGCAGGTCCGCGCCGGCGGCCGACTGGTTTACAGCACGTGCAGTCTGGAGCCGGCAGAAAACGAACAAATCCTGACCGCATTCCTGAAAGTCAACCCGGACTGGATTCTGGAAGCCCAGCAGAGTGTCTTGCCGGCCTGGGGCCCGCGGCTGTCTGACTGGCACGATGGGGGCTTCTTCGCCCGACTCGCCCGCAGGTGAACGCCGGTCGGGGTCTGCCGGCCTCGAAAAATCCGGCTGCGGACCAGCCCGCGCTTGACCGGCGCGAAAACTGGCACCTATAAGCTTTTGATGCAGCCTCGATCAAACCGTTGGGGGCAGGAAAACGCCAAATGCGCACGCACACCCTCGCGGCCGGCTGGCTTTTGACCGTAGTCCTCGGGTCGATCGCCCCGGCCGATCAGATTCAGAGCATTATCGACCAGGCTACGCTGGCGGAGTATCAAAGCTACCTGCGGGTGCTGACCGGCGTCGAGCCGGTCCCAGGCAATCCGCCGGTTTATCTGACCACCCGCTTCATGTATACGCCGCAAAATCAGGTCGCCGGCCAGTGGATCGGCCAGCAGCTTTCCACGTTCGGCCTGAACGTGAGCTTTCAGCCGTTCCTGCCCTACGCCGGCCCGAACGTGATCGGCGAGCTGCCGGGGACCACCCGGCCGCAGGACATCTACGTGATTTGTGCGCATTATGACAGTTATTGCGAGACTGACTTGAGTCACGCCCCGGGCTGCGATGACAACGGGAGCGGGACCGCCGCGGTGCTGATGGCCGCCCGGATTCTGTCGCAATATCAGTTCGAGGGGACCATTCGGTTCGTCGCGTTCTCAGGCGAGGAACTGGGGCTGTACGGGAGCGAGGCATACGCCGCCGCAGCCCGACAGGCCGGCGAAAACATCGTCGCGGCCATAAACCTGGACATGATTCTTCATCCCGGCTTCGACTGGATCGATCCCGACCCGGACTACGACCTGGACATCACCAGCAACAATTCGTCCCTCTGGCTGGCCAACTACCTGGCCGACCAGTATGCGGCCTACACTCCGCTGGTTTTCCAGGTGCACAACGACGCGAGCTGGGGCTCGGACCACTACTCTTTCTGGCAGTACGGTTATGACGCGATCGAACTGAGCGAGAACACGGCCAACGAAATCTGGGGCGGGTCGAACGACACCTACCATCAGGTGACCGACACGATCTACAACCCGGACAACGATTGGCAGTTCGCGCTCCACACGGTTCGCGGAGGCATGGCCGGACTGATCGGACTGGCAGGACTAATTCCCGAACCGTCGTCAGTCGGATTGCTGGCTTTGGCCGGCCTGATGCTCAGCAGCCGAAGGCTGCGAGCAAAACCGCGCCGGCTGACGCCGCCACCCGTGACCGGGTCGTGCCGAGCCATGCCCCGAGCATCATCCCGCGTGGCCGGCCTGCGGGTTGCGACCGGCATCGCCCTGGCCCTGGCGTCAATCGGCAACGCTGGCACGATCTATGTGGATGACGACGCGGCCCCGGGCGGCGACGGCGCGGCCTGGACCACCGCCTTCAGGTTTCTCCAGGATGCGCTGGCTGCGGCCGGACCCGGCGACGAGATCCACATTGCCCAGGGCCTGTACAAGCCGGATGTGGACGAGGCTGGCCAGGTGAGCCCGGGTGACCGGCAGGCGACCTTCATGTTGCTCAGCGGCCTGGCCCTTTATGGCGGGTACCAAGGCTGCCCCGGCGGAGACTGCACTGGCATCGACCCGGACGAGAGGGACATCGAGCGGTACCCAGCCATCCTCAGCGGCGACCTGCTGGGCAACGACGGGCCGAAGTTCTCCGGCTACTCCGACAACAGCTTCCACGTGGTTTCAGGCTATCAGCTCGAAGATTCGACGGTCGTCGACGGCCTGATCATCCGGGCCGGAAATGCCAACGGGCCGGGCTCCAACGCGGTCGGCGCGGGTATCTACCTGGTGCGAAGCAGCCCGGTCGTCTCGAACTGTGTGTTTGAGTCGCACGCAGGAGCCCTCTCAGGCGCCGTCTACTGCACCGACGGCGGCAGCCCGACCTTCACTCATTGCACCATTTCGGCCAACCAGGGCACCGGCCTGGGTTGCAATGACGGCAGCCAGCCGGTTCTGGCCGACTGCGTGATCCGGAACAATCTCTTCCGCGGTCTGGCAGCCGCCGGCCAGGCCAGCTTCACGCTCACTGCCTGCACCATCTCCGGCAACGCCGGCACCGGAGTGTGGTGCAGAGGCCCGGCCGTCCTCACCCAATGCACCATAGTCGCCAACACCAGCGCCGTCGCACCCGGCGCGGGCATCTACTGCGACGAGGGCAGCCAACCGCTGATCGCCAACTGCCTGATCAGCGGCAACTCGGCGCCCGACGGCGGCGGCATCTTCTGCACCTATGACAGCCATCCGGTGATCACCGATTGCGCCATCACCGGCAACTGGGCCCAAACCGGAGCCGGAGTGCTCTGCGGCGGCGGAAGCGAGGTCGCCCTTTACAACTGCTCCATCTCGTGGAATACCGCGCGATTGGACGGCGGCGGCCTAGCCTGCCAGTTCGGCACCGTCACGCTCATTCAATGCTCACTCAACTCCAACTGGGCCATGGATCCTGACTGGTGGTGGAGCGGTGGACTCGACGGCGGCCGCGGCGGAGCCCTCTTCTGTGACCTGGGCTATGTGGTGATGAACGACTGCCTGGTGGCCGGGAACCTGGCCCGGCTTCAGGGCGGAGCAGCATTCTGCTGGAACCAGGCCAGCTTGACGGCCACCAACTGCACCTTCGCCGGCAACCAGATCAGCCGTTTGGCGGGCCTGGACGGCGGCGCGGTGAGCTGCACCGATAGCTCCGTCAGCTTCAATAACTGCACATTCACGGGCAACGGCGCCCCATTCGCAGCGCAGCGCGGCGGCGCCCTCTACTCTTCCTTCGCTTTCCCCACGCTGACGAGCTGCCTGCTGGCGGGGAACTACGGGCGCGCCGGTGGAGCGGTTTTCGCCGAGGGATACCTGGCGGCGGTCAATACGGTGCTGGTCGGCAATTGGACCTCCAGCGGCGGAGCCATGACGGCCAACCTGGACGCCGACTCAATCCTGACCAACTGCACCTTCAGCGGCAACTCGGGCGGGCCCGGCGGCGGGGCGCTGGTGTGTCAGGCAGCCTCGCCGATTCTGACCAACTGCATCCTATGGGCCGATACTCCCCATGAGATCACCGGCCAGAGCCCCCCGGTCAGCTACAGCGACGTGCAAGGCGGCTGGACCGGGCCGGGTAACCTCCAGGCCAATCCGCAATTCGTCGGCGGCTCGACCGGAGTGTGGACCGCACCCCCGACCTACAACTGGCAAAGCGTCCAGGTCACCTTCATCGACGCCAATGCCTCTTGGGCGGACAACGAACTGGTCGGCAAACTGCTCCAACCCACGGCCTCGCACCCCTGGCAAACGGTGATCGTCGCCAATACCGCAACCACGATCACAGCCTGGGCCGATTGGCAAACCATTTACTCGGGCACGCCGTGGGTCGGCAGCGGCGCGAGCTACCGGATCCGCGACTACCACCTGACCTCGGGTTCGCCCTGCGTCAACGCGGGCGACGATTCGGCCCCGGGCCTGCCCCCGTCCGACTTCGACGGCCTGCCACGCATCCAGAACGGCCGGGTGGACATGGGAGCGTACGAAAGCCCCTACGGCCAGTTCCAGTCGTTTCAGCCCGAAGCTCGTCAGCGGCACCGCCTGAACGCCCAGTGAATCTCAGCCCTCCGCCAGCTCGCGCATCACTTCGGCGACTGCGCCCGGGATCTGCTCCAGCTCATCCGGCTCCAGGGTGCGCGGATCGAAGATCAGGGCATCTTCGCGCAGCCGGCAGATTATCGGCAGGTCGCGACGGCGCAAGGCGTCGGCAATCGCCTGGGCAGCCAGCCCATCCGGCCGCAGCCCGGCTATCCAGGTCGGAAACGGCCGGTCGGGCAATGACCCGCCGCCCGCCTCGGACCAATCCGCTTCCACGAACACGGTGGCTTGCGACACGACTTCCGAGAGCCGCTGGGCCAGTTGGTGGGCGGCCCGCTCCAGTTCTTCCAGCGTGCGTGCCAGCATCCGATAAACCGGGATCCTCCGGACCGCCACGGCCGGGTCGCGGTACAGGCGTAAAGTGGCCTCCAGCCCGGCCAGGGTCAGCTTCCCGGGTCGGAAGGTACGCGCCAGGGGATTCTTGCGCAGGCCGGCGATCAGCTCGGCCCGCCCCAGAATGATGCCGGCCTGCGGCCCCCCCAGCAGCTTGTCGCCGCTGAACAGGATCAGGTCGGCACCAGCCGCGACACTGGCCCGCACGTTGGGTTCATTCCAGCTTGACGGGGCAGTCTCCAGCGCCGGGCCGCGCGCCCAATCTGAAATGGGGGCGGCCACCTCGCCATACCCAGAGCTGCTCTTAGTTTCAGGCCAGGGAAGCTCGTCAGTGATCAAGCCGCTGCCCAGATCGTCCACCACGACCAGGTTGTGTCGGCGCGCCAGTTCGACCAGCTCGCCCAGGGCTGCACTTTCGGCGAACCCGTGGATGCGGTAGTTGCTGGGGTGCACCCGCAGGAGCACGCTGGTGCGGTCGCTGATCGCCCGTTCATAGTCGGCAATCCGCGTCCGGTTAGTGGTACCCACTTCCACCATGCGGCATTGGGCCGCGGCCATGATGTCCGGCAGCCGATACGAGCCGCCGATCTCGATCAACTGCCCACGCGAGATGATCACTTCTCGCCCCGCCGCCAGCGTGTTCAGGGTGAGGTAAGTAGCCGCGGCGTTGTTGTTCACGACCAGCGCATCCTCCACGCCGCATAGCTCCTGGAACAACTCACGCAGGTGCTGGTGGCGGTCGCCCCGCCGCCCGGTCTGAAGGTTCAGTTCGAGATTGCAATAGCCGGCCGCGACTTCAGCGATCGCCGCGATGGCCTCTTCGGGCAACGGCGCCCGACCTAACCCGGTGTGCAGGATTATCCCGGTCGCGTTTATGACCTTCCGCAGATTGGGGCGTGCCCGCTGATAAAGTCGCTGCCGGACCGCCAAGGCCAGGCTGGGGACGTCCACCTCCACTGCCTGGCCGGAGAGCAGAAGCTGGCGTCGCTCATCCAGAACCGCCCGTACCACATGCACCACTTCATTGCGCGGGTAGTCAGCCAGCAGGCTCTCGATCGCCGGCTGGTGCAGCAGATGGTCGACTGAGGGCAGACATCGCGGCCGGGGCGGCTGGTCGGGTGAGTCAGGGTGGTTCATGGCGGGCATGATAATCAACGCCGGGGCCGGGTGCAGCGCCGTTCGCCGGCCGCCCGCATCCCCCGGGCCCGCTATCCACCCAGCAGCCAGATCGCGGCCCCCGTCGACAACGGCACTGTCAGATTGTCGTTCAGCTCCAGCCGCCCTGATTTCACGGTCGGGAGAGCCTCGGCAATCGTGGCGACCAAAGCGACAGCCAGTCCAACCAGTGGGGAGTCCGGAAGCGCAACCCAAAGGATGACCAGCGCGGTCCAGAAAAAGGCCAGGCTGCCAGCCAAACTCTTGCCGAGAAACCGGGTCCGGCCGAAGCGCAGTCCAACCAGCGACGCGGCTGAGTCGGACACACTTTGCACCAGCAGAGCCGGGATCGCCACCCGTTTGGGGAAAATCCAGACCGTCAGCAGGGCACCGACCATCACGTAAGTGGCGCCGGTGAGGCGTTTCCACTCGACCGCCCGCACCATGAAGCCCACCGTTCGCCGGAAGAACCCCTCGAACCGGGCGCTGCGATGGCGCAGCAGCTCGACGCCCATCGCTATCGCCACGCATGGCGTCAACAGCGCCAGCAACGTCGGGCGTTCAACGAAGAGGTATACGATGGGCGTGATGGCCGAACACAGGTGCAGGACTTTGCGGCCGATTTCGGCACGCCACCCGGATGAGAGCGGCACGGTGAAACTCCGCGGGGCTAGGGCTCTTGTACGGGCCTGAGGACCGGCCAGCAAGTCGCCCCCGGATACCGTCATCCGGGAGCGATTGCGCTCCGCCCCCAAAAAACGCCCGGGGCCCGTAGTACAGGTCCCGGGGTGTGAGAGAGTAAGGAGGGGTATTGCGCACGCCTTATATCGACCATAGCAACCGATCGCTTGAGTACTTCCTGTAGTCGTCGGCCCCGTCCTGCGCTTACACGCCGTCGCCCTGATGTTGCCCGGTGCCGTCGGCGGTATATTTTTGTGCCGGGGCAACCACGCTGGCCGCCGGCCTCGGTCCGGCTGCTCCGCTATCGTGCGGTGCCGGTTCCCGTGCCCGGCCGGCTCTGGCAGCGCGGGCGCGCCGAGTGTGAGGGTCCGACTTGGCCCGAACGGCAGTCGAAAAGAAGTTCCACTTACTGCGAGCGTACTTGGCGGGCTGCCCGGTCTGGTGTGCCTGGCAGGTCAACTACCGCTGCAACTTCCGCTGTCTGTTCTGCCGGTATTGGGCCGATCCGATGGGGGATGCGCCCGAGCTGTCGGTCGCGGACTTCGAAGTCGGGTCGCGCAAGCTGGCTCAGCTCGGCTCACTGCTGATCAGTCTGGCCGGCGGTGAGCCGCTGATCCGCCCCGACATCGTGGGTATAGTCGCCGCAGTAGGCGAGTGGCACTTCCCGTTCATTACCACCAACGGGTGGTTTTCCACGCCCGAGTTGGCCGCAGACCTTATGGACGCCGGGCTGTGGGGCGTATCAGTCAGCATTGACTACGCAGTCCCCGAGCGGCACGATCGGCGTCGGGGGATGCCCGGGGCCTTTGAGCGGGCGCTGGCCGCCGTCGAGCACTTCGCTGCGGCCCGAAAACATAAGTGGCAGCGGGTCAACTGGATGGCCGTCCTGATGGACGACAACCTCGACCAGATTGAGCCCATGGTCCGAATGGCCGCCGACCGGGGTGTGTACTTCATGGTTCAACCGTACGGGGCCCGCAAGACGGGCACGACCCGCTTTGCCCACCCGTCGGATGGCAGGGTCAGCGACTTTCTGCTGAACCTCCGGGCCAAGTACCCTAACTTCCTCAGCAATCCATACTTCCTATCGCGGTTCGATATGGCGCTGGACGGCGGCGTTCCGGGCTGCCGGGCTGGACGCGGCTTTTTCAGCATCGACTCCACGGGCCAGATCGCAATATGCGTCGAGGAACGCAGTCGCCCGGTAGCCGACCTGTTTCGCCACTCTGCCTGGCAGATAGTCCAGCGGCTACGGCGTGATCGGGTCGCCGCCAAGTGTCGCGCCTGCTGGTACAACTGTCGGGGGGAAGTCGAGAGCCTGTACGACTTATGGGGACTGGCGATGAGCCTGCCAACGTTGCTTTTTGACCGTGGTCGTCCGCCCGTCCAACGTCCGTCGCGCATGCTCTGATAAAGTCCTAGTCCGCCCGCCACCACTCACGATTTTGTTTCGGGGGCGCCCATCCGATAAGCATTTGCTCGATACCGCGCCAGGTCCGTTTTCGTAACTCTTTTATTGAAAAGTATTTGTTGACGCGGGACCGGTATCGCCTTACGATTACGTGCAGGGTTCACACCAGCTTCCAGCCTGATGGACCTGCTACACCGTTTCCCCATAGGAGGAACAACGATGCCAAACAAGAGCGTCGTCCGCGTGCTTCACCTGGCCACCCTGGCGCTGGGGATTACACTTTTTGCCACCGGCTGCTCGCCCCTGTTCGGAGGACCGGGAGCCGGTGCCCTTGCCCTGGAGGATTGGGGGCGAGATCTGCTCGGCCTGCCCATCTCGGTCATCGCCGCCGAACTCGTCGACGAGGCCCAGGGCACCAATACCCCCATCGACCCCAACGACCTGGCCGCTCAAGCCGCGGCGGCCGTGGCCGGCGATCTGGAGTCCGGTAAGATCGGCGTGACCGGCCCGCAAGGCCTTCAGGGTGAACAAGGCCCCCAGGGCGAGCAGGGAGCCCAGGGCGAGCAGGGACCTCAGGGCCCTCAGGGTGAGCAAGGCCCTCAGGGTGAACAAGGCCCCCAGGGCGAGCAGGGAGCCCAGGGCGAGCAGGGAGCCCAGGGCGAGCAGGGAGCCCAGGGCGAGCAGGGACCTCAGGGGCCTCAGGGGCCTCAGGGCGAGCAGGGGCCTCAGGGGCCTCAGGGCGAGCAAGGGCCGCCCGGGGAAGACGGTGAGGATCTTTACGCAGCAGCCCTGGGCTGTGTGGACCACGCTGGTCAGTCCATCTCCGGATATGGCTATTCCGTCGCCAAGGTAGGCGGCGAAAACGGCATCTATCGGATAACACTGATTGGATATCCCTCGGACTTCGACCCATCCAAGCTAGTGATCCTGATCACCCCAGACGCGCTGGTACAGCAAGAAATCACTTCCGACATACTGCCTGGGTCGGATTATCGGTTCAAGGTGACGTTCCGCGACGTGTGGCTGAACCCCATAAACACCCGATTCTGCTTCGCGGTGTACGACATGACGAAGTCCCCTCAATGAGACGTCAAAGGGCTTGGAGGAGCGGGATCATGAGGTATCTGGTTGGGCTAACGATTGGGTGCTTGTTGGCCGGGCCGGCCGGTGCGGCCCTGATCACCACCGAACACTACCATACCTGGGCCGAGGTCGAGGCGCACGTAATCGGCGGCTTCGAGTTCTTCGCTCGCGGGGACACCGAGAAGCTTCGCATGACGCGGACGGATCCGCCGGCCGAGGCCCACGTTCCTTTCGACATCTGGAATTCCGGCGTACCGCACGGTTTCAAGGTGGTGTACAACGCGGGCGGCATCGCGGGCATCAGCATCGACGATGTGTACACGGTTCAGCTGCCGGTCAGTATCAGCCCGCTAACCAACGGATTGCTGGTCACCGCTTTTGCGGACGGGGCCGATCGCAGCGTCTTGGTGAGCAACCTCAAGCTCACCCTGCCTCCGTTCAATATCTATGATGTCGGCGACGTGGCATTCGCGCCCGCCACGGACTACCTGCTGATCGAGACCGACTTGCCGCTGGCCGGTGGCTTCATACTCAGCGGCACGGTCACCTTCAGTTGGAGCGGGTCGCTGCCTCCGGCCGACCAGCAGTGGTTCGAGGTTACTCCGGTGATAACTCCCGAGCCGGCCGCCTACGGCCTGCTGCTGGCGGGACCATTGCTGCTAAGAATCCGGAGGTCGATGGGCTAGCCTCAGCTCAGACGTCGTGATCAGCTCCCCTCGAGCCCCGGCCACCCTCCGGCCGGGGCTCTCGCATATCCGTCCCACCTGCAACCCCCGCCCTACCGCTCCGGGATCAGCCACACGTCGGCCGGAACCTCGATCCGGTCGCCTTCCTTGATCCCCAGCCGGCTGAAGGTCCCCTGCTTGACCTCCAGGGCCAGCATGGCCGGCTCGATCGAACCGAAAGTACGCAGCGTCAGCGGCGGCATTTGCCAAATCTTGACGATCGTGCCGTCCATTCGGGCAAAGGCGATGTCCAGCGGCGTGATCGTGTTGAGCATCCAGAAACCGCGGAGCCGCTCGTCCGAGAAAACGAACAGCATCCCCTGGTCGTCGGCGATCTCTTCCGGCGGAACGTGCATCAGGCCTTCCTGGACCACATCCGGCCGCTGAGGATCGAATTCGCGAGCCAGCCAGACCCGGAAGGTGTGACCGCGAATAGTTATCGTGGAGGTGGGCAGGGAATCCAGCGGGTAGCGCCGGGCCGAGTCGCTGACCCGTGGACCGGTGTGGCTCTCGCGGGTGGTCGCGGCCCGGCTGCTCGCGGCAGGTTCGCTGCCGCCCGGCATGCGTATGCAACCCCCGCTCGCGGCCATCAGCCCCACCAGCAGGCAACCGGCCGCCGCGCGTCCGTCCAGCTTCAGCATGAACTCACCTGACCTCGGAGGATATCATGCGCACAATAGTGGATCAGCCCGACCGCACGCAAGCTGGAGTCAGGCGGACTGCGAAAATGGCGGCACTCGACGGAATCATCAATCTCAATAAGCCGGCGGGGCTCAGCAGCGCTCAAGCCCTGGCACGGGTGCGGAAGCTGCTCGGCCAGCCGAAAGCCGGGCACGCGGGCACCCTCGATCCGCTGGCCGACGGCGTGCTGGTGGTCTGCCTGGGCCGTGCCACTAGGCTGGTCGAATCCCTGATGGAACAACCGAAGATTTATAGGACTGTGGCCGCCCTGGACCTGACCAGTGACAGCTTCGATTGCGAGCGACCTTTGAGACCGGTCACGGTATCGCAGCCTCCGAACCTGCGCCGCGTCCAACAAGTCCTGGCGGAATTCGAGGGGTTGATTATGCAGGTCCCGCCAGCCTTCAGCGCCCTGAAAATCGGCGGCCGGCCGGCTTACAAGCTCACCCGGGCCGGACGCCAGCCCGACCTGGCACCCAGGCCCGCGCGCATCCATTGGATCCAGTTGCGGCATTACGACTGGCCGGTCATCGTGTTTGAGCTGGCCTGCGGGCGCGGAACCTACGTGCGAGCCCTAATCCGCGACATCGGGTTGCGACTGGGTACCGGCGGCTGCCTGACTGGGCTGACCCGGCTGGCGGTGGGGCCGTTCGACTTTCAGGCGAGCTGGAGCTTGGAGCGATTGGCCGGACTGTCCGATCCGGCAGCCGCGGTGGTCCCCGTGGAGCGCGCACGGCAATTGCTCAGCGGCCCGGCACGGATCCCGCCTCGGCCAGGCTAGGTTCCGGCGGCCAAACCCTTGATCGTCTCTTCACAGCAGACTAATCAACGGGTAACATGACCCCTGGAGATTGGCGCGGGCTGGCAGCGGCCCCTTTTTCAGTAAGCTGAGAGCTACCGGCAGAAGGCTAATCATCAGTCCCTGGCTCGACGATCAGAGAGTCGCCATTCATGGCGAGCTTTTGGACGAGCAATCGCGGCAGACTGGCGCTGGCCGGGGTGCTGGTGGCTGCGCTGGGAGGGTTGGTCTATTACCAGTTACGGAGTGGGCACGGGCGTTTACCCAAAGGTGTCCGGTTCGTGTGCGTCGCGACCGGCAAGACCTACTGGCTGGACCGGAACAAGGTCGTCGTTCTGCCGGCGGAGAATCCCCAGACCGGGCAGATGACGTTGCTTCCGGCCTATGTGAAAGACGGCGTGACTTACGTGGATTCCAGGTACCGCGAAGCTGTCATCGAACTGGGAGATCAGAACAGGCATGTGGATCCCGAGACACTGGCCGTTCGAACGGTACCGTAACGGGTCGGGTCCGGCCCTCGATGGTGGGCAGGTCGGCCGAGGAGCCTTCACCCTCATCGAGCTGCTGGTCGTGGTGGCGATCATCGCTCTGCTCATCTCGATCCTCCTGCCCAGCCTGAGTTCGGCCCGAGAGCAGGCCCGGGCGGTGGTCTGTGCTCAGCATCTGCGCCAGCTCGGAACCGGGCTGGGCGAGTATGCGGCCCAGAATGCCGACTGGATCCCGGGGCTGAACACCAGCGGGGCGGCGGTCCGGGCCAAGCTGTTCAGCATGAACGCCAACCCGGCGACGCTCTACTAGTCCAAGCTCCCGGTCCAGAGCTTCGACTGGATCACACCCTGCCTGGTTGGAGCGACCGAATTGCCCTCGGTGCGCGCGGAGCGTTTCAAGTTCCTGTTGCAAAAGTTCCGCTGCCCGTCGCTGACCTACTCGTCCGGCCTGTATGGCAGCGCGCCGGACCTGAAAGAGTTCCAGAAACAGGCTCCCTGGCCGGCGGTGAGCTATCTGATGCCGGTCTATTTCCAGTACTGGGGGCAGAGGAATCAGCGTGTTCTCTGCTACGACGAAAAGATCAAGGCCATTCCGGTCATGACCAAGGCGGCGCCCGATTATCCCGACTGGGAGGTCCGGGTAGACGACTATGTGCCTCGCATCGATCGGGTGGGTGCGGCGGCCCGGAAGATTTTCGCCGCTGATGGCACACGCTACGTGACTTACAGCACCTTCATCGACATCGAGGTGGCCCCGATCCCCAACTGGAACGGCGCGTTTGCCGACTGGGGCGCCTGGTACTGCGGGTCGCAAGCCTACGGTGTGAAAAGCGATACGTTGAATTGGGACAACCTGCCAGTACCGGACGGGTCGGAGAGTCAGGGTCAGAACCTGACGGTCAGCTACCGACACGGCGGACAAGCCGGGTGCCTGTCCGGCGACGCGCATGATAATCGCGGCTTGATCAACGCCGTATTCTTCGACGGACATGTGGAGCGCCTGACGGATCGGCAGTCGCGGCAGGTGCATCTGTGGTATCCATCCGGCACCGTGGTGCAGAATCCGTCCTCTGGAATGACCGACGTACCGGTAGGCTACGTGGTGCCCTGAGGGCTGGGTGGAGGAAGGGAAACATGTGGGCTCCGGGCGGCCGGGGCCCCCGAAGCAACCGAGGGCGAAAGGAGTGGGGGCGTTCGACTCGAAACTGCGGACCCTCGCGCCTAACCGTGGTCGTGGCCATGGTCGAGGATTGGGCTGGGCTTTTCAGGTGAGAAAGTTCAGAGGAGGAGTACAGCATGAAGAAGTGGTCAGTGATCTGGGCCTTGATCGTGCTGGCGGTCCCCGGGCTGGCACAGGATAGCGTTTCGAAGAATCTGGGGAATTTGCCAGGGGACGCCTTGTCGCCCTGGAATACCGGTCACCAGTGTGCCGAGTACGTCGTGGATTTGACTCCCTTCACGGCCTCCTGGGGCACGCAATTCGCGGTCGGGCCGCTGGTGAAGGCGGGGAAGTCGAGCACTGCGGGGGCCATTCCGCCGGCCAAGGAGTACTTCAACAGCCAGCTTTCGGCCCAGGGTATCAGTCGCCGGCAAAGCCTGGGGGTCGGCTACCCCGCTTCCACGTACAAGTTTTGGACCGTGCCGGGCCAGGGCGTGCATCCAACCATGAACAACCCGCCGGGGACGCTCTCGCCGACCGGCAGCGGCAACCAGTTCGCGGTCAGCTTCGCCGAGTTCGGCACGACCGATAACAACCGGGCCTACAACGGAATTGTCGGAGCGGTGGTCAACTATGATCCGGTCAATCCGACCCGGCTGTACGTCAAGCGGGTCACCGCAGCGATCAATGGGGCCAACCCGGACGAGAACCGGTCGCAATTCGGGATCGGGGCGGTGGACGACTGGGGCAATGTGATATTCCGGGCGGACGGCAACCAGTGCACGGGGCCCAACACCCTGACCGGGAACAATGTCTTCGCTGTCGATGTCCTGGCTCGTAGCTGCGGACTGCTCAACGTGATTGATAATGCCGGGATTCCGAATGCGGGCACGTGGTTCGTTCGACAAAGCGGGACCACGCACAACACGCCGAACATCGGCCCGGAATCGATTTTCGGCCAGCCGTACTTCCTGGGCACCAACTACAATAATCAATACGGCTACGGAGCGGCGTATCCGCCCACTTACACTTCCGGACACCTGGCCGCCGGTGTCACCGATCACCGCGGGAACCTGTCGTATATGACCAAGAATCATTCCTGCGTGGGCGGCACGCATGGGACCGCAGCCATCCTGGGCAAGAAAGGGAGCAGTGCGCCGACGGACACGATCAATCTCTGGGGCCTGGGTCCTACCGGCAACGTGGTCGGCACCCCGCTGGCACTCACCCTACCGACTACCATCGTGGACCACATCACCGGCATGACCAATATGTCCGGGACTAACGAGTTCGATCACTACCACAGCCAGGTCGCTTTCCGAGGCGGCAACGGCCAGATCGGACTCAACATCGACCAGGCCGGGCGGCTACTGGCCGCGGCGGTGGTTTACCAGCCGGAGGTTTTCAACAATAACCCGCTCAACTACATTGCGGCCGCAAGAGTCGGTGCTTCGTGCACCGTGGAATGGGGAATGGTAGCCTACTCTTGCGACCAGTACGGCAACCCGAATTCGGGCAAGCCGATCCTCAACGGGCCCGGCGGGGCCGCGATCGGACGGTTGGTCGGGCTGTATGAAGTCACCGGCGGCACGCCTTTGGGACCGTCGATGTCCGCCCCGATGATCGACTCGGTCGGCAACGTCTGGTTCATCTCGGCCATGCGTTGGTTCGGCCCGGACGGGATCGAGGGCACCCAGGACGACGACCTGGATTCGGCCCTCATCCGCGCGGTGTACAAGCCGGCGGTCTTCGGCTGGGAACTGGAACTGGTCCTGGAGCTGGGAATGGTCTTCCCGGGCCAGAACTCCGGCCGGCCCTGGACCATCGCCTTCATGGGCGTCGCCGATGCCGACTCGGTCTCTTCCGGCACTGCTTGGTCCGCAAACATCAGCGAAATGGCCCACTTAGGAGCCACCCCCAGCCCGACTTTGGACACCAAAGATCCAACTACCCTCGGCGGTCTGGTGCTCAATACGAAGATTCTCTACGACGCCAACGCGGACGGCACCTACAACGACCCGACCTCCACCTACTACAACCCCAACCTGCCGGCCGACGAGGCTTATGACGTGCTGCTGTACGTCGGAGCTACCAAGCCGGGCGTCCCGCCGATCTGCGTCGGCGATATGAATTGCGACGGCCAGGTCAGCTTCGCCGACATCAACCCGTTCGTGATCTACATGGTCAACTTCGCGGCCTGGCAGTCGAGTTACCCGGGGTGCAACCCGCGAAACGGCGACATCAACGGCGATGGGACCTACCCCTCATTCGCCGACGTCAACCCGTTCGTGGCCCTGCTGACCACTAATCCGCTGCCGATCGATTGTCCGTGATATCGGTCCTCGGGAACCCCGGCGCCGGTCCGCGCCGGGGTTCCCGGTGGGTTGCTCGAGTCTTGCACAACGCTTTGCAGCCCGCGAGCGGGTCCCGGCAGACGGGTCGGCCAATGTCGCCCTTGCGACCGCCCGACGGGGTCAGCCAGCGGGCTGTGCCACGCCGCAGCTCAGCTCCCGCTGCGGCGGGGTTTGGTCCGAGAATAGCGGACTTCGTAGATTCCGGCCCGTTTCCACAGGCTCAGGAAGG
>CAYZXK010000019.1:0-4052 GCA_964482395.1 uncultured Planctomycetales bacterium | reverse complement strand
GAGAAGGTGATCAACCTGGGCATCGCTCGGGAGCTGGCCGGGCTGCTGCGGCAGCGGGGGGGCAAAGTGGTGATGACCCGGGACTCGGATCGATTCGTTTCGCTGGATTATCGGGCCGCCCTGGCCGATCGGCAGCGGGCGGATCTGTTTGTTTCCATACATGCGGACTCGGCGCGACGCAGCAGCGCGCAGGGAGTCACGATCTATGTGGCCCGGGGAGCGGCGGCCGAGAGTCGAATGGCGGCCGGGCGGATCGCCGACGCGCTTCAGCGGGCCGGCTTCCAGGTCCGGGGCGTGCAGACGGCCGGATACCGCGTTCTGGTAGCCCACAGCCGACCGGCGGTCTTGATCGAGTGCGGGTTCCTCACCAACCCCACAGAGGCACGCCAGCTCAGCGACTCTAGCTACCACGCGCGGCTGGCCGCGGCCATCGCCCAGGGGATCGTCGACTATTTCAGTCGCTGAGGGGCTGCATTGTGGGCTGTCGGATTAGATTTCGACCCCTGGCCGTGGCGGGCGGGTTGTACCTGCTGGCCGGTTGTCAACTGCCCCGGCCGGACCTGCTGGACCGTCTGCTGATCGGCGAAGTGATGATGCACGCCGAGTTCTCCGCCAATTTGCGCGAGTTGGCCATGCCCGGCGGCCGACTCAGCGGAACGCCCCAGGCCCAGAAAGCCGAGCAGTTCATCGCGGAAAAGGCCCGAGCCTACGGCTTGCAGCGAGTGCGCTTCGAGCCTTTCGACATGCATTGCTGGACCGTTCGGCGGACCCAGGTGACGTTGCTGGACGATCCGCCTCGAATGCTGGAAGGAGCGGTGGCCCTGTCCAGAACCCTCAGCACTCCGCCGGAGGGCGTGACGGCGGAGCTGATCGACCTGGGCGACCCGAGGGAGGAGGACTTCGCCGCCCGCGGACCCGAACTGGCCGGCCGACTGGTACTAGTGGCCGACGGTGGCCTGACCCGCAGCCAGAAGCTCAGCCTGGCCTGCCAGCACGGGGCCGCCGGCCTGGTGGTCATGGCCCGCGAGGACCACGAGCCGGTTATCGGCAACGGCCATGATGAGCCCCGTCCCGAGCCCGCGGTGGTGATCCGCCATGACCCGGAGCTGCTGGAGCGGCTGGCGGCCGGTCAGGTGCTTCGACTCAACATCGTGCTCGAAACCGAGAACTGGAAATGTCGGCCCCGCAACGTGATCGCGGAGATTCCCGGCTGCGGGCCCCAGGCCGATGAGATAGTCATTGTTTGTGCCCACCTGGATAGCTGGCATCTGGGCGAGGGGGCGATCGATAACGGGACCGGCTCGGCAGTCATCCTGGAAACCGCCCGGGCTCTGACCCGCTTCGGCTGGCGACCACGCCGCACGGTCCGCTTCATCTGGTTTATGGGCGAGGAACTTGGCCTGGCCGGCAGTCAAGCCTACGTTGAGGACCATCTGGATGAGATGGACCGGATCGTCGCGGTGGTCAACGTGGACATGCCCGGCTCTCCGCGTCGATTCGTTTTGTTTGGACACCGAGAAATCGAGCCCTTCCTGCGAGCATTGCTTGCCGACCTGGCCGGCTACGAGCTGAGCGAGAGCTTCGCCCACTGGTCGGGGCACGGCAGCGACCAGGGCTACTTTGTAGACCAGGGGGTCTGTGCGGTGGCTTTGGCTGGAGATATCGGACCGGGCGGCAGGTACTATCACCAGGCCGGCGACACCTATGACGTGGTGGACCGTCGGGGGACGGTGCAGTCGTCGGCGGTGTTGGCAGTGCTGGTCCGGCGACTGGCTGACCAGCCCGGACGGCCCAGCGTGCGGCTGCGGCCGGGTTCGTTCGATACGAATTGAATGCCTGCGGGCTATGGCCCGGCTGGCCGAGCTGATATGCTGCTGTACAGGTTCGAGATTGTGGAGGCGCTATCCATGCCGGTGCGCCGGCGCACATGACTGAGCTGGTGCCCAGCCCTGGTCCAGGGCACAAACCACCAGCCGGCTCGGCCCATGGGCGAGTCTGCCTGTGCGGCCCGCAGCGCCGATATTGCATCACTCGACGGTTTCCTCGTTCGCTAACAGTTCACATCCAGGCCGGTGAGCCGCCCGCGTCGCGGACGTGCCGCGTCCGCCAGGTGAGGCGGCTGCGTCAATGGGTATATCATGGCCTTTAAGGAGATTTGATGCATGATGCGTGCGCAAACGTTTTTTACATCCCGGGCCGGGATCGTCCTGGTTGGACTGATTCTAGGGGGCCTGGCCGCGACGCTCCAGAAGCTCGGCAACCCCGGCAACATGGGGGTATGCGTGGCGTGCTTCACCCGTGATATTGCCGGGGCCCTGGGGTTGCATCGGGCCGCCGCGGTTCAGTACTTGCGCCCGGAGATACCAGGCTTCTGCCTGGGGGCGTTTCTGGCTGCCCTGCTATTCGGCGAGTTCCGACCACGCAGCGGTTCGGCTCCGGTCGTCCGGTTCCTGCTGGGCATGCTGGCCATGATCGGGGCCCTGGTCTTCCTGGGTTGCCCCTGGCGGGCGATGTTGCGTCTGGCTGGCGGAGACTGGAACGCGGTGTTGGGCATCATCGGGCTGATTGCCGGCATTGCCGTCGGGGTAGGGTTTCTGCGCTGGGGTTTCAGCCTGGGGCGCTCCTACCCTAGCCGAACGCTGACCGGGCTGGCCATGCCGTTCATAATGGTTGTCCTGTTGGCCTTGACCATCATTTATCCGCGGTTCGGAGAGGGCGCCGCCCTGTTCCGCAGCGAGAGGGGGCCGGGTGCGGCCGCGGCCCCGGTGGCAGTTTCGATCGTGGTCGGCCTGATCGTCGGCCTCCTGGCCCAGCGCACGCGGTTCTGCACGGTCGGGGGAGTACGCGACTTCATTCTGATGCGGGATAGTCATTTGCTCAGTGGAGCTTTGGCCTTTCTGGTCGCCGCCTTCGCGTTGAACCTGGTTTACAGGCAGTTTCATCCGGGCTTCACGCTTGGTTCGGGCGCCGACGGCAAGCCGATCATGCAGCCGGCCGCTCACACCGTGGCTTGGCTGAACTTTGCCGGCATGCTGCTGGCCGGGCTTTCGTTCACCCTGGCCGGCGGCTGCCCGGGGCGGCAAATCTTCCTCTCCGGCGAGGGTGATGGGGACGCCGCCGTCTTCGTACTGGGCATGCTGACCGGTGCCGCGGTCTCCCACAACTTCCAGATGACCGGGAACGGGCCGCTGGCGCCGTGGATCGTAGTCATGGGACTAATCCTGGTGTGTGTAATCGGATTCTTGGGTCGTGAGAAACTGTCCCCCGTGAGGTGAGACGATGGCTATTTCCGTGGATGCTCGCGGCCTGTCCTGTCCACAGCCGGTCATGCTGACCCGCCGGGCCCTGGAGCAGGCCGGGGCGGGCGAGGTGCTGGTTCTGGTGGATACGGTCACCCAGCTTCAGAACTGCCTCCGGGCAGCCGAGAAGCTGGGCTGGGAAGCCAGCTATGAAGACAAGGGCGGCACCTTCGAGTTGACGCTTCGCAAGTAGCCGGCTGCCGACCAATCATGATTTACCTGGACAACGCCGCCACTTCGTGGCCCAAGGCCCCTCCGGTTGCCGAGGCGATGACCGACTACCTCCTCCGGGTCGGAGCCACTCCCGGCCGCAGCGGGCATCGGCTGGCTCAGGCTGCCGAGCGGGTCCGTTTCGAGGCCCGCCTGGCCCTGGCCGAGCTGCTCGGGCTGCCCGACCCGCTTCGAATTGTCTTGACGCTGAACGCGACGGAGGCGATCAACCTCGTCCTGGCCGGCCTGTTGCCGCCTGGAAGCCATGTCGTGACCAGCGGGATGGAGCACAACGCGGTCATGCGGCCGCTGCGGGCCCTGGAGAATCGCGGGGTGTCGGTCAGCATCGTGCCCTGCGACCAGGACGGCCAACTGACTGTCGAGGCGGTCGAAGCTTGCCTCCGGCCGCAAACCCGGCTGATCGTCGTGGTCCATGCCTCGAACGTGTGCGGCACGATCCTTCCGGTGGCGGAAATCGCGGCCCTCGCCCATGCAGGGCCGCGATTTCCGCCACCGGAAGGATCGTGCCGCACACGTTCGAGG
>CAYZXK010000018.1:0-2143 GCA_964482395.1 uncultured Planctomycetales bacterium | reverse complement strand
GGATCGTGTACGGTCTGGTGGCGTACTACAACGCCAAGTACGCCACGCGGGTCTGCAAAGAATTCCGGGAGGTCCGCGGTGTGGCCTGAAATGCCCTTCTTAACCCGCAACAATTACACACGGGAATTGACGTTACCCGGGCGTGTGGGACCCGCCCGCGGCCTCGGCCCGCCCGCTGACGGCATGGTGCCCCAGGCCGGTCGCCCCCGGCGACTACCTGGCTGGTTGTCTACTGCTCATCCCCTTGGACAGGCTGCGATTCGGGTACTGGGCCATAGATGTGCCGTCTGGGCGCTCCCGGCTGACCCTGTCCGCCCTTCACCTTGGCCCCGGGCCCCGGTTTGGCCGGCCGCTGCATCTGCCGCCCGATGGGGACCACCAGCTTGGCGAATTCCGGGTCCTCCTGATCGGTCAGGATCTCCACCTTGGCGCCACTGGGTGGCAGGTCCTCATACCCCGGCAGCGTCAGGCGTATCTCGTGATAGGCCCAGTTCGGACTGGCCGGCGGCTGCACCCCCGTTACTACCTCGTAATGTATGGTTTCAGGAGTGGCCTTCACTTCTTTGATCGCAACCGGACGCTTGGCCGGGTAGCGGACTTTTATGACCTGTTGGCTGGGCTGGGTGGTGTTCGAGCCGACGAACACTTGGGGTGGAATGACCTCGACCCGCGGCGGTACGTTCGCCATCACGTGCAGGGTCAGCTCCGACGGTTTCTCCAGGTCGGTCTCCAGCACTACCGGGACCGTGGTCCCGCCACGTTTCAGCGGCGGCCTGGTCGTCGCGCTCAACTCATACACCTTGCCGCTTTCGATCTCTCGGAACTCCACCTCGAACGGCTCGAACTCCTGTCCGCTCTTGAGCTTGAGGTTCAGCGGCTTGTCGTACTTGCTTTCCAGCCGGATCGTCCGCGTTTGGATCGAATCGCTGTCCAGCTCATCGAAGAAAATCCGGTCGCCCGGCGTAGCCACGTACAACGGCTTGACCGTGCCCTTTACCGGAATCTCAACCACCGCCCGGGCCGGATCGTTCGTGTTCACCGTCACCCGCTTGCTGGCCGGGCCCGGATGGCTGGTGTTGTAAGAGACCGTGAACCGGGTGGTCTCCCCCGGCTCCAGTGGAGATTTGGGCTTGCTGACCACCGTGCAGCCGCAAGAGCTGGCGACCTGTAGAGTCAGCGGCGAGCCCCCGGAGTTCCGGACCACAAACTCGCGGTCGGCCGGCATGCCCTGCCAAATCTCGCCAAAATCGAACTCGGTGGCGTCCAGCTCCAGCCGCGGGCTGTCCGGACCAGCCTCACCCGTGGGAGCGGTGGCGGGGGCGGACTGCGGCCGGGTGGCGGCAGTCAAAGGCTGTTGGGCCAGCGCCCAGGCTCCAGCCCAAGCGGCAGCCCACACGGCGTATGCCAGGGTCGCGCCTTCGCGGCGTGCCCCAGCCCGCATGCACGCTCCACAAATACCCGCGAGATTGCCGATCGCTTCCGCAAGCGCGCCTGCCGCACGCTCCGCGCAACGAGCCGGTCGGCCCGGCCGATAAAAGCTCATCATCGCTCTGCTCCAGATTCCATGTTCCTTGCCGGCCCCTCCAGGCCGGATCGCACTATCGCCGCACGCCACGGGTGCGCGGCCGCCGATTTTGTTTACTGGGAAGTCTCCGTGTCCGGCTCGGAGGAAGCCGGGGGTTGAGCCGATCGGCGCCGCGGCTCGGTGATTAACTGGTCCTGCTTGACGATGTCCACCACCAACTTCTGATAAATCGGCTCCGGGTCGTCGGTCAGGATCTCGACCTTGGCTCCTTCAGCGGGAAAATCAGCAAATGCCGGCAGAAAGAGCCGAATCTGCTCAAAAGCCCGCGGAGCCTCGGCCGGCAGCGACGCCACCGCCACAATCTCCCACTTGATCGAATCCAGGCTGCTCTTGAGATCAAGGATCTTCAGCGGCCGGTCCCTGGGATGGTCCACCCGGACTATCTTCTGGAACGGCTTGGTCTGATCGGGCGTGACCGCGATAGTGGACGGGAATGCGACCACTCGCGGCTGGGCGTGAGCCGCGACCGGTATGGTTATGGTCGGCACCTCATCAAAACCCGTCTCCAAAACCAGGCTCAAGTTGTTCCAGCCGATCCGCAGTGGCGGCTTGGTGGTC
>CAYZXK010000017.1:0-11949 GCA_964482395.1 uncultured Planctomycetales bacterium | reverse complement strand
GAGTCGTTCGTGGCCCCGCCCATGCGCAACGAGGTGTTGGAGATCAGCGGGGTCACTATCGTCAACGACGCTTACAACGCCAATCCGCAAAGTACCGCGGCCGCGATCGACGTCCTGGAGCAGATGCCCTGCCGCGGGCGGCGGATTGCGGTGCTGGGCGAAATGCGAGAGTTGGGGGCCGTGTCGGCGGACATGCACCGTCGGGTCGCCCGGCGCCTGCGGGACGGGAACGTCCAACGCGTCGTTCTGGTGGGTCAGAGCTGGGCGGGAGCCAGCCAGGTTCTGACCGAGGGTGGGCTGTTCGGGCCCAGCGTGGAACGCTGCCGAGACGTGGACGAGTGTCTGGAGCGGCTGGCGGGCAGCTTGCAGCCGGGGGATGTGGTGCTGTTGAAGGCTTCGCGGGCGGTTGAACTGGATCGGCTCATCGAGCCCCTGCGCCGGCGGCTGGAGACCGCGCCGGTCGGTTGACATGCTCTACCTGTGGTACCTCTGGAACGTCGGGTGGAGGCTGAGAGGCTACGCACCCGAGAGCCCGCTCTTCCGGGCCACTCTGGCCATGCTGCTGAGCTTCTTCATCGTCTGGGCCCTGGGACCCTGGATGATCCGCAAGCTGGTGCAGATGAAGATCGGCGACCAGCCGGAATTCGACCATGAAGCTCTCAACCGGGCCACGCGCAGCAAGGTCAATACGCCGACCATGGGCGGAATCCTGATCGCCCTGGCCATTCTGCTCACCGCGCTGCTCCTGGCCGACCTGCGCAACTTCTACATCACGCTGGGGCTGTTCTGCCTGATCTGGCTGGCGGTGCTGGGGGGAGTGGACGATTGGCTGAAACTCACCGCCAGCCGCCGATCGGGTACCCGCTCGGGCCTGAGAACCTGGGAGAAACTGGTCTTCCAGATCGGCCTGGGTGCCATGCTCGCGGTCTTCATCTACCGGTTCGGGGAGGCCAACCTGGCTGAGGCGCGTTGGGGGGACCTGGAGGCCCGGGTCAGTGCCTTCTACAACGTGCTCAGCCTCCCGTTCTACAAGCATCCGTTGCCCCTCAGCAGCACCGCGTTCGTGCTGATCGCGGTCCTGGTCATTGCCGGCACTTCCAACGCGGTCAACCTGACCGACGGAATGGATGGGCTGGCCAGCGGGTGCATGGTGCTCACCGCGGTCGCTTTCATGGTGTTCGCGGTCGTGGTGGGCAGCGAGGAGCTTTCGCGGCAGCTACTTTTCTATCATATTCCAGGCAGCGCCGAACTGGCGGTTCTTTGCGGGGCGGTAGTCGGGGCCTGTTTGGGCTTCCTGTGGTACAACGCGTACCCGGCTCAGGTCTTCATGGGCGATACCGGCGCCTTGCCGCTGGGTGGGCTCGTGGGATACGTGGCGATCGTCACCCGGCTGGAGCTGATGCTGCTGATCGTCGGCGGTGTGTTCGTCATCGAGGCCGCCTCGGTGCTGATCCAGGTTTGCGTCTACAAGGCCACCGGCGGCCGCCGAGTCTTCCGTTGCGCTCCGCTCCATCACCACTACCACCTGGGCGGTCTGACCGAGACCCAGGTCGTCATTCGTTTCTGGCTGCTGGCGGCCCTCTTCGCGGCCTTCGCTTTGGCCACCATTAAACTGAGGTAGTCCGATGCGTGCCGACTGTGCCGCCGGCTCCGCCCATTCCTGTCCCCGGTTCGGCCCGCGACTGTACGACCCGACCGTTATCCTGGTGGCCGGCGGGCTGATGACCTTGGGCGTGGCGATGGTCTATTCCGCGTCGGCCACCCTGGACCAGGTCGGCCTGAACTGGCGGTCCTGGTGGGAATCGCCGCTCAAGCAGGGCGTTTTCGCCTTTCTGGGCTTCCTGGCAATGCTGATCGCGGCCCACGTGGACTACCGTGTGCTGGCCTGGCAGCGCCGCAAGGACGGCTGGCGAGCCGGGCTTCTGCTGGCTCTGGCATTGGCGCTGTTGGTCGCGGTCTTCATCCCGGGGATTGGGCACCAGTCTCTCGGAGCACGGCGGGCTATTCTGGTCTATGGCGGGCCCCCCATCATCCAATTCCAACCTTCCGAGCTGGCCAAGGTGGTCCTGGTAATCTGGCTGGCGGCGCTGCTCACCCGGCCGGGGCCGGCCGGGGCGGGTCCGGGCTCGCCTGGGACCCCGGCAAGCCGGGATCTTCGACGGGGCTTTCTGCCGGCGATGCTCACCGGTGGTGCCCTGGTCGGCCTTACCGGGATTGAAGATTATGGGACTGCGGCCCTCATGGGACTGGTTATGCTCGTCCTGTTATGTGTCGGCGGGGCGCGCTGGACTCATCTGGCCCTGCTGGTCGCCCTGGCCGGAGTCGCCGGTGCCGGCCTGGTCGTGATAAAGCCCCATCGGATCGAACGTATCCAGACGTTTCTCTCCAGCGCTCCCGATCCGGCCGGGGCCGGGTATCAAGTGAAGCAGGCTTTGCTGGCGATCGGGTCGGGGGGGTGGTTGGGTCGAGGGCTGGGTGCCGGCGTGCAAAAGTACGGCTACCTGCCGCAGGACAACAATGACTTTATCCTGGCGATTATCTGCGAGGAACTGGGAGTGGTAGGGGGGATCGCGGTGGTGATCCTGTTCGTGCTCTTGCTGGGCTGCGGCTGGCGGATTGCCGCCCACACGCCGGATCCCTTCGGCCGCTTGCTGGCTCTGGGCCTCACGCTCACCATCTGCCTTCAGGCGGCCATGAACGTGGGGGTGGTCACTAACAGCATTCCCACCAAGGGGATATCACTGCCGTTCGTGTCGGCCGGTGGGTCGGGGGTGGTTTTTCTGGGTGTGGCCGCCGGCTTGCTGGCAGCGGTTGGTCGGAGGGTCGGGTGATTGGATTAGCCTGGCGCAGCGGTACGGGCTACCGCTCCGGTGTGCGGCTGGGCGTTGACCGGTTTAGCTCCCCCGCATTCAGGCGTTGTTGGAAATGGGAATCACCGACACGCACCGCCCGTGGAACTGGACCACGCCGTCGACCAGGGCGAACAAAGTGTCATCGCGGCCGCGGCCGACGTGTCTTCCCGGCTTAAACGGGGTGCCGCATTGTCGGACCAGGATGCTTCCGACTCGAGCGATCTGGCCGCCGTGAAGCTTCACGCCCCGGAACTGGGGGTTGCTGTCGCGCCCGTTGCGCGTCGAACCTTGCCCTTTCTTGTGTGCCATCTGCGTCTCTCAGTCCTAACGGCCCTGATAAGGCCCTCCGCACGGCAGCAACCGGATGCTACCGCATAATCCACTCTACCAGGCCGCGCTGCGGCAGGGCGGTCGCCCGGGCGTGCGGCGAACCGGGAATAGTATAGTGGATCGCCAGCGTTTTGCGAAGGGTGAAGTGCCGCGGATTGACTTCGACTACCTGCTGACGGCCGTCCGGGGCGGTGAGGGTTTGGGTTTGGGGCCGGTCCGGGTCATAGCGCGGGTTGGGGATCAACCGGCTCTCTCCGCTCAGGCCCGCGATGTAAATGCAGAAATTATTTTGGGTTAGGTCAATCTGCCGCCAGATAGCCACCGATTCCCGGGCGTTGTCGTCGCCCGATAACAACGCCCCGATCACCTTGCTCGGCTCGACCAGGTATTTGTGGGTGGTCCGGTGGCGCTCGGCGATCGCGTCGAAGACCAGCGGACTGATGCCCAGGTCGGTATCCAGGACGCGCAGGTCTTCCGTCACGATCTGGAAGATTGGGAAAAAGCGTTGGCTCCGCGGCCCGGGGTTCACGACCGTATACACCATGTACCAGTAGACTTCCGGCTGCGACGAGCCGGGCAACTGAACCTCGATCGGCCGGGGGTCGAGGAACTTGAACTCCAATTCCCAGGCAACCGGCTTTGGGGAAGGTCGTCGGTCGGAGGCCATGGTCGTTTCGGCCGCCTGAGTCAGCGCTGTCAGCACTAGAATGGGCAACAAACCGGCCAACATAGGCCACTCCTAGCCCTGGTATTGATTGCGAACAATCGCGCTGCCCGGCTCTCCCGGTAGGTTCAGCGCTCCCAGCGCGCAGGATGCGGCTTGACGAATAATCAGGTTGGGTTCGCCTTCGGCGATTTTCACGATCTGCTGGACCTGCTCAGCGGCCAGCAGATTGCCCCGTCGCTTGGCAGCCTCCGCCAACGCCAGAAACATCTTGACCCGCATTTCCTCGGGCTGCCCGGGATCCAAGGCGAGGGAGGCGATGGCCCCTTGGGCCTTGCCCGAGCCCAGGTACCCCAGGGTTTCGGCGATCACCAGTCGCAGGTCGACGTTGTGGGTCTTGAACGCATCGAGCAGAGCGGCTTCGGCGTCGGATACGTTAAAGACGGGGTTGTCGGTGAGCGCCAGTTGGCGGAGCGCCTCGGCCGCCTCCATCGCCAACCCAGCGCCGAGTTCGGGGGTGATTGGCTTGGCGCCGACGGCCCGGGAGACCAGGGCGATGGCCCGCTCCAGATCGGCAGGTTCGGGGCTGGCGGACACTGCGGCCAGGCGGTGGTCGGCTCCCCGCAAGTCACGGATCAGGCTGGCGTGCCCCGGTTTGGTGATCAGGACCACCGGAGTGGCGGCAAAGCGGAACTCGCCGCGCAGGGCGCTGAGTCCTTCGGTCAGACCGGGCTTCTGGATGTCGGAAGCGATCAGAATGACGTCGATGGCCGGGAGCTGGTCGCGGACCTTTTGCAGGCCGTCATACAGGGAGGCGTCGGAGAGAACCTCGTAGCCCTGGCCCCGCAGGGCAGCGACGAGGGCCGTGGCGGAAGCCGAGTCGGGGTCCACCACCAAGGCGTTGTGGACGCCGGCGTGGATGCTCAGGGCTTCACACAAGACCGGCATCAGGTTCTGGTAGTTGAAGAACGGCCGGGTGGGCCGGGCATAGGCTAATGCCAAGGCGGCTTGGATTCGGACCATCCGGTCGGGAAAAGAGAGCGCCTCGGCCAATGGCAAGCGTTGCTGGACGTCGCCGACCAGGCTGGCCGGGCCGGCGGTCTTGCGCAGGGCTTCGATAGCGCCCAGCGCGACCGCCGGATCACGGGTCTGGATGGCCCGCTCCAGAGTCGCCAGACAAACCTGCGGCCCGGCTGACTGGGCGAAGTACGCGGCGGGGGGGTAACCTGCGGGCCGCGTGGGATCCACCTGATCGGGGCGCAGCTCGGCTTCGCGTCGGAAGTTGGCGGCCAGCCACAAGGCCAGCGCTGGCCTGAGCCCGGGATCCAGCCGCAAAGCCTCCTCACAGCAGCGCATGCACATGATCTCGTTGAAGATCGCGGTCGGCACCGGCACGTTCTGCACCAGGTTGTCCCGCCAATACCACACATTGGCGGTTTCCAAGCGGCTGTCGGCCGCCAGGGATGGCTTGTCTGCGTAGTACTCCTGAGCCAGTTCGAAGAAGGCGGACGCGGCCGGCATCTGGCGATCTACCGCGACGCCGCGCTGCTGCAACGCATCCAGGGCTTCATCGACCGCGCTGCGAACCACCTCCGGGGTGTGGGAGTCTTGGCGGAGCTGGAGCAGGTAGGGGACCGCCTGGGCATATCCGATCTTGCCCAGGGCCTCGACGATGTACCGCTTGGTGCTTGGGTCGTCCATGCGGAGCGCCATCACCAGCGGATTGACTGCCGGACGGTCGATCAGCGGCAAGCATCGCACGATCGGCCGGAGGAGGTCTTTCTTGGCCGGGTCCCGCAGGTACTGGACTAGGAACGGGATGGCGTGTTCGCCCGAGTCCTTAAGCGCCTCGACGGCATTCTCGAATCCGCGCGGCGGCCCGCCGAGTCGTTCGATGTTCTCCTTGATGCGGACCAGGTCGGCCTTGACGGCGAGCTCGCCACGAGCCAGCAGTCGGAGAATGGCTCGCACCGATTCGCCGACCGTGGGGTGGTCGGTGAGCTGGATGAGTATTTCACGGCGTTTGGGAACCCGCTCGGCCAGCTCCAGGAGTGCGACTGGGTCAGGGTCGGATGCCAGCAGGGCCCGGAAGTTGGCGTCGGCCACGTCGAAGCGGCCGATCTGACAGAAGTACCAGCCGTCGTCGGCTTCATTCATTTGCTCGCGGCCCAGTTCGAGCCGCTGGCCGATGGCCTGGCCGTTGGGGCCGGCCGCGCCCGCCTCGAGGTCCTGTTCCAGCAGCAAAATTGCGCCGCCGGCCGCGGTTCGCTGTACGGTGTGGTCGGCCAGCAGCGCGATCCGCAAAGGTGAGGGGTCTTCAGCCAGAAGCTGGCCGAAAAGAGTTTCGGCCTGCTGGGGGTTGTGGTCCAGGATGGCCTGCATGGCGGCCTGCCAGGTTTCCCAGGCCAGGGCGGCAGCCCCGGTGACGAAGCCTTCAGCGGGTGTCTGAACCTGGGCAGCCCCCGGAGCGGCTATCAGCAACAGCGATGCTAAGAAAGCCCCCGCGCAGCGAGCAGATGCGCCGGACCCGAGCATAGCTACCTCCACCTGGCGCAGGCACTGGCCTGAGCTTGCTGCGCCGCAGGTTGGCTCAAATTCAGGTCGCGATTATAGGGCCGGGCAAGTCACTGTCAAACCGGGCCCCAGCCGGCCGGCATTCGGTTGACCGCCCTGGCCGCCGGCGGGTAGCCTAGGCTTATGACCACGATCACTCAGAGCGTCGGCCGCCGCTCGGTCTGGCTGGGGCGGATGCGGTTTGCCGCCGCGACTGCGGCGTTTCTCGTGCCGCTCCACTTGGCCATTGCGGCGGTGCTGCCGCGCGGCGTTGAGCGACCAATCGTGCTTTCGCCTTCCCCATACGGGCCGGCGGCCGGCCTGCTTCTGGTTGTCGCGATCTGGGCGGGGGCAGGCATAGCCACGTTGATCGACCAGGAGCGGAGCCATCGGCGACTGCTCCTGGCGATCGGCTTGGCCCTGGTGCTGGTGGCGGCCGAACGTGGTCGGACCGGGGGCACGATGGATGACTGGCTGATCCTGTGCAACGAGCGTCCCGGCCCGCCGGTGGGAGGCCCATACTGGAGACTGCTCCCCGACTACGCGTATTTGATCGCGGGTGTGGCTGGCGCCATGGTGATTGCCGGCCTGGTTCGGGAAGGTCGGCAGCCTGGAACTCCGCTGCGGGGGAAGCTGATGCGAGCGTTGATCGGCGTGGGGCGCGGCGCCTGGCGGGAGGGAGTGGTTGCTCTGTTGGTGACCGCCGTCCTGGGCGGGGTGGCGATCTGCATTCTGATGGGGCCGGCGATGGCGAGGACCTACCGCGGCCAAGTTTGCTTCGCGGTGCTGGTTGGCTCGCTGGCCGGCAGCCTGGCAGGTCGAAAACTCGCCAGCCTTGGAGTGGTCGGCGGGTCAGGCGGGGGTTCGTCGCGGGGCGGACCGCCGCCGAATGATGCCGGGGCGGCCGACCAGACCGTCCTGCTGTGGTGTGCGGGTGCCCCCTTCGTGCTGGGCGTGGTGGGCCTGGTGGCGGCCGCGATCCGCCCGGGCTTGGCACTGCCGCCCGGATGCCAGCTCAATATCATTCCGGCCTGGGCGCTGAGCCGGGCGTTGCCGGTGGAGATGGTCGGCCTCGGACTGGTCGGGACGCTCTGGTTCTACCGCGGCCGAAACGGAGATGCCGCGGGAGGCGGCGCAGAGTGACGAGGCTCCGTCATGGACCTGCGTCGATTCAAGCTACATTTCGAGACCTGGGAGGAAATGCGGGTGCGCCTGGTCGCAGAGACATCCGCCTACCTCACCGAGGCCCTGCGCCATCCCGAACTGGCGGTGCGGATACCGATGATTCCTGCCGAAAGTGCCCGCTTCCCGCCCTCGTTTACGCGGTCATTCTGGGAGCCGATCCTGTTTGGGGATTGAGCGGGGCGGCGCGGGCAGTCGAACTGAGCGGTTGCGGTCGGCCTGCGAATAGCGTTGCGAGCGGGTCTCGCCGTCGGCGGTCACATAAATCGCTCGGCGGTCGCCGGCCACTGGACACTCGCGCTCGCACAACCCGCAGCCGATGCACAGGCTCAGATCTACCCTGGGCACCGGGAATTGCCGACCGGGCAGGGTCTCGACCCGGATCGCCTTGGGGCTGGTGGGGCAGACCTCCTCGCATACCTGGCAGGCGATCCCCGCGCTGTACGGCAGGCACCGGCCCGGATCGACATGAGCAGTCCCCAGACGGATCGGCCCGGCTTCGGTCATCTCTCCCAGCCCCAACTTCTGCGCGACCGTGATCGGCCGGATCGCGCCGGTCGGGCACACCTGCCCGCAAGCCGTGCAGTTCAATTGGCAATGGCCGATCCGGAAGTTCAGCACCGGCGTCCAAAGCCCTTCCAGCCCCGCCTCGAACCATCCCGGCTGGATGACGTTAGTGGGACAGACGCGGATGCACTGGTCGCATTTGATGCACCGTCTGAGAAACTCCAGCTCTTCGAGCGCGCCTGGGGGGCGGATCAGTCGGCTGGAGAAGTCCCGGGTGACCCGCCCGCTGCCGCGCGCCAGCGGGTAGAAGACCAGCCCGGCCAGCCCGGCCAGCACGAGCTGACGACGCGAGAGGTCCGGTCCGGCTCGTTCACCTTGCCGGGACGGCAGGCAGCCGAATCTCAGGGCACCTTCCGGGCAATCCTCGATGCAGTTGAAGCACACCAGGCACTCGGCCCGGCGGAGCCGCGTATGCGGATCACAAGCCCCCTCGCAATGTGCCAGACAAAGGCCGCATCCGGTGCACCGGGTCGGGTCGCGCTGGATGCGCCACCAGGCCAGGCGGCTCAGCAGGCCCAGCAACGCCCCCAGCGGGCAGAGCACGCGGCAGAAGAACCGCGGATAGAACAGGTTGGCGGCCAACAGGGCCAGCAGCAGGAATCCGATCAACCAGGCCCCCTGGTGCAGGCGCGGGTCTTCCAGCAGGTTCGGGGCCGACATCTGAGCGACCGGCAACACCGCTGCCGTCAGCGACCGGTAGATCAGGCAGATGGGGTCCAGCAGGCCGGTTTGCAGCGTGCCCACTAGAGCCGCCGCCACCAGAGCGATCAGCACGTAATACTTGGTCGCCTGGCTGCGGCGGTAACGGTTCGGGCTGGCTGACGGCCCCTCGACCGACGGTCTTTGGCCCGCCCGGGCGGAGGAGGACAGCCAACCGACAAACTGGTTGAGAGTGCCCAGCGGACATATCCAGTTGCAGAAGAACCGCCCCAGAAACAGGGTCGGAATCAGGATGACCAGCGACCAGATCAGGGCCTTGTAGAGCCGATGAGTGGTGATCGTCGTGGCCAGCGCCGCCAGGGGATCGACTTCCAGCAGCTTGCCCACCCAGTGTCGCAGTGCCGGCAGTCGGTCCAGGCTGGAGGAAGTGGTCAGCAGGACGAACGAGACCAGCAGCCCCAAGGTGACAGTCTGAACGACGATCCGGACCGAGGTCACCCGCAGCGCGTTGCGGCAAGCGTGAAGCAGCCGCGGCGGGCGATCGGCGGGCAGCCCGGTCTGTGCGTCGCGCATCATGGTCACCGCAGGTGCTCTGGCCGCCGCTCTGGCGGACTTACACGCTGATCGTGGCGATTCTCCCTTCGGACCCGTACACGCGCCAATCGCTCTGGCCGAAACGTCGCCGCCCGGCCCGGATTTGGCTTTGGATTTTGCGGGCCGCCAACTCCAGGTAGGGCAGCCCGGCCGGATCCCGGTCCAGCAGGTTCTGGTAGCACCAGGAATCGCAGGCCACCGGGTCCACTGAGGCGACCAGCACCGGTCGACCCAACTTGCCGCCCGGGGAGACGTCGCTGAGGCGGCCACCAGTGGGACCGCTTCGCATCATGACCCGAGTTGCGTCGGCGATCACCAGGGTCGGGCTGAGCAGCAGGGCCAGATCGCTGATCGCCTCATGGATGGCCTGGTGAAGCTGGCTTCGTCGACCGCCGAGGAAACCATACCAGTTCTTCAACGCCATCGACCCGCCCGCGAGGTTGTGATCTTTGACCGGAGCCAGGCCGATCAGCCGGGTGGCCTGGTCCAGAGGTTCCCACAGCAGGGGCCAGCGCTGCCAGTCGATGCTTGCGGCCGTCGCCTGCTGTCCGGCGGGATCCGGCCATGGGGCGAGCACTCGGAACCGCCCGCTGGCCGGCAGCACCAGCTCCGCCCCTTCGGCCTGCACTACTGGGCCGATGCCGGACTTGGCGAAGCAGGCCTGTGGCGATTCGATCGGATTGTCGGTGACCATCACCCGGCTGGCGCCGGCTTCCCGGCAAAGCCGGATCACCCAGCGCAGCACTTCGGGGTGGGTTGTGGCCCCCAAATGCGGCGGACGATCGAAGCCAACGTTCGGCTTTATAAGGACCACATCGCCACGGCCGACGAACCGCTTCAAGCCCAGCTCCGGGTCCAATGCGGCTAGTGCGGCCTGGACCATCTGCCGGATCCGTTGCTCATGACCGACGACCACCGCGATCCGCGGACTGCCGGCCGGAAAGTCGATGCCCGCGAAGAAATCCCTCAGTCCGCCGGCGCTTGGCAGATCGGTGGCCGGGTCGCGGCCCTCACGGTCGTGCAGCAGGAATCCACCGGCGGCCGCCAGGCCGGCAGCGACCGCTGCCCCGGCTCCCCGGGCCAGGCACTCGCGGCGAGTGATTGGTCGATCAGTCATGGTCGCGGACCAGGGTTGGCGGCGCTGGTCGGTCCATCAGCGCTCTGGTAGCTGATCCGGTCGGCCAGAAGCTCGGCAATCCGGCGGGCAGCCTGGCCGTCGGCAGGGTCCAGGCCGCTGGGTACCACCTGCACGTAGGACGCACCTTTCCGGAAGAAGACGGCTGTCCCGCTTTGATAGCCGGCGTCGCCGATCGGGACAGGGTCGGGCTGAGCTGGTCGCTCCGTTTCATAGACCGCTTGAGCGCTCTGCGGTCGTCCCATGTTAAACCAGTACACGTCAATCGTCCGGCCGGTCTGGGTTTGGTGGCAATAGCTCCCGAAGGTCAACCCGGCCACCTGATGCTGCAAGTAGACTTCCGCTCGGCCATTGATCTTCTCGAAGAGGTTGTCGGCGGTGAAGTGCTCGGTCTGCCGGCAGGGGATCCAATCGGGCAGGCCGGGGTCGGGGAGGCGATCACCGGGGGCGGTCGGGGCCGCCTCCCACGCCCCTACCGGGGAGCCTGGGTGGGTGGCCAGGTCGAGCAGGTAGGCCGTGAGGATGCCGGCCAGCGCCAGCAGGATGACGGCTCCCACGGCCTGCTCGGTTCGCCCGACGGCCTCCAGCCGCCTCGCATAATGCCGTCGAAAAAAAGTTGGCATCGCACACCTCGGTGGACGATCGCCATATCATAAGCCTCTGGCGGAAGATGTGGCATTCAAGCTCTGCCCGGGTGGACGCAGGTCGTTTATGGCTCAGCTTGGTTGTGCTGGCCTGGGGGGCACAGGCCATCGTCGGGCAGGCCCTGCTGCTGCGGGAAGCCACCGTCCTGATGTCCGGCAGCGAGTTGGCCTGGGGGGTGGTGTTGTTCGCCTGGCTGCTCGGCGTGGCGGTGGGAGCTTTGGTTGGAGGCCGGATAGCCGAGTCGGCGGTGGTCTGCTCCCGGGCGGGCGCGGGGCTGGTGGCGGTGCTGCTGACGCTGAGTGCGGCAATCTGCGTCGAACTGTACCTTTTTCGCGGGGCTCGGGCGTGGTTGGGGGTCGGACCGGGGGAGCTGCTGCCGCTGCCGGCGACGATTCTGGCTGCGATGTTGCTGATTTCGCCGGCCAGCACGCTGGTGGGCATGGCTTTTCCGCTGGCCTGCCGGATTGGTCCGTCCGAGGCCCGGAGCGGACGGCTGTCAACAGCGGAAACTTCGCTGGGCTTCAACCAGGTGTACGCGCTGGAGTCTGCGGGCAGCCTGATGGGCGGGGCGGCCTTCAGCTTCTGGGCCGTCGAGCATCTGGCCCCGATCCAGGCGGCGTTGCTCTGCGGGGCTGCCGTCGCCGTCGCCTCAAGTGGGCTTGTCGGCAGCGGCCAGGCCGGCAGGGGGGGACCCGGGCTGGCCGCTGCCGACAAGCCCACTTGAGGCGACGGCGACGGCAGCCCCGCAGAGCAACGCCGCCTGGATC
>CAYZXK010000016.1:0-11314 GCA_964482395.1 uncultured Planctomycetales bacterium | reverse complement strand
GGTGCTGGGCCTGGATGGCCGGCCCGGCCGCAGCCCGGCTGCGCGGGAAGACTTTCCGGTAAACCGCTCGAGCCCCGAGCCGGTCGGCGGCCAGCTCACAAAGCCGTCTGACGGTCGGCTCGTCGATCCGCAAATGCCCCTCGTGCAATTGGGCCATCAGCACGTCGCCGAGCTTCTCGATCACCAGCCCGCCGACGCCATCGGCCGCGGAGTGAAACACGCGACAGACGTCGGTGTGCGGATCCGCAAGCAGATCAGCCCGGCGCAACAGGGCGGCATCAAGGCAGGATTCCATCTGCGACCAACGCATAGCGAAGTGAGGGCCGCGGGTGGCTTCCGGGGGTGACGGCCGACCTAGCCGGGTGCGACGCGCAGCACGTGGAAATGCTTCCTGCCCTTGCGGAGGATGACGAATCCGCCGGCCAAAACGTCGGCCTGGGATACCAGGTAGGCCGGGTCACGGACGACGCGGTTGTTGACGCAGATCGCCCCGCTGGGCACGTCCTGACGGGCCCGGCCCCGCGACGGGTAGAGCCCGGCCTCAGCCAGCAGGGCCACCAGTCCTGCGGCCGGCGTGCCCAGGGCCGCAGGGTCCAGCCGGCTGCTGGGCGCACCCTGGAATGCCTCCTCTAGTTCTTGTGCCGAAAGTTGCCGGTAGTCGGCGTCCTTGGCGAACAGCACCTCGGTGGCTCGCTGGGCCCGGGCCAGGGCCTGGGGGCCGTGGACCATGCGGGTCACCTCGACCGCCAGCAGCTTCTGAGCTTCTCGGCGCTCGGGGTGACTGGCCACCGCCTGGCCGGCTTCCTGAATTTGCTCGATCGGCAACAGGGTGAACGTCTTCAGGTATCGCACCACGTCCTGATCGTCGGTGTTCAGCCAGAACTGGTAGAACTGATAGGGACTGGTGCGCCGGGGATCCAGCCAGATGTTGCCTTCTTCGGATTTGCCGAACTTCTTGCCGTCGGCCCGGGTGATCAGCGGCGTGGTCAGGCCGTAGGCCTCCACGCCCCGCAGCCGTCGAATCAGGTCGGCTCCGGAGAGGATGTTGCCCCACTGGTCGCTGCCGCCCATCTGGAGGATGCAGCCGTAGCGGTCGTACAGGGCCAGGAAATCGTACGCCTGAAGGAGCATGTACGAGAACTCGGTATAAGACAGTCCGTGGTCGCGAGCCTCCAGCCGCATCCGGACCGAGTCCCGGGTAATCATCTGGTTGACTGAGAAGTGCTTGCCGATCTGGCGGAGGAAGTCCAGCAGGTTAAGCTGGCCCAGCCAGTCGGCATTGTTGACCAGCAGGGCCTGGTCGGGGCCCAGGTCCAGGAAGCGCTCGACCTGCTTTCGGATGCCGGCCAGGTTTTTCTCGATTTGCTCGGGGCTGAGCAGGGCTCGCTCGTCCTCTTTGCCGCTGGGGTCTCCGATCAGGCCGGTGCCGCCGCCCACCAGGCCGATGGGGCGGTGCCCGGCCCGCTGAAGCCGCATCAGGTTGATCAGATGCACCAGGTTGCCGACATGCAAGCTGTCGCTGGTGGGGTCGAAGCCGGTGTAAGCTACCACAGTTCGGGTGCGGAGCACCTGAGCCAGGTCCGGCGAAGACACCTGATGGATCAGGTTCCGCCGCTCCAAATCCGCGAAGAAGTCGCTGGTCGGCATCGCGACATTCTACCCGCCGCCCGGCAGGTGGGTACAAGTCCCCCAGCGCCGGCGGGGCAAGCCGACCCCGCCGGTGCCCGCCAGCCTTGCCCGGCCCGGCTGGCACCGGCCCCAGTCCGGTTGCCCGGCTGGTCATGGGTCGACGTCGGTCGGGCTACCCGCCCCCGACTTCTGACAGGCGGATTGGATCACTGCGGGGGGGGTGCGGAACACCAGGCCGACGGCCATGGTCACGACGGCTCCCACCAGGGCGTACCAGGTAAACTCGATCTTGGGCAGCCAGGTCGGAAACGAGGACGGACGGTCGGGTCGGAAGTAGTCGATGAGGTCGAAGAGTCGTCCGCTGAGGGTGAAGATAGCTATCAGGCCGGCGGTGACGGCCAGCACGTTGCCCCGGTCCGAGCCTCGGGTAGTGGTAAGCATTCCGACCAGGAACACGCCCAGCATCGGCCCGAGGATGTAGCCGGCGATGCCCAGGGCCACCGGGATGATGGTAAGGCCGGGGTTGCGGACGTTAACCCAGGCGAAGGCCACGGCGACCAGCATCATTAGAACCGCGAACAGTCCGGTGAAAACGCGGGCCGCGGCTACTTGGCGGGTCGGGCCGCGATTGCCAGCCAGATAGGGAAGGTACCAATCGTTGGTCAGGCTGGTGGCCAGTGCGTTGAGAGCCGCGCTGAGCGAGCCCATGGCGGTCGCGAACACGCCGGCCAGCACGAACCCGCGCACCACGACCGGCATGGCCGAGAGGATGTAGGCTCCGAAGACATCGTTGGCCTTGGCGGGCCGGAGTTCGGGATGCTGGTCGTAGAAGGCGATTAGCAACACGCCGATGAAGGTGAAGACGGCCGCGATCGGCACGTCCATCAGGGCGGCAGCCAGGAGCGATCGGCGACTTTTCCTGTAGTCCGGGGCGGTCAGCATGCGCTGCACCATGTCCTGATCGGTACCGAAGGCGGCCAGGTTGGCCGCCGTGGTGGCGATCAGGGCGGCCGGGAGGGTGTACTTGTGCTCCAGTATGAGCCGAAGAAGCTCCCATCCTCCGCTGCCGGGGCGGGCCCGCTCCAGGCCGGTGAGGAAGTAGCCCTCCGGGCGGGCCATTTCAGGCACCTGCTGGATCAGGGCTCGCAGGCCGGCCAGCAAACTGCCCTGGCCGATGTGGCAAAGGATGGTCAGGACGGCGACCAGGGCACTGCTGAACATGAGGGTTGCCTGGATAAGGTCGGTCCAGATGACGGCCCGAATGCCGCCCAGCATCGTATAGGCACAGGTTATGGTGGTGAGGAGGAGAATCGCCCAGGCATAGGGCACCCATGAGTCGAGCTGCCCGTATCGCACCGACTCGCCGCCGACCAGCAGCCGCCAGGCCAGCACCATGACCAGCGAGGGCACGTATAGGCGGACGCCCGAGGCCAGCAGGCGCATGATCAGGAACAGAGCCGACACGTAGTTCTTCGACCGATTGCCGAAGCGCACGGCCAGGAAATCGTAGACCGTGTAGACGCGGTAAGTGTAGTAGGGCTTCAGGAAGATGTGCCCGACGAGAATCCGCCCGAGGATCACGCCCATGGTGAGTTGGACGTAGGTTATGCCGCGGGTGACGAACCCTTCTGCCGGCGCTCCCATGAAAGTCGCCGCGCTGGTCTCGGCCGCGATGATCGAGGCCATCACCGCCCACCAGGGCATGTGTCGCCCGCCCAGGGCATAGTCCTCGAGGCTTCGCTGGCGACGCCCCATGCACAGGCCGACCGCGGTAATGGAGACGAAATAGAGGACGATGATCAGGCCGTCGATCAGGAGCTGCCAGGTGGTCATGAGTTGGCGGGGCCGGGCGGCAGCCTCCGGCCGGCTGAGCGGTTATGTCCACTCGGGTGGCGGTGACTAGTGGGGCAGGCCGAAGACATAGTAGCCGGCACAGAGCAGGCCCAGGACCATCGCGCCGCCGGTCAGTTCTTTGAACCGGCCGGCCGCCAGCTTCATCAGCGGATAAAGCACCAGGCCCGCCGTCAGGCCGTTGGCGATGTTGTAGGTGAAGAGCATCATGGCGATGGTGGTGACGGCCGGCACCGCCTCGGTCAGGTCGTCGAAGTTAATGTGCCGGGCGGACGCTACCATCAGCACCCCGACCATGATCAATGCCGGGCCGTAGGCGAACTGCAAATGCTGGAGCGATTCGGCCAGAGGGATGAAGAACATCGCGACGGCGAACAGCAGCCCGGTCACGACGGCGGTCAGGCCGGTGCGCCCGCCCTCGCGTATCCCGGTGGCCGACTCGATGAAGGCCCCGCTGGTGGAAGTCCCGACCAGGGCGGCGAACATGCAGGCCGAAGCATCGACCAGCATGGGGCGCTCGATCTGCGGGAAGTTGCCCTGCTCATCCAAAAAGCCCCCGGCAGCCCCCACCCCGACCAGTGTGCCGAGCGTGTCCAGGAAACTCATCAGAAACAGGGTCAGCAGGATTGGCAGAAAGCTCAACCGCAAGACCCCGGCCAGGTCCAGTTTGAAGGCGATTTCCCGCAGATCGTAGGCGGCAACCCAGGGCAGGGCCAGGACCTGCTTGGGCGGCTCGGCCAGTCCCAGGGCCATGCCGACCGCACCGGTGACCGCGATGCCGATCAAAATCCCCCCTCGCACCCGCCAGAACAGCAGGATCGCCATCAGCACGAAGCCGCCGATGGCCAGCAGCACCCGCGGCTGGCGCAGGTGGCCGATCTGGACCGGGACCGCGGGCGAGAGGACCTTTCCGGCCGCCACTGGCAGGTTTTCCACCGCCATTCCGGTCACCCCGCTGGTCACAATCCCGGTTTCGTACAGGCCGATAAAGAGCAAGAAGAGGCCGATGCCGGCGGCAAAACTGTGTTTGAGGCTGGCCGAGATGGAGTTGGCCAGCCAGGTTCGGGCCCGCATCAGGGTAAGCACCAGAAACAGGGCGCCGGCCAGGAACACGGTACCCAGTCTTTGCTGCCAGCTAATTCCGAGCGTGGCCAGGCCGAAGGCGATGAAAGCGTTTTCGCCCATGTACGGAGCCACCGCGATCGGCCGATTGGCATACAAACCCATAAGCAGGCATCCGAAGACTGCCGTCAAGATGGTCGCGATTGTGCTGGGACCAGTTGGGATGCCGGCGAACGCCAGAATCGCCGGGTTGACCACAATGATGTAGGCCATGGTCACGAAGGTCGTGACGCCGGCTACTACCTCAGTGCGAACGTTGGTCCCGTGCTGGTCCAGCTTGAAGCAGCGCCCAATCAGAGCGACCACGGCATGACCCCTTCAAAGCGACTCGGGCTGGGTGCCGACCTGTTCCGCCGCACGACCAGCAGTCGCGGTGCGGCCGACGCCCCAGTCGCATCTGGAAAGCTGGTATACGGTATGCGATGCGGGCCCGTCTGACCAGCGGGAGGACTCGCTAGCGGTCGGAGCGGTCATCCGGGCCAGGCCACCAGGGCTCGACGCTGATCCGGGGGAGCCTGAGCTGCTCGGACCTGCGCAGCAGAAGGGCGAAACTCGCCACCGTCAGGCCGAATCCCACCAACCAGAGCAGGGTACTCACCGCGAGCCTCTGGAGACAAACCCGGGCCACCGGTCTTGGCCGGGACCGGCATCCGACCCTAGCGTTCCCAGTTTACGCCGAGCTGCACGATACCCGGAATCTTCTCCTCGTTGTCCACAAACAGCTCCACCCATGAGGTGGCCTCGCCGGGCTGCCCATAAAGGGTGACCTGATACACGTAATGGCCGTCGTTCTTGCCGCCGGCGACTTCGTATACCCCGCCGCCCAGCCGGGTGAAGTTCAGTTCCAGCCGAGACGTGATCTCGAACACCGCCTCATAGCTTTCGAGATTGGTGGTCCACGAGGTGTAGTGCGCCATCTGATACCCGTCCCGATACTCGAAGTGGCGCTGGGCCGGCGGACGGATCACCAAGCCCGGGGCCGACTTCACCACATACTGGACCGTGTCAGTATCGCGAGCCCCGCCTTCATCGGTGACGGTCAGTTCGAACTTGTAGGTCGCCGGCCGCCAACTGATCTGGTCGGCCTGGAGCAGACCAGTGGCGGTGGTGGTCGGCCGGGTCTGGTCGGCGACAATCAGCGAAACCGGGCCGGCCAACTGACGCCACCGATACTTCAAGCCCTCCCCGGTGCTGCCGCTCCCGTCCAGCTCCAGCAGGTCCCACCCGATCCAAACCACTCGATCCGGTCCCGCGTTTGCAACCGGCCCGGAGGGCTTCCGATTGGAAGCGGCCGGCTCGTCCGGCACTCGATCGGGCGGGTTATCGGGCGCCCGGCTACTAGGCGGTGAGGCGTTGGGCTGGCCGGAGGTCGCGGGCCTCCCCTCGGGCGGCAGGCTGTCGGCCGGTTGATCGCGTGACTCGGCCGGCGGGGCGACTGGCGGGACCGGATCGGGCTGAGGCGGCTGGGCAGGCGCCGGCGTCGGCGGCAGGTCGGCAGGCGGAAGGTCCGCCTCAAAAGAAGGTGGCAACGGACGAGTGACCGTGCGGTCCAACTGCGGGATCACCTCCCCGCTTGGACCGCCGGCGGCGGGGTCCTCCGAAACCGTCCCGCGGGCCCGGGCCGGATGCGGTACGTAGCCACTGATAACCATCAGGCTGACGCCGAGCGTGAAGCAGACTACGAACAGAACTGGCCTCATCAGCACACCTCGACCGGAGCCAGGCCGGATGCAATTGTGCCTCTTTCCTATTCATCGAAAGGCCACGTCCCAGGCAGCAGCCCGCCAGAGCAGTTTTTGGCCCGCCGATAAGACGTGCCGGCCGGCCGAAAGTCGCTGTGGACGATACCCGCAATTTTTGCGCCGCAGGCTTGGTGGTCCATCGGAAAACTGTGGCGCCGGGCCTCCGGGGCCAACGCCACTGCGCTGGCGACCGAAAAGACGCCGGACGCGTGGTCCGGCCCTACGCGCACGGTCGCCGGGACCCGCGGGCCGACCGCCACCGACTCGAGCACCCGGAGCGGTTTTTCGACGGGCGGCTACAAGAGGCCGGGGGTGGTTGCGGTCGGGCCGGAAACAGTCACCCCACCCAGGCCGCCAGTGACCCCCAGATCCGCAGCTCCCATCCGGCCCACAGGCCGGCCAGCAGGGCCGCAGCCAGGATGACACCCTTGACAAGGGAGACCTGTCGCTCGAATCGGCGCACCCGTTGCGGGTGGCGGGCCAGTTCCTGGAGGAATCGTGATCGGGATGAGATGGACGAGTGCCGCCAGCTACGGGCCTCCGGGCGAATACCGTTGAGCAATGCCACCTCGTGCAGCGCGTCTCCGAAGACATGGGCGGCCGTTGTGCAGAGTGCCCCGACTGGTCGGGTCGGCTCCGGATTGCCGCCGGGAGCGTGCACCGGACATGGCAGGCCGCACGGTAGGCCGCTGAGCGTGAGGCTCTGGACGCCGAAAACGTCGGCCTGACGTTCGAACCGGCGCGAGATCCAGCCGAACAGCAGACCCCATTTGGCCGCCAGCAGCAGGCCGAACAGCAGGGCCAGTGCCTGGTAAAGCTGGAGATTCCGCCGGGCCAGTCCCTGGGTGCGAAGGGCAAAGACGGTGAGCAGGCACCCGGTGATGAACGCGAACAGCAGGAAGTACAGGATATGGTGGCGTTTGACGTGTCCGGCCTCGTGCCCGAACACGGCTTCCACCTTGGTGTCGTCCATCTGTTCCAGCATGCCGTCGGTGATCAGCACGTAGCGTAGCGGCGGGGCCACGCCCATGACGGCCGCGTTGACCACCAGTCCGCCGCACCGCCAAATCAGGATGTCGCGGCAGCGCAAGCGGAGTCGGTTGGCCAGCGCGTTGAGCCGGTCGCGCAGGGGGCCGTCCGGCAGTCGCTGCGTGACCCAGACATATCGCAGGATCTCGGGCGTGATCAGCACGACCAGCAGAGCCGCCAGGCCGATGAGCGCGTCCGGCGCGTAGGGCAGGCCGGTGACCCGTTCGATCGGCTTCTGATATCGGACCACCAGGTCGGAAGCCGCCAGGATGAGCAGCATGGGAACCAAGACGAACAGCACCTGGTGGCGGAAGTTGTGGAGCAGATACTGCCCCAGCGCCCAAACTGGCCGGACGGGCTTGCCGCGGAACAGATACAGCTCCAGTGCGATCTGCCGGACGGCCCGGTCAGCCCGATACAACCCTGCCCAGGTCAGCCCGATCGACAGCAAGAAGGGCAGTACCGCCAGCGTTCCGGGGATCATCGGCCAGGTTCCGACGACCGGGGTGCGGGCGCAGAGCGGCAGCCAGTCTGTGCACAGCAGCACGGCCGAGTGCAGGGTGCCCAGGAGGAATTGGAGCACTGTGGTTCCCCTGGCGAAGGCGGCCTGACCCCGGCTGGGCTGTTGCGGGTGACGGTCCAGAAGTCGCAGGACGTGACCGGATACCGCTAACCCGACGGCGGCCGGTAGCCCGGTCGCGATGGCGACCGCGGCCGCAATCAGACCTGGAGCCCGCACCAGCGGGTACAGCGGACCAGAAAGCGTGAGGACCAGGGCCAGGATGGCGATGACGACCGGGTACATGCGGCCAGGATCATACGGCGAAACCCGATCGGGTTCATGGGGGTTGCGATACGTCCCTGCCGGCCACCGCGGTCGCCCACCCGGTCAGTGGGCCCGAAACAGGCGAGCATCGATCCCGTCCTGGCCCACCCTCAGTCGTACCGGCCGCAGGCACCTGGGGCACCGCCCCTGATACACCATGCGGTCCGGCCGACGATAAATCCGGGCGTACACGCCGCAGCACTCGAAAAGGATGCCGACATACGGTCGCGGATCGGCCGGGGCGGGTTTGCCGGGATCCGAGCCATCGTAGCAGTCCAGCGTCATGTTGCCGTCCCGATCTGCCAACCAGTAACGATGTTATCGGCGACTGGACCGGGGCGCTTTGCGAACAAATGGCGCAGTTGCAGCGCTTGCGGATCGGGGTCGGGCCGGTTCGGTAAACCGCGCGCGATCAGGGTTCGGGTCCGATGGCCGCGTCGAGGATCTCTTTGAGGACCGACTGGCCGCCGAGCCGCACCCGCGGCACGTACTTGCCGTTTATGAAGACGCTCGGAATAGCGTGCAGACCCGGCGGGGCTCCGAAACGAAGCACCGGAAGCTGCTTGCCGGCCCGCACGTCCTCGGCGATCGCCTCCCGCACCGACTCGGAATCCATCCTGGCCAGCACGGCGTCGGGATCCAGTCCGGCCAGGACGGCGACCGCCGCCACAGCTTCGTTGCTGAACTGGGCCTGGTTTTCCATAAGCCAGGCATGCATTTTCCAGTAGGCGGCATTGCCCCCGAGCTGGCCGGCGGCTTCCGCCGCCGCCGACGCCCGGCAGGCGTTCGGGTGACGCCGCTCCTGAATGTTCGGGTTGCAATCGCTGTTGAACGGACAGTGCCGGAAGCAATAGCGGATATCACCGCGACCGGCCAGGAAGCTGCGAATGATCTTGTCCGCTTCGGCGGTGTACGGCTCCTGATAGTCGCCCCAGAGGACAATCACGTTGCGGGCCTGCTCGGGCCCGAGCCACCAGGCGTGAGTGTCGGGCGGCAATTGCCGCACCGGCTGGTCCCGCCAGTCGCTGATGTATTTCTCGAGCGCCAGGGGCGGATGGTCGTCGGCGGGGCTGCGCGGCGGGGGATTGGTGGCGGCCAGTTCGGCCACCGCCCGCTTGACCGCGTCCTCCGCATACCACCCTTTCAGCTCGACGCCGTTGATGAAAATCATGGGCGTGAAATGCAACCCCAGAGCGTCCGCCTCCTGACAATCCTCCTGTATCCGCCGAAGGGTCTCCGGACTGGACATGGTCTGCACGAAGTTGGCCGGGTCGTAGCCCAGGGAGCGGATGCCGGCATGCAATTCGTCGGCGGTCTCGAAAGAGCCCTTTCGCTCCATGAGCCAGCGATGCATTTTCCAGAAGCCTTCGGTGCCCCAGAGCATCCCGGCCGCCTCCGCCGCCCGGGCCGCCCAGCAGGCGTTGGGATGCAAGTCCTTGCCAACCAGCGGATTGCACTCCCGGTTAAACGGAAAATACTTGATCGAGACCGACATGTCCGTGCGCTCCGCCATCAACTGTTCAACCTGCCGCTCGATCATTTGGCAGTCCGCGCACTGGTAGTCGGTAAACATCACGATCCGGATCGGCGCCCGCTCTGGACCCCACCGGTAGCGACCGGTAAAGGGCCGCTGGCCGATTGCCGGCCCGGTAGCCGCCGGCGCAGGCTCGGGGGCCCGCCTGACCAGTTGAGTGGCCGCTGGATCTATGGGACGGTCCGGCGGCGCGGGCCGACTGGCCAGCAGCTCATCGGCATCCTGGTCGGTAGTCTCCTGCCCAACCACAGGCGTGGCGACCGCGGGCTGGGTCGCCGGGGCCTGGGTGACGCCCGGCCGGGTGGTCGGCGACTGCTCGGCCGGCATCCGCGAACGCTCAATAATCTCCCGGGTGGCCTGGGCCAGTTCCTGCTCACCCTTCTGGCGCGCCACCGCCCGGTGCTGCCGATCGATCAGCCCAATCCCCCCAGTCACAATCGCGAAGGCCAGCCCCAGGGTTGCGAGCGCGGGCCCAGCTCGCAGCACCCGCGGCCCGCTCAGCTCCATGACGATCCAGAAAGCGAAATTGCCGAGATGGGCAGCGACGCAATACGGGCAAAACATCCACTTTATGAAGATAATCGCGGAAAAGCCCAGCGAGATCAGCGCCCCAAGCCGCACCAGGTGACGCAGGGCTGCCGGCAACCGGCCGCGGCATACCAGCCAGGTGAGCAGCATCGCGACAAAATATGCCAGGCCGAGGTAGGAGACCGGCCACTGGAAACTGCCGATCTGGATTCTGCCCCAGACGCTGTTGGTGGCCTGCTCGCAGGGACCGCCTTGCCCGCAGCCAGGCAAGCTGAGTCCGCCCAGGTGCTCCAGGACCAGCAGCAGAGACATCAGGGCGCTGAAGCCCACGAAAATCGCCCCGGCCAGCATCGCAGCCTGCCCGGTCGCAGCCTCGGGCGGACGCTCATGTCGGGCAAACGAGCCAGGCTGTGGCTTGCGTTCTTTCTTGTCTTTTTTGGCCATAACCAGAACCTTTCGAATCTCGGGCACGACCGCTCTCAGAACGATCGGAACCCGCCCTACGAGTTTTACACATGCCGCCCGGGCACCGTCCGTGTCGCTTATCGTGTTGCCCCGGACTGGCGCTTGAGCGGGTCGAATTATGGTAGCCCGCGATCAATCTTCCGCCAGCAAGTGCCGATCGACTTCACGCTACCGCCCAAACCTGCGGGGCAAGCGGCCCTTTTGAGTAAAGGTGCTAACTCCTGCCTCAGGTCCCGGATTGGGCTTTCGCAGCCCGGCTTGAACCCTGCGTCACCCACCAGGCCCGCAGGGTTTCAGCGACCGACCAGGCCTGTGCTATGCAGCCGTTGGGAGTATGCGGCTGGTCGCCGTCAAAGATTTCGCTCAGTGAGCCCAGGCCGGCGGTCCACAACTGACCGAGCAGCGGCTCCAGGAAACGACGGGCCTGTTCGGCGTCGCGGTGGATCCGATAATGGGCAATGACGAAGGGGCCCAGCAGCCACGCCCAGGCGGCGCCCTGATGGTAGGCTTCGTCACGTTCCAGCGGTCCCCCGCGGTAACGCCCGCGGTAGGCCCGGTTGCCGGGAGCCAGAGTGCGCAGCCCGAACC
>CAYZXK010000015.1:0-6337 GCA_964482395.1 uncultured Planctomycetales bacterium | reverse complement strand
TTGATCCGGCAGTTGCCCTGACCAACGAGTGAGTAGCGGCCCCGGGGTCTGCGACTGAGGAAGCGATGTCGGATGAATTAATGATCGAAGTCCGCGGCCTGCATCACGCCTACCGCCGGGGTGCGGTGATTGAGCCGGTCTTGCGCGGGCTGGACCTGCGGCTTCGGCGTGGGGAGTTCGTGGTCGTGATGGGCCCCTCCGGCTGCGGCAAGACCACCTTGTTGAACATACTCGGCCTGATGCTCCGGCCGACCGAGGCGCAGTCGGTTCGTCTGGCTGGCCGTGAGACCCTCGGGCTTTCGGATGCGGAGCGAACCTGTTTGCGAAGGGAGATGCTGGGGTTCGTGTTCCAGCGGTTTAATCTACTGTCCAGCGTGAGCGTGCGTCACAACGTCGCCTTGCCGCTGCGCATCCGCCGCCAGCCGGTGGACGGACAGGTGGACAGGCTGCTCGAGCAGGTGGGCTTGTCGCCCGTGGCGGGCAAGAAGCCGGCCCAGCTTTCGGTTGGTCAACAGCAGCGGGTGGCGATTGCCCGAGCGATGGTTGCCAGGCCGGCCCTGCTGCTGGCGGATGAGCCCACCGGGAACCTGGATTCCGCTAACGCCGCGGCGATTCTGGACCTGCTGGAGGATTTCCACCGCCGCTACCGGCAGACCATCGTAATGATCACTCACAATGAGCAGCTTGCGGTGAGGGCCGACCGGGTTCTGCGGATGCGCGATGGATGCTTTCTTGACTGAAGGTCCGGTCGCCGACTGCTTGCCGGAGCAGTTGCCGGCCGACGGACGGGCCGAGGGCCGGGTCCGCCGTGGGGCGCGGGCCTGGTTCGTGTTCTATGTGTTCTGGCTGGCCGGCTGGGCCGGCCTGTCTCTTCTCCTGCTTGGTCGCGACCAAGCTGGGGATGGGAGGGCGTTGTCAGGCTGGCTGTTGTGCCTGATGTGCTTTTATCTCTCCCTGTGCAATTCCTTCATCCCGCTCCCAACGGCCTGGATTGTCCTTCTGGCCGCCTCCCCAGACTTCGTGCTGCTGCGGCTGGCCTGGTTGCATGCCGGTCTGGTCAGCGGACTGGCCGCGCTGGCGACCGTGGTGGCCAATCTAACTGAGTACCATCTGATGGTTTATCTGCTTGGCTGGGGGCTTGGGCGGCGGGCTCGGCGGGCCGCGGCCTACACCTGGGCAGTCCGCCACTTTGATCGAGCGCCTTTTCAACTCCTGACGCTCGTGGCTTTCGTACCCATTCCGGTGGACGCCGTCCGCTGGCTGGCCATCTTGCGTGGCTACTGCCGAGTTCGTTTCGGGCTGGCGTACCTGCTGGGACGTGGGGTTCGTTACCTGTTTCTGACCGCCGGTTGCCTGTGGCTTGGGCTCCAGGCCCGGGAGATTGTGCTGGTTCAGCTAGGGATAATCGCGTTAGCGGTCGCAGCCCGGTTGGTTTGGCGCTTGCGTCCGGCGCGGGCCGCGCGTCCATCCCCGGCTCTATTTCGGTCGGTCGGTTGAGTCGGGCCGACTGTGGGATCAGCCCGGTGGAGCGCTTGGGGGGAGCGGTGACTGCCGCGGGTCGACGGGTTGGGCGTCCTGGTCGAGGTCGACCGGCCGCCGGCCTGGCTGGGTTCCCAGGGCCAGCCAGCCGGTCAGCATGGTGCTGGCAGCCAGAAGCGTGGAGAAGGCCGGCAGTTCTCGGACCTTGCCTAACAGGAATGGCGCGGCGATTATCACCAGCAGGGACAGCGACACGCCGACGCAGGCTTGGATCGCCCAGCGCACCTTCCGGCGGATCAGTAGCCCCAGCCCCAGGTACGCCAGCCCCAGCAGGAGTGCTATAGCGCTCATGGCCAGGGTGCGGGCTTGAGGTGGCTGGCGCCCGACCAGTCGCTGTATCAGCAGTGGCGTGATCGCCCAGGCCATCAGACCCAAGCCGAAGGCCAGGCAAGAGAGCTGGGCCAGGGCGAGCGCTGCGTAGGACGTGTGATCCCGCCGGGTTGGCTGATCATCTGGGGTCTGCAAGGGGCGGCTCCTGTTTGTGCTATGTTGGAATATCGGGCGGCTGGATTGGCGACTTGGGCCAGGCCGCGGGTGGTCCTATAACCTACGGCAGGCCGCTCAACTGGCGACCTTGACTGAACGCCTTCGGGCGCAGGCCCGGCGGATCGCTGGAAACACCAGACGTTCGGCCACCGCGTCCCAGCTCATCCGATACGCCGCCTGGTATCCGGTTTGGATCAGCCGGGCTTCTTCCTCCTCTGTGTTCGGCAGTTGTCTGATGATCTGCTCGGCGATCTGATCCGCGATCTTCAGCTCGACCTCGCGGCGTTCCGCGGCTCCAATGGCCAGAGCGTCGCGAATGGTGCGGGGCCGGCGGACCAGATCAATATAGTTGGCGAAAATGACATTCGGGCAGCGTTTGGACGCCGTAACCTGCTTGATGAAGCCGGTGCAACCGCAGGTAGTGCTTACCGCGCACAGGCCGCCGTAGGTCAGCGTCTCCAGCGGCGAGATTCCAAAGGGCTCGTACAGGCTCAGCCCGAATTCCACGTCGCTGGCCCGCCTCAGGTCGAGAAACTCGACATCCTCAGGTACCCGTTGGCCGCAACGCTGGCGATCGAAACCGAACTGGTTGATGTATATGACCCGAATGTTGCGGGCCCGGGCGTTGAACGCCTGAACCCACTGGTAGAAACGGGCTTCGCCGTCGGTCAGGTCGATCCCCCCGACCCGATGCGAGAGGGGCCAGTCCCACTCGCGTTCCATCTTCAGGATGTCCTCGACCGGGCGGCGGGGCAGCTCAGTGGACAGAACCAGCATGACCGCGGTTTGGCCGCTCCCCGCGAAGTGGGCGTCCAGGGCGGTCAGCACGTCGAGGTCCCGCCACATCGCCTTGCTCTGGGCCATTCGCGTCACATGGGTGAAGATCCGGTGGGGCTTCCAGCCCAGCAGATTCTGGAAGTAGCGGTGCATTCGCTCCCGGGCGGCGTGCCGCTCTTCCAGGGTGATGACTCGCGACGGAACGCCGTTGTAGGCCAGCGCAATGTCCGCGTCCGCGAAGTCGCGGCCGATGAAGCGCAGCTCGTCCACCACGTGGTGACCCACCGCCAGCAGAGCGTCGCAGTACCGGGCCGCCTGAACCACTGCGTGCTTGTGATAGTCGTGCTGCGGCCCGAGCACCTGCTCCAGATACAGGTTGTTCTCGGTCGCCACCCGCATCGCGTTGTAGAACATCACGTCGTGGCCGGGGTGGTGTTCAACGATGCGGCGGACCGGCGCGACCTCATGGGCGTAAAACAGAGTCCGGTAACGCTGTGGATGCAGGCTCTGGAGGGCCAGCGCAGTGGCCACGCCCATGAACTCATGGGCAAAGACCACCGCGGGCGTCTCATTGGTCGCGAGTCGCAAAGCCTCCAGAGCCGGGACGGCCGGCGCGGCCAGCTCCACGTACTGCTCGTACTCCCAGATGTGCTCGTAACGGTCGGACGGCAGCCCGTAGTGCTCCCAGAGCAGGCCCTTCAGCGCGTTGACCCGTTGCAGGTTGATACCCCGCAGATCGACCAGCAGCACCTCGCAGACCGTCCGACGGGCGGTCGGCTCGTCTTCCAGCGGCCGCCGACCGTAAGCCAGCCGGACGTTGAACTCTCGTTCCACTCGCTGGAACGCATCCGCGTACGGGCCGCCGTAGACTTGGTCCAAAGAGGAGTACTCGATGATGCCAGCCGGGCCGAGGCGCTGCGGGTTTTCGGGGTAGAACATGGGGCACACCAGGACGGTGCGCCCCACCCCGTCGCGGTACGGTCGGCTGTTGATCAGTCCTTCCAGCACGGTCCCGATGCCGCCGACCTTGTGGACCGCTTCGTGGGTTACGTGGATCGCGTTGAACACGCTAGGACACCAGGCTCAGCTCCAGGCCCCTGGCAGTCTAATCGACTAGTATGCCGGCCGGCTTTACCGGACCGCTGGGCGGCAGGCAGCCGGGCCGGCCCCACGTTTGCCGCGCCGAGGGTTGCAGGCGTCGTCAGGAGCAGTGAAGATCAGGCCCCCGCTCCGGTCGAGGCCGGCTGGGGACCGCTGGCGGCCTGGGCTTTCAAAGCGTTGAGTCGGCGAGCCAGTCGGCTTTTTCGGCGGGCCGCAGCGTTGCGGTGCAGGGTTCCGCGGCTGGCTGCCCGGTCCAGAGCCTGGCAGGTCTGGGGAAAAACCTGTTCGACCTCGGCCAGATTCCCCTTGGCCAGCAGTTCGCGGCATCTGCGCAGCTTGGTCCGCAGCGCGCTACGCCGCGCACGATTCAGGGCCCGACGTCGGGCATTCTGTCGCACACGTTTCTTGGCGGATAACGAATGGGCCACGATTACTCCCTTGGTGATGCCTTGCCTTCACGGGCGGCCTGTTCCAAAGCCTCTAGACGCTGGCGTGCGTCGCCCTCCATGTAATTGTAATCTTGCCGCAATAGCTTGCCGTAGGCGGCCTTAGCCTCTTCCAACTGGCCGGCCGCCTGGTAGGCCCGTCCCAGCCAGTAGAGCAATTCCTTGCTGTGGTCGTCGGTCAGCTCGTAATGCTCCAGCGCTTCGCGCAGCACGGCAGTGGCCTGGGTGGGGCTGCCTTTCTCGAAGAAGGCCCGACCGATCAGCAGTTCGCAGCGGGCCCGGCTGCGCGGGTCGCCCTGGGCGGCCTGGAGCACCGGGATGGCTTCGTCGTAGCGGCCGGACTGGAACAGCACCTCCCCGAGCTTGGCTTTCAGCCGCAGGTCGGTGGGATACTTGGTCACCCGCTCGCGGTAGATTTCCAGAGCGGCCTGGCGCTGTTCCAGGGCCGCCAGGCGGGCCTGCTGTCGATCCTCTTCCGCTCCGCTCTGCCGGGCCTTGGCGGCCAGGGCCCGGGCCTGACGGCCCAACTGGCGAAGTCGGACATCGTCCGCCTTCAACTTCAGGCTGTAATTGTTGGTCTTCTTGAACGCCTCGATCAGGATCCGGATGGCTTCATCCTCCAGCGGCTTGCGCTCGGTTCTCAGGAGCAGGTCGACATACGTGTTGAGCTTGGGCAGCAGGTCGGGGGCGGCCTCCCACTCCTTTCGGGCTGCGGCCAGCAGAGTCTCCAAGGTATCCTCGCCTTGTTGTACCCGCTCGGCGTCGTGGAGGAGCTTCTGTTTTTCCGCGTCGCGCAGCGATTCGCGGAAGTCGCCGGCCTCCTCATACTTGCCGCGCGCGATGGTGAGCTTGCCCGCCAGGTCGCGCTGCTCGTTTCTCAGGTCCTCATCGAGCGGTACCCGCGCGATCAGATACTCCAGCGAGTTGACGGCCTGTTCCAGCATCCAAGTTTCCATCGCGTTATCGCCCCTGGCGTCCGCCAGGTCGGCCGCCTCGACCAGGGCGGCTCGGAAGGTCCGAAAACGTTCCTTGTTGGGCTTTTTATCTTTCCTCAATCCCTCGAAGACGATCGGCGCCACCCACTTGGCGGTTTCCAGCAGGCCGGCCTTGATGGCGTTCTTGAGCACCGCCTCCGCGTAACCGGAGTTCCCAGGGTCCTTGCTGAGGAGGCGCTCGGCCTCCAGCATTGCCCGGCGCGGGTCCTTGCTGCCGATCGAGCTGCGCACGCCGTCCATGAATCCAGGCTTCTTGCCCCCGGCCTGCTGTCGCTGAATAGCCAGAGAGCGCAACGGCATGTGCCCTTCTTCCACTGCTTCGGGCCAGTAACCCAGCCCGGTGATGTAGCACTCGATGGCATAGTCGTAGTCGCGTCGCTCTCGGCAATCAGCGGCCTTTGCGAACCATTGCCGGGCCCGGGCCTGGTCGGCTTCGGAAAACACCGGTTGCTCGGTCCGCCGGTCAAGCTTGTCCTCTTTTCTGGTCATCTGGGTCACGCCGGACGCGATCGCCTGAGGATGTCACCTGCGGCCATCCGCCGCCGGTATCCGAACCACGAAACTATAACCCATCGGCTCGGGCCGTTGAAGTGGTCAGGCGACCCGGGTATGGCAGCGTGCCGTCAGCCAGCCCAGTGGCGATCTTGAATACCCAGCTTCCCAGCAGTAGCAGGAGCAGGAACAGGAACAGGCGAAATGGTGTGAGCCCCGGGACGCTGAACCGGGGCCATCGGCCGCGGACCAGGGTCCAGCCCGATATTACCACCAGCGCCATCGCCCCCAGGGACAGGATGAAACCGGCCGGTTGCACCCACAGTGCTCGAAGCCACTGGCCGCGGACGGTATGGGCCAGCGCCGTGCTCATGCCGCAGGTGGGGCAGGGGTAGCCGGTGACGATGAGCATCCCGCAGGGGCCGATATCTAGCTGCCTGTGGGTTCCGTAGCCGTGCGGATCGGGCTTGAGGTAGAGGCCCAGCGTGATGGCTGCCAGGG
>CAYZXK010000014.1:0-2179 GCA_964482395.1 uncultured Planctomycetales bacterium | reverse complement strand
GGTCCAGCAGTTCCAGAAAATGGTGGTGGCGGCACCGGTGAACTTCGAACTTCGAACCGCGAACTGCGAACTGCCAGACCGGACCGACAACCAGGCGGCCGCCGAACATATCCGGGCAATCAGCACCAGTGACCTTTTCCGCGCTGTCCGGGCCCGGGTTGCGGAGCGCCGGCTGCGGGTCGGGGTGGATGCGGTGAACGGTGCCGCAGGACCGGCGGCCTTAGACCTGGTTAGGGCGCTGGGGGCCGAGCCGGTGCCGTTGTTCTGTGACCCGGCCAAGGCTGGTGCCGGGTTTCCCCGGGAGCCCGAGCCGAGCCCGGAGAATCTTACGGAGCTGTGCCGGCTGGTGAAAGAGCAGGGGCTGGCGGCCGGGTTGGCCTTTGACCCGGATGGTGACCGGTTCAGTTGTGTGGATGAGACCGGGACCCCACTGGGCGAAGAGGCGACAATCTGCCTTGCCTGCCGCTATGTGCTCGGCCGACGGCCGGGGCCGGTGGTCGTGAATCTGTCAACCACCCGGGCGGTGGAGGCGGTGTGTGCCGAGTTCGGGGTCCCGGTGACGCGGACACCGGTCGGTGAGGCCTGGGTGGTGGAACGGATGCAGGAACTGGGCGCGGTTGTCGGCGGCGAAGGCAACGGTGGGGCGATTGTGCCGTCCCTGAACTGGACGCGTGACGGGCTAGTTGCCGCCGCAATTGTCCTGGCTACAATTACTGAGAAACCGTTAGCCGATGTGCGCCGCAGTTTGCCAAGGTATCATATGGTGAAGAGTAAAGTCGGGCTCACCCGAATTGAGTTTGAACGTCGGGCCGCACAGCTGGTTGCGGCCTTTCCCGATGCGACCGTTGACCGGCGCGACGGCATCTGGCTGGCCGGGCCGGACTTCTTTGTTCATGTCCGACCGTCCAATACCGAGCCGGTGGTGCGGATTATCGCCGAGGCGCAGAGTGCGGCCCGAGCCGCCGCCCTCATCCGGCAGGCACAAGACCGCCTGCTAGGAAGCAGCGAGCAGCGAGGAGAGAGCAGAGAATAGGGAGCGACGGGGATGTGCGGAATTGTCGGCTACATCGGCCCCAGAAACGTCACCAACGTCATCATGGTCGGGCTGGAGCGGCTGGAGTACCGGGGCTACGACTCGTGCGGCATTGCGCTGGTCAACGGCGGGCTGAAGCTGCGCAAGACCGCCGGTCGGCTCCAGCAGCTCAAGGAAATCCTGGCCCGGGACCCGATTGAGGGCAGTCTCGGAATCGGCCACACCCGCTGGGCCACGCACGGCCCGGTGACCGACGCCAACGCCCATCCGTTTACCGACTGCACCCGAACCATCGCCCTGGTGCACAACGGCATCATTGAGAACTACCGGGAGCTGCGAAAGGAGCTGGAGGCGGCCGGCCACAAGTTTGTGTCCCACACCGACACCGAGGTGATTGTCCATCTTATCGAGAAGTACTATCGCCGCGACCTGGTGACCGCGCTGCGCCGGGCCGCCGCGGAACTGCGCGGAGCGTTTGCCCTCGCAGTAATTTCTTCTAAGGAGCCGGACCGGCTGTTTGCGGTGAAGACCGGCAGCCCTCTGGTCATCGGCAAAGGCAAGGGCGAATATGTCCTGGCCTCGGATGCGCCGGCGCTCATCGGCATCGCCAAGAAGCTGCTCGTGATGCAAGACCGGGAAATCGCGGTCATCTCCCGGAACAAACTGGAGCTCACCGACCTGGCGGGCCGGCCGATTGAGCGGCCGTTTCTGCCATTGGAGATGAAGACCAAGGCGGTGTCCAAGGGTCGCTACCCCCACTTCATGCGCAAGGAAATCTACGAACAGCCCCAGGTGATTCAGGAGAACATCGAGCGCCGGTTCCGGGAGGACAGCATTGTTCTCGACCCGGAGTTTCTGTTCTATCCGGACATGATTGAGAAGGTGGAGCGCATCGTGATTCAGGCGTGCGGCACCTCCTATCATGCCGGGCTGGTGGGCCGGTCCTACTTTGAACGGCTGTGCCGGATTCCGGTCTCGGTGGAAATCAGCTCCGAGCTCAGGACTTCGGAGTTTATTTACGACGGAAATACCCTGATGATTGCCATCAGCCAGTCGGGCGAGACCGCCGACACCCTGGCGGCATTACGGGAGGCGCGCGTCCGGGAAATCAAGTCCCTGGCGATTCTGAACGTCCGGCGTTCCTCA
>CAYZXK010000013.1:0-2955 GCA_964482395.1 uncultured Planctomycetales bacterium | reverse complement strand
ACCAGATTGTCGATCGAATGATCGCGACCCAGAGCACCTACCACCGCAGGGACGTCAAACGAGTCTACTACCTTTCGCTGGAGCACATGCTGGGGCGCCTGCTCCGCAACAACCTGGTCTGTCTGGGGCTGTATGAGGAGTGTCGGCGTCGGTTGGCCGAGCTGGGGCTGGATCTGGACCGGCTGTGCGAACTGGAACCGGACGCAGGGTTGGGCAACGGGGGGCTGGGCCGCCTGGCGGCCTGCTATCTGGACTCGGCCACCACGCTGGGGCTGCCGTTCTACAGCTACGGCATCCGCTATGAGTATGGGATTTTCCAGCAGGAGATCATTGAGGGCTGGCAGGTTGAGCGGCCGGACTACTGGTTGCGGTTCGGTTCCCCCTGGGAAATACCCCGGCCGGAGTTCGCCTGCCCGGCGCGACTATACGGGCAGGTTGAGGAGCACACCGATGCTCAGGGGCGCTACCGCCCGGTCTGGCGTGGGTATCGGATGGTTATCGGCCTGCCTTACGACATCCCGGTGGTGGCCTATGGCAGTCAGACGGTGAACCTGCTGCGGCTGTGGTCGGCGCGGGCTTCCGAGACCTTCGATCTGGCGGCCTTCAATCGCGGGGGATACGTAGAAGCCGTCCGCGAGCAGGCCCTCAGCGAGACCATCTCCAAAGTCCTGTATCCCAGCGACCAGACCGACGCTGGCCGCGAGTTGCGACTGGTCCAGCAGTATTTCTTCGTGGCCTGCACGTTGAGCGACGTCATCCGCCGGTATGAGAAGAATCACGACGACTTCGATGAGTTGCCCGACAAGGTCGCCATCCAGCTCAATGACACGCACCCGGCCCTGGCGATCGCGGAACTGATGCGTTTGCTGGTGGACGAGCGGGGGCTGGGCTGGGAAAAGGCCTGGGAGCTGACGCAAGCGGTCTTCGCGTATACCAATCACACGCTCTTGTCAGAGGCGTTGGAGAAGTGGCCGGTGCCGCAAATGCGGCGTATATTGCCCCGGCATCTTCAAATCATCTTTGAAATAAACCAGCGGTTCTTGGACGGCCCGGTGCGACGCCGCTGGCCCGGCGACCTCGACCGCCGCCGCCGACTCTCGCTGGTCGAGGAGGAACCGGTTCAGGCCGTGCGGATGGCCCACCTGGCCATTGTGGGTAGTCACAAGGTCAATGGCGTGGCCGCGTTGCATACCGATTTGCTGCGTAGCCGGGTGGTGCCCGACTTCGCCGAGCTGTGGCCGGAGAAGTTCATCAACATAACCAACGGAGTCACCCCGCGACGCTGGTTGCTAGCCTGCAACCCGGGCCTGGCCGCGGCTATCAGCCGACGGATCGGCACGGCCTGGATTCGCGACCTGCGGGAGCTGCGTAAGTTGGAGGCTTACGCCGACGATCTGGAGTTCCAGAAGGAGGTTCAGGCGGCCAAAGCGGAGAACAAACGGCGGCTGGCAGGCTGGCTCCAACAGCGTCTGGGCGTGCCGATCCGCCGCGACGCCCTGTTTGACGTCCAGATCAAGCGGCTGCACGAATACAAGCGACAACTGCTGAACCTGGTTCAGGTCGTGATGCGCTACCACCGCCTGCTGGATGATCCGCAGGCCGATCTGGTGCCGCGCCTCGTCATCTTCGGGGCCAAGGCCGCTCCGGCCTATGCCCGGGCCAAGCTGATCATCAAGCTCATCAACGACGTGGCCCGGACCATCAATCACGATCGACGGGTCGGAGATCGGCTGCGAGTGGTCTTCGTGCCCAACTATGGAGTCTCGCTGGCCGAGCAGATCATCCCGGCTGCCGACCTGTCAGAGCAGATTTCGACGACCGGCACCGAGGCGTCCGGCACGGGAAACATGAAGTTCGCCCTCAATGGGGCGCTGACCATCGGAACGCTGGACGGGGCGAACATCGAAATCCGCGATGCGGTGGGACCGGAAAACTTCTTCCTGTTCGGTCTGACTGCCGAGCAGGTCGCGGCCCAGCGGCCCCGACACCGCCCGTGGGAAATCTACCAGAGCAATCCGGCCGTGCGGCGGGCCCTGGATGCCATCGGAGGCGGCGAGTTCAACCGGGAAGTGCCGACCCTGTTTGCGCCGATCGTTCACTGGCTGACGCACGAAGGCGACCACTACCTCGTGCTGGCCGACATCGAGTCTTACTGGGAAGCGCAGCAGCGGGTGGATGCTTTGTGGAAGAAGCCGGCGGCCTGGACCCGCGCCGCGATCCTCAACATCGCCCGGATGGGTTTCTTTTCGAGCGACCGGGCAGTGGCCGAATACGCGGAGCGAATCTGGCACGTATCGCCCGTGAAGGTCGAAGCGCCGGCTGTCTCGCGGCGTGCCAAGCGGTCCATTGCCGCGACTGCCAGCCGGCCCGGCCGTTGATCGCGGGCCCGGCCCGCCGCGGACCCTGATATCTACCCGCAGGCTGCGGCAATAGCCCGCGACCATGGCGACCAATCCGCTCTTGAGCCGCGAGATGTTGCATTGGCCGTCACTGCTGGTGTCCCACGTGGCCCGCAAATCGAGGGCGCCTGGCTTGAGTCCAGCTCCATCAATTGTGACGGCCAGTCCCGTGAGCACCCTCAATAGGATGCCATGGAGCCGTTATTGTCGCGCGCCAGCCAGGGTCTGGTAGATCAGCACAAAGAACAGCGGGATGAAGAAGACTGCCAGGAATGTGCCCGTGACCATGCCGCCCAAAACGCTAGTTCCGATGGCTGCCTGGGCTCCCGCGCCGGCCCCGCTGGCTATGACCAGGGGCAGAACGCCGAAACCGAAGGCCAGCGACGTCATGACGATCGGCCGAAACCTCAGCTTCGTGCCTTCCAGCGTGGCCTCGAGCAGGCCCTTCCCTTCACGCAGCCGGATCATGGCGAACTGAACGATCAGAATCGCGTTCTTGGTGGTCAGCCCCAGAACGGTGAGCAGCCCGATCTGGAAGTACACGTCATTGGGCAGT
>CAYZXK010000012.1:0-2638 GCA_964482395.1 uncultured Planctomycetales bacterium | reverse complement strand
GGCCAGGACGGTCGGCAAGTATGCCGCGGCGGCCGGCCTGCTGGTGGATGGCGTGCTGGGCCTGAAAGGACGCCCCTTCACACGGTTCCTGACCGTGATGGGTTCCAGTCTGGGGGCAATGCTCCCGGATGTCTGGGACTGGAAGTGGCTGGGCCAGGAAGCTGAGCCGGGCGAACGAGAAGCCATCGCCAATCGAGTATGCCAACAGGCTGATCAACTTCCGGAGCTGGAGGCTTTGGAGCTTTTCGAGCTGGACAGCACGGCCTCGCTGGACGAGCTCCATCGGGCATGGCGAGCCGCGGCCAAACGCTGGCATCCGGACCAAGCCCCCGACCAGCAAGCCCGGGTCGAATACCAGGTGCGGTTCCTGGTCTATAAAGCGGCTTATGACCGGCTGCGCCGGGCCTACCAGCAGGGCCGGCTGCCGCGAACCGGCGGCCGGTAGGCACCGAGACACAAACCAGGTGGTTGCACAATGAGCCCAGAACAACGCATGGTCCACGAGTTTCACGCCCGGCACGACCTGCCACGCCCAACCCGGCCGGTCATGCCGTCGGTCAAGGACCGGATGCGCCGCGCTCGACTGATCATCGGCGAATCAGCCGAGTTCCTGGAGGCGGCAGACAAAGGCGACTTCGTTCAGATGGTCGATGCCCTGGCCGACATTCTCGTGGTCACCTACGGTACCGCGGTCGAGATGGGAGTCGACCTGGAGCCGGTGTTCGCAGAAGTCCACCGCTCGAACATGTCCAAGGACGGCGGACTGGATCCCGGCGGCAAGGTCCTCAAGGGCCCGGGCTTCCAACCCCCCAACCTCCGCGAGGTGCTCAGGCTGCAAGGCTATCAAGATCAGGCCTGACAAGCGGCCGGCGACCAGAGCCCGCAAGCGCCAGCGACGGGCAGGTAAGCCCGGCGCCACCGCCGGACTCCTCCATCGCCGGACGGGCAAGTTCGCCGTCACTTGGGTGAGCTGGGAGTAACCGGTGACGCGGGGCCGGTCGAGGGGCCCAAGCGGAGCCGCTCCACGGCCCGGCGTGCCACTTCGTGCCCCATAAACAGCTTCCAGATCAGCCCGGTCCGTACATTCTCGATCGCAAGCAACATCGGCCCCTGGTCAATCCCGACATAATCATCGCACACGAACCCCTGATCGAGGTTGAAGGAATCGACAAAGCCATACCCGCCGGCCTGTGGACTGCGCCAGATCAACGGTCGGCCGTGGGCATCAGTCAGCGATCGAAAGGCACGCAGGGCGGCCAGGCTCTCCTGCGGAGTGAACATGATCGCGGAAATCGCCGCATATGGGGCGACGGTCCCCTCGAACCAGTTGTCGATGTCCCGCAGGTTGGGACGGACCTCGGGGACGATGTAACCGTCGCGGCCGGCGCAGGCGCTCAGACCCCATCGATCCGGCGACAGCGTCCGGAACTGCTCAGCCTGCTCCAGGCACCGCTGCCGATGAGTGAGCACGGCCCGACGCGAGTTCTCAAACCAGTCCACGCGGGGCCCGGTCAAGCCAAAAAGAGCCGGATCGTCGGGGCCCAGGGACCGAAAGTCGATCCAGCAATGACTGAAAAAGTAGGTGAACAGCGTTCCAGGCCAGGAGACGACGTAGGGCGGCAGATCCCGGTACCGCTTGACGGTCCGCTCCAGCCGATAATACAGCTCCGGCTCGACCGCATGTTCCCGGTCGGGGGCGGCCACCGCCAGGAAGTAGATCAGCCGCTCTTCATCGCTGGCCTGGTGCCAGTGCAGTTCCAGAAACTTGCCGGGGCCGCGCATATCCACCGGGTCGTCGGGCTTCCAGCCCATCGAGATGAAACCGCCGGGTCCGACCGCGAAGGCTTTCCAATTGGTACTGGCCACGAGCTGTCCGGCCAGCGAGTCGACTTGCCCGCCGAAATATGCACCGGCAGTGAGGGCCCCGGCCAGCAGCAAGGCGTGATCGACCGTGCTGGCCAGGACTTCGTAGCCGGCCTTGGAAAGACCGGCCGTGTCCATATCGGGGAAGTGGATGTACACGCCGAACCTGGAGTTGTCGTCGCGCGCCAACAGCGAGCGAAGCACGGTCTGGGCACGCCGCTGCCCGTCGGCATGGCTGATCCAACCGCGCTCGACCCCGATCGGCAGCGCGGCGAGCTGGAAGCCGACCGCGGCGATGCTGGAGACCGGGGCCTTCAGCCGATCCTTGACGAGTTCGGCCGGCCGGCCCACCTGATCCCAGAAGTAGCGGAAACAGGCGTACTGCACCTCATCGAGCAGGGCTTCGTCGGCGGGACAGAAGCGGTACTGAAGAACCCGGTCGCCGTCCGGGCCAGCTACGATGGCCTCGCTGACCGGCTGGGCCGGCCCGGCCGCGCCGCCCAGTCCGATCCAGGCGACCGACAGAAGCATCCTGGCCAGCAGCGGGCCAGCCGACGCCAGTCGCAAGCCGTCGGCCGCGGGCGGAAAGCAGATGACGCGTTGACGCTTCACCACTGTCGACCATACATTCCGCGCGGTAACGTCAATTCCCGTGTGTAATTGTTGCGGGTTAAGAAGGGCATTTCAGGCCACACCGCGGACCTCCCGGAATTCTTTGCAGACCCGCGTGGCGTACTTGGCGTTGTAGTACGCCACCAGACCGTACACGATCCGC
>CAYZXK010000011.1:0-9978 GCA_964482395.1 uncultured Planctomycetales bacterium | reverse complement strand
CCCCCCGAACTGAAATCCATCCCCCGGCCCATCATGGGCTTCATGGGATTGGTGGCCGATTACGTCGACGTGGACCTGCTGGCCCAGGCGGCCCAGGCCAGACCCAACTGGTCCTTCGTCCTGGTGGGCGAGCTGCGCTGCGATGCCTCGAAGCTGGCCGGGCTGGGCAACGTATACCTGCTCGGCAGCCGACCGTATCAGGCCCTGCCCGCGTACTGCCGTGGGTTCGACGTGGGACTGATCCCCTTCCGACTCAATCGTCTGACGCTGGCGGCCAACCCAATCAAGCTGAGGGAATATCTGGCGGCCGGACTGCCGGTGGTTTCAGCCCCCCTGGAAGCGGTGCAGCGCTACGCCCCCAAGCCGCCGGCATCAGCAGACCTGGACCAGCCGGTGGTTCCGGTCCGAACCGCCCAAACCCTGTCCGAGTTCCTGGCCGCCTGCCAGGCGGCTTTGGATTCGGATTCCCCGAGCGCCCGTCGAGCCCGGCAAAATCTGGTGCGCTCCGAGAGCTGGCAGTGCCGAGTCGAGCTTCTTTCGCACCTGATAAGCGAGCTTCCCCCAACGGCGCATGGCCCCAGCGTTGAGTCGCCGGCGCCCAGTTCCGATTCAGCCGCGCCCGGTCCGGCTTGCGGCTCACTTGCCCCAGCCCGATCCTGGCCGCGAAAGGTCAGGGTCGCCACGAACCCCGATCGCCAAGGCGGGCAACTCCTCACCACGGTAGACAGCCAGATCGACTGGGAAGAGCGGATCACCGGCCGGAGAAGTCATTTCACCTCCGGCGGCCCGTATCAAGACCCAGCCGGCGGCCAGGTCCCATAAGTGCGAATTGTCCGTCAGAGCCCCGTTTAGCTCGCCCGTGGCCACCATCGCCAGGTGCAAGGCGGTCGAGCCAAGGCACCGGCATATACACCGGTCCAGCCAACGATGCGCAATCGCAGCCACCGGACCCCGCGGGGTCGAGGGTAGACCGACGATCGGCCGCCGACTTCCACCACCCGGCGCCGACCGCCCGTGCGGGGCGCGCGTCCAGGCCCGGCCGTTGACCAGCAGCCCGCTGTCGCGATCGGCCGAATACAACCGGTCCCGGTGCGGATCATAGATGGCCCCGGCCACCGGCATGCCGGCCAGCATGGCGGCCACCGAACAGGCCCAAAGCGGGATGCCCCGGACGAAGTTCCGCGTGCCGTCCACGGGATCGATGATCCAGCAGACCCGATCGGGCGCAGGCTGGGGCAAGACGCCCTGGCGATCACTGACCGGCAAGGTCTCCTCGGCCAAAAAAGCGTCCGAGGGCCGCTGGGCCCGCAAAGCGGCCAGAATCGCCGCCTGGGCCGCCTCGTCCGCGTCGCAAACCTCGCTCCGATCAGCTTTGAAGCGGACCTTGAGGTCGGTCGCGAAGAGCTGCCTGGCCACCTCGCCCCCGGCCCGGGCGGCCTGCTCGCACAAACGGCGCAGCAGCTCCAGTTGCCCTCCCCCGGTCGCATCCGGCCGGTCCGCCCACATCAGGTCTTCTTTCGCTCTCGACGATCGGGCGCCTGGTCCGGCGGCATGTTCCGCCGCCCGGGTTGCGATCGGGCCAACTGATCGGCCTTCCGCTGCATCTGCTCGGCCTGGGCCGCGATGTGCTTGAGGAAGCGGGCCAGCAAGCCAGGCCTGCCTTGACGGGGGCCGGGGCTTTCCAACTGGCGGCGGGCCTTCTCAGCTTCGATCTGTTTGCGAATCAGAAGCGACTCGCAAATGCCCACCACCGTGGTGGCCAGCCAGTAAAGGTTCAGCCCGGACGGCATCTTGTAGAACATCAGCGGCAAAGCCACCGCCATGACATACGCCATGATCCGCTGCTGGCGAAGCTGGTCCTCCGGCGACAGGCCCCGACGCCGTTGACGCGACGAAGTTGACTGCGGCCGGGCCGCCTCCGCCGGCCCCTTGAGCTGAGGCTTGGGCATGTACTTCTGCTGAAGCCACATGCCCACCCCCATCACGATCGGCAATAGGTTCAGCGAAGCCACGTTCGAGAACACCCCCCCGATCAGTGGGATGGCCGAGAGGATCGGAACGGTGATCGGCGGATTGAAAGTCAGCAGGGCATCCGGGGCCGACAGGTCCACGATCCACCAGCCGTCCAGCGGGGCGTGCCGCAGGTTCACGTCGGTATTCAGGGCCGTCCACAGCGCTACCAGAATCGGCATCTGGATGGCCAACGGCAGAAATGAGGTGAACTGGGAGACCGGGTTGACGCCCTCGTCCGCAAACAGTCGCATGATCTCCTGGTTCTGCTTGACCTTGTCGTTGGGATAACGCTCGCGAATCGCCTCCATTTTGGGCTGGATGCGGGACATCACCTCCTGCATCCGGAACATCGACTTCTGCTGCCAGACGCTCAGCGGATGCAGCAGGCCGCGGATGATCAGAACCAGGATGATGATCGCCAGACCATAGTTGCGAACCACCAGCCGAATCTTGTCCAGCAGCCAGACCATCAGCTCTTCCAGCCACAGGAAGGTGCAGAAGCAGCGGGTGTCGGCTGACTGAACCACCTGGTAGTAGAGCCGGCTCGTGTCGGCGTAGGCCGGGTCGACCTGTCGAAGATGCTTGGCATCCTTAGGGCCAGCATAGATCTCCAGCCGATACCGGATCAAACCCCCCGGCTGGATCACCGTGGCCTTGGTGACCAGGCGTGCCAACAGGTCACCATGCACCAGCAGGTCACCGGGAGCCACGATCGGCTCGGGGTTGAGCACCAGCCCGCTGGCACCGATCACAAAACCGCCGCCCAAGGCCGGGCCGGAACCGGTACCCCCGTCCGGCTCCACCGACTCGGCCGAAAGCGGCCGCGTGTAGACCGCGAAGTACTTGTTGGCCAGAGCAGTCCACAACAGCGGCCCCTTCTCCGGGACCGTCAACCGCACCGGCTCCCCACGCAGCGTAGCCTTCTTCAGCTCATTCCACTGGTAGCTGGCATTCAGGTGCACACTCCCCCCGGTCTGCTGGGCCGTCAGCAGCCGACGCATGTCGTACTGCGGATTCTCCTGCCGGATGCCGATCGGGCCATCCTGTTGCACTCTAATGGTGAGCGGGCCGGCGGTGGGGTTCTCGATCGCCAACTCCAGGTCGAAAACCGGCTTGCCGGGCCGAAGCGTATACGTCTTGGTCAACCGCAGCAGATCGTCCCCGCCCTCGCGACCGGTCAGCCGGGCATTGAACACGGCTTTGTGCGGCCCGACCGCCACCACGCTCCAGGGCACCTCATCTAGCAGCCAGCTCCGATCCCCGCGCTCATCGACCCAGATGCAGTGGGTGGAAAAAGAGTAGTACTCACGCTGCCCGTCGTTGACCGGCGCCAGCAGGCCGTAGGGTTGGTTCTCATGCGGCTTGGTCCGGTGAACGAAACGACCCTTGGGGTCTCTGGCGAACAGCTCCAGGGTAGCCAGCCCGCCGCCAATCGGATGCAGGCCCAGTCGCAGGGCGTCGCCCTCCCCCCCGCCGAGCACGATCGGCGTGCGGTCCTCGCCCCCGACCAGGCAGTAAGCCTCGCCGGTCGCCTCGGTGGCGGGCTCGGTGGTGCGGAATTGCTCGCCCGGCTCCGGCTGGGCCCGGCCAGTCTGCGGCCGCGACGCGGGCCCGCTGGCGGACATCGGCGGCAGAGGGCGCGGCGGGAGCAGCTTGTCGATAATGACCTGATAGGCGACCACCAGCGCCATCGCGGCCAGCAGTCCGAGAACCAGTCGGCGGGTTTCCTCGCCCATGGGTTCGCGTCAGCTCCCCCGGTCGCCTTGCCCCACATACTTGTCATTCAAACGTACCACCCGCCCGGTACGGGAGGACTCGCGAATGGCATCCAGGACCCGCATCAGCCGCAGGGTTTGACTGGGCCGAACCGCCGGCTCCGCTCGCCCCGCCAGCACCTGCCGCAGGTTGCGGTATAAGATGTCCCAGTCTTCGCGGCGATTGCGGACTGGCTGGACATGCTCCCGGCCCCTTTGATCCCGCGCGTACAGGACGCTCTGATCCGGTCGGTAGCAGAAACCGGCCTGCTCACCGGTGATTGCCCACTCGACCTGCACCGGGACCTGCGCGTTCTGCGAATACTCCACCTGGGCCACCGTCCCGTCCCGGGTCCGCAGAACCGCCAGGAACTGATCGTCCGCATCCCGCGTCCAACGTCGGCCCCGCAGATCGCCGAAAACCGTCTGGATCGGGCTGCGCAGCAGGAGCAGAAGCTGGTCGAAGTAATGGGCCCCGAAGTCCAGCAGCGTCCCGCCCCCGTAGGCCGCCCGGGTCCGCCAGCCGGGTCGATAGCTCTTGACGCCGAAGGTGCACATGATGTCCGTCCAGCACCAGCGGATCAGGCGGATGTCGTGCAGTCGGCCCAGCCGGCCGGAGGCGACAACTTTCTGGACAGTCAGGAAGTCGGAGTCCCCCCGCCGATTCTGAAAAGTCATGAGCGTGCGGCCGGCCCGTCGGGCGGCGGCGAACATCCGTCGGGCCTCCGCTTCGGTCCGGGCCAAGGGCTTCTCGCACAGAACGTGCTTGCCCGCCCGCAGCGCCTTCACCACCGGCCGCTCGTGAGCATGCGAGGGCGTGGCCACCACCACCAAATCCAGCCCGCGGTCGGCCAGGAACTCGTCCAGCTCGCCATATGCCGGGCAACCGTAGTCGCGACGGGCCAGCTCCCGCTGAGCCGGCGTAATGTCGCAAACACTGTGCAGCTCGAAGCCAGGCAGCCGGCGCGCCCGCTGGGCATGCCAGATCCCCATACTTCCCAGGCCGACAATTCCCACCTTGATCGGCATAGCGATCGCTCTCATCAACGCCGGAGACCGCCTGGCCCAGGTTACCAGTCGGCAGCCGACGCATTGTAGCGCATCGCTGGCCGCCTGCAACGCGCCCACTGCCTGAACCCAGGCCCGCCCTTCACCAAACCACGCAAATGATGAGCCCCGACCCGCTTCAGCGCGATTCACGCGATAGGCAGCCGGCCGAGTCGGCCGGGGTCAACCGCCGCACCACGTAACCGGCCTGCTCCAGCCGGGCCACAACCCCCTCCGGCCCCATCAGATGGCCGGCCCCGATGGCGAAAAAGAAAGACCGGTCCGGCCGCTTGCGCAAATGCCCGATCATTCGTTCGGCCAGGCGCTGGTTCCGCTCGGTCACCAGTCGCTCGAACAGTTTGCGTCCCGCTTCAGTATCCAGGTTGGACCCGGCTCTCAGCTCCGCCATTAGCTCGGATTCCTCGCCGCGAAGGTAAGCGTCAACCGCCTGTCGGGCATAACTGGTGCCGCTAGCCGCCGCTCGCTCGCAAAGCTCCAGCGTCTTCTCCAGGAAGGCGGCCTGCTCCTCATCGCTGAGCGAATCGAAGATCGCGAGCTGCTCCTCGATGGTCTCCAGACCCCCGACCTCCCTTCCTCTGACCCTGGCCCAATCGTACAGCTTTTGATCCAGGGGCGTTCGCCAGACGAAGTCCCATAAGTAGTCCAACAGGCTCAGCGAGGCCGCGACCATCCATACCTTGCGATTCGAAAGGGGCTTGAGGCTCACGCCCTTGGAGCGGAAATACTGCTCGGTCCGGGCATACAACGCCGCCGGCAGCACCTGGTCGAGCGTTTGACCCTCCGGCAGCCGGCTACGCTGATCGACCAACCGGTTGTACTTGCGCTCCAGAGGCACTTCGGCGTAAAACGCGTCGCAGGCCGCCAGCGCCTTCTTGACCACCGGCGGCAAAGCCAAGACCCGGGCATCCGGCACGTGAATGGTCCCATACACATACGACGACGGTTGGCCCTCGACCCTCCAAAGCAGAGGCCGGGCGGTGGGCTCCACGCACCCGCCCACCCCCATCCAGCAAAGCAACACCCAACCTGTAACCCGGCTTCGGGCAGCACAATGTTGGTCTAACCGATATTTCACCTCGCCTACTCCCAGACCGTTCCGAATCCCCGGCAAGCATTTCCCACCCCCGATCGGCACTCTACACCGCCAACCCGGAATTGCGAAGCGCCGAACTTGCGAGCAGACGCAAGCAATTGACCATACAAGACTTACCAATCAAGCCGAACCGATCGCCGCCAGCCGGGAACCCCCCTCAATTCTCCTGCTATGCCGGACTCCAGGCTGCCCGCAGCGCCCTGAACCGGCCAGCCGCCGCGGCCGGTAAGTGCAACGAATGCGGGATTTCATTTGATATCAGGCCCCCAACCCGACGATCATACTCCAAAGAAGGTCGAAACAAGGCCCCCGCCGGGGCGGGCGCCGGAGCCAGCCCCGCCCAGCACGCGGAGCCAGACCGCTGGGCGGCTGGCTCCGCCAGGCGCCCGGCCGGGACAGCCTTGTTAGGCTATGTGAGGCTTGCCGCACGGATAGGTTGCCGCAGCAGTTGTCAGGTCGAAGCAGCGTGTGTTTCGGGCGGATCCAATCCTCAAAGCGGCGGAAGGCACAACCATGGCTGCCGGTACGGTCAAGTGGTTCAACGACACCAAGGGATTCGGGTTCATCCGCTCGGACGACGGACAGGACGTCTTCGTCCACCACAGCGACATCGACGGTGATCCGCCTCGCCGACTTCGCGAAGGCGAGCGGGTACAATTCGAGGTGACCTCGGGTCCGAAGGGGCCGAAGGCGGTCCACGTCGTGAAGGCCGCCACGTAGCGACTCTCGCACCGGTCTCGAACGCGACCTGGGGTGGCCGCCACCGGCAGCGTGGAGGCGACGCCGCCGTCCGACCCGACTATCCTGTCGGGCATGACGCGCGATGAGCTGTGCGGCCGGTTTCTGGAGGTGGCGCCCTACCAGCTCTACCCGTTCCAGGAAGAAGCTCTGATGGCCTGGTTCGAGTCGGAGGGCGGAGTGCTGGTCTGCGCGCCCACCGGGATGGGAAAGACCCTGATCGCCGAGGCGGCCATTTTCGAGGCTCTGCACACTCGGAAACGCCTGTACTACACCACCCCTCTGATCGCTCTGACCGAACAGAAGTTCCGCGAGTTTCAGGACCGGGCCGAGAGCTGGGGCTTTGACCGCCGCGAGGTGGGCTTCATCACCGGCAACCGCCGCGAGAACCCCGACGCCCTGATCCGCGTGGTGGTGGCCGAGATCCTGCTCAATCACCTGCTGGGGAGCGACCCGGGCCTGGCAGACCTGGAGCAGGTCGGCAGCGTGGTGATGGATGAGTTCCACAATTTCAATGATTGGGAGCGCGGGGTGGTGTGGGAGCTGTCGCTGGCGCTGCTGCCACCCCAGGTGCGGGTCATGCTGCTGTCCGCGACGGTCGGCAACCCCTACGACTTCGCCGACTGGCTCAAAAACCAGCACGGCCGCAAAGTCCAGGTGGTCACCTCCACCGAGCGACGCGTCCCACTGGAGTATCACTGGGTCGAAGACCGGCTGCTGACCGAGCTGGCCGTCCAAATGGTCCAGGGCAAAGAAGATGAATGTCGCACCCCGGCCCTGATCTTCGCATTCAACCGCGACGAGTGCTGGGAACTGGCCGAGAAGCTCAAGGGGCTGTCCCTGGTTTCGTCCGCTCAGAAGGCGGAAATAGAGGCATGCCTGAAAGAACACCGGGCCGAGCTGGCGGAAGGAGCCGGACCCAAGCTGGCTCAGATGCTGCTCCGCGGCGTAGGCGTGCACCACGCCGGCGTCCTCCCGCGACATAAGCTCATCGTCGAGGAACTCTTCACCCGCAAACTCATCCCCTTCGTCTGCTGCACCGAAACGCTGGCCGCCGGAATCAACCTCCCCGCCCGCTCGGTCGTGCTGACCACGCTGCTGAAAGGCAAGCCCGGCGAAATGAAGCTCATCCCCGCCTCGGTCGCCCACCAGATGTTCGGCCGGGCCGGCCGCCCCCAGTTCGACACCCAGGGCCACGTCTACGCCGTCGCCCATGAGGACGACGTAAAAATCAACAAGTGGCGAAAGAAATTCGACCAGATTCCCCCCCAGACCAAAGACCCCGGCCTGCTCCGAATCCGCAAGGAGCTGGAACGCAAGCGGCCCACTCGGCGCAAGACCGAACAATACTGGAGCGAAGGCCAGTTCAAAAGCCTGATCGCCGCCGGCCCGGCCAAACTCTACAGCCGCGGAATGATCCCCTACTCGGTCCTGATCTTCCTGCTGACCCGGACCGGCGCCCTGCGCCAGGTGCGCGAGTTCATCGCCAAGCGCTTCGCCGGGTCGGAACAAATCGACAAGTTCCAAACCCAACTCAATTTCATGCTCGACAACCTCCAGGGCCTGGGCTACCTCAAACGGGCCGAAGACGGCGAGCAAGTGACCCTCGACCCAAGCATCTACCGACTGCTCAACTTCCGCAGCGTGGACCCGCTGTTCGGGGAGTTCCTGGCCACCACGCTGAACTACTCCAGCTTCGAAGAGAAGCTGCTGGCCCTGGAGGCGGTCCTGGAGCTGCCGGCCGCGATCCTGCGAAACGTGCGAATTCCGGAAGACCTGCCCAAAGGACCGCTCCAGGAGAAGGTCCTCGAGCCGCTGATGACCCAGATGGGCGTGAAAGTTGCCCGGACCCCCGTGACTGAGGACGAAGACGATGAGGTCGAGCCCCGCCCGCGTCGCTGGGTGGATAAGTGGGAGGAGGTCGAGGAAGAGCGGCCGCCTACCTTCCCCGAGATGCTCAAGATCGCCTTCGAGGCCCGGCTGGCCGCCCCGGAGCCGACCTTCGTCCAACCCAAATGGGTGGCTGGCCACGCCTTTGAGCGCGACGGCGACTTCTTCAAGTGCGTCCGGGCCCTGGACCTCATCAAACAGGAAGGGCTAATCCTGCGACACCTGCTGCGACTGGTCATCCTGGCCAGCGAGTTCTTCTGTCGGGCCGAAGACCCCGATTACCAGCGCATCGCCGAACTGGCCACCAAAACCTGCCAACGCGTAGATCGCAGCTACACCGACCGGTTCCTGGCCGAAGCCCAGGCCATGCGAACCACTCCGCCAGCCTGAATCCAGTCCACCAGCCACCTCTCCGCCGGCCGTTCCGGCTTGCCACCCGCCCGGCAGGGTCGGCCGTGCGGGCAGGGCGTTCCGATGCCAGGCAGGTTTCAGGGCAGTATGATTCGGAACCAGGCTGCGGGCCAGGCCCCGGGCCAGGAGGTCGTAGGTGCCAGGCAGGCGAGCCATGTTGATTACCGCCGGCCCCACGCACGAGCCGCTGGATGCAGTCCGCTACCTCGCCAATCGCTCCAGTGGACAGCTCGGGTTGTGCCTGGCAGAGGCCGCTCGGGACGCCGGGTGGAGGACAACGTTGCTGCTGGGACCGATAGCTCGGCCGCCGCCCACCGACGTGCAAACCCTGAGGTTCGAATCGACTGCCGACCTGGCCAGGCTCCTGGAGAAGCATTTCTCGCTCTGTGACGTCCTGATAATGGCTGCCGCAGTCGCCGATTACCGACCACGCCAGGTCATGGACGGGAAGCGACCGCGGACTGGCCAAAAGTGGTTGCTGGAGCTGGAACCGACGCCGGATTTGCTGGCAGCCTGTAGCGCCCGGCGTCGACCCGGACAGCGAATCGTGGGCTTCGCGCTAGAGGACCAGCCAAGCCTCGATCAGCGGGCAAGACAGAAACTACAAGCCAAAGGGTTGGATGCGATTGTCGCAAGCCCACTGGAGACAATGGGTTCGGACCAAATCCGCCCGGTAATCTTGACCAGGGCCGGCCACAAGATCGTCCCTCAACTTGGCACGTTGACGGCCACGACTCCACCCGCTGCCGGTGGGGCAGCCTATTTGCTAACTAAACGCGCGTTCGCGACTTGGCTCATCGAGTGGATTGAACGCCAGTGGTTCTCGCCGCCCACCACCACTGGCGGGCCGGACGCCTCGGGTTGCCGAGCTTAGCAGCCCGTTGAAGAACGGCCATTTCGCTACGCGGCGGTGAGTCTGAGGGTCCCGGCTGTGATCGGCGTCGGCCTCGTGTTCGAGTCGTGAATGCACACGTCGCGGGTGGTGAGCCGGTGATACAGAGCCCAGAGGAT
>CAYZXK010000010.1:0-45517 GCA_964482395.1 uncultured Planctomycetales bacterium | reverse complement strand
GTCTGCTGCTGCTGAGCGGCCTGTTGCTGCTGCGGCGGCGCTAGTCGGGACCCGGGTCGGCGATCGAACCGGTCGCCGATCGGCATAGTCCAACGACGATCAGGCCGCGTTTCGGTCTACAACTCCGAAACGCGGCCTGTGTTTTGCGCCGCGTTCGGACCGAATATGGCGCCGGACGTCGAGCTGCGCGGTAGGTGGACAAAAAAGCCCGAGTGGGGGGCCGACAGGCCGGGGGGGAAACCTGTACGTGCCGCTCGCCACTCGGGCAGTATGATTGTATGTTGCCGCCCGCGGCTGGCAAGAGCGGACACTTTTTTTCGGGGACCCGCGGGAAAGGGGCGGGAATGCCTTCGGCGTCGAGCCACCCGGCAAGCCCGGCCGGCCGGGTTTTGCCGCGTCGTGCGCGATTGCGGGGAGGCTGTGAGACTGCCCGTGGGACCTCGTGGGGGGCATAGGAGGGACCATGCTGCTCCACATCGTGGCGTGCGGCGGCCGATAACCGTTATCATCAGGACTTCAATCTGAAGGCCTCGGAAGCGAGGTGAGCGGGCCGGGAACCGGACGGGGAATTTCGACCGTTGCCCGCCGAACGCTGGACGGTTGAAATGGCTGTCTGATATTCCGGCCAGGTGTGTATTGGCGGAATGGTGCCGCACCCTTTGCGATGACCGCTTGGTTCCCACTTGTCGCAGTCGTACTGGCTCAGGGCGAACTGGGCCGGGTAGAGGACTGGATGCAACAGGCCTTCTACCCGGCGCTGGTGGCGATCCTGGTGGCGGCCAGCCTGGGGGTGCCGATCCCGGAAGATATTCCGCTGATCGCGGCCGGGGTTCTTCTGAGAACCCATCCGGGGATTGCGTCCTGGCACGGCACACTGATCGCGGCCCTGATCGCGATCATGGTGGGCGACCTGGTCTTGTACGCTCTGGGTCGGCGCTGGGGGCCGGGCGCGATCAACCACCGCTCCATCCGCTGGATCATTACGCCGGAGCGGTTCACCCGGCTGTCCCGCCGATTTCGCGTCCACGGGACGTGGTTCTGCTTTTTCGGCCGGTTCATCCTCGGGGTGCGGGCGGCGATGTGCGTGACCGCCGGGGCGACGCATTTCCCCTACTGGCGGTTTCTGCTGGCGGACCTGGCGGGTGCGGTGCTGTCGGTGCCGCTGTTCGTGCTGCTGGGATACTGGTTTGCCGGGATGATTCCCACGCTTCAAGCCTACATTGGCGGCGTGCAGATGATCCTGGCGGCCCTCGCCGTGGCGGTGCTGACGGCGATGGTTTTGGCATATCGGGCTCGCCGACGCCGCTCACTCCTGCGGGCCGGCCGCGGCCGCTCCTCGCGCGGCGGTGACTGCCTGGTGAGCCAGACGAATCGGCTCGGGGAGCCGGTACCGGGTTGCGGCCAGCAGGGTCAATTGCACGGCCCCGGCCAGATCGCACAGGTGGCCGGGGCTGACAAAAACGGGCCGCACATTATCCCGCGTGCGTAGGACCACGCCGACCTGTCGGCCCTCGTGCCACAAGGGCGATTGTCCGCCGCGTTGTGGCGGTGGCTCGGCGTACGTGCCGCACAGCCGCGACTTGGCACATCCCACCGTCGGTAGGTTCAGCCACAAGCCCAGGTGGCAACTCAGACCCAGACCCCGAGGGTGGGCCAGCCCGTGAGCATCGCAAAGGACGGCGCCCGGAGTGCTCCGCAGCTTTCGGAGGGCGGCCAGCAGGCCGGGCAACTCCCGGAAGCTCAGCAGCCCCGGAATATATGGGAACTGACAGGGCACGCGGGCAACCCGCTGCTCGAGCATTGCCTGCCTGCGGCAATCCCAGACGACGACTCCGCCGATCACCTCCTGGCCGTCGGGCGAAACCGCCGCATCCGCTCCGGCCAGGATTTGAGGCCCGCGCTCGAGCGGCACCAAGCGCACTTGCGGAGCCAGTCGGCGTTGCAACCGAATTGCGGCTTGGGCGTCGCGCGGCCAGCGATGCAACCGCATGATCTTCATTGGCTGGCGCTGCGGCACAGCTCGCGGAACACCCCGATGGCGTAGTCGATTTGTGCCGTCGAGACGTCCAAATGGGTGACCGCCCGGGCCTTCTGGGGTGCGGTGGGCAAGAGCCAGACCCCGCGCTCGTGCAGCCGGGCCACGAACTCGGCGGCGGTGCCCAGCCGTGGGTGAATCTCGAAGATGACAATGTTGGTCTCGACCGTGGCCGGGTCCAGAACGATGCCGGGCAGCTCCGCAATGGCCTCGGCCAGGCGGCGGGCGTTGGCGTGATCCTCAGCCAGCCGCTCGATGTTGTGGTCCATGGCGTAAAGGGCTGCGGCCGCCAGTATCCCCGCCTGCCGCATCCCGCCTCCAAACATCTTGCGAAACCGGTGGGCCCGGCCGATGAAAGTCCGCGAACCGGCTACAATCGAACCGATCGGCGCTCCCAGCCCCTTGGAAAAACACATTGATACGGAATCCGCGTACCGCGTGTATTCGATCGGCTTGCGTTGGCTGGCGATGCAGGCATTCATCAGGCGGGCTCCGTCCAGATGCACATGCAGCCCATGCCGGTCCGCCACCGCCCGGATCTCGGCCAGGTTTTCCACCGGCCAGACGCTTCCACCCCCGCGATTGTTGGTATTCTCGACGATCACCATCCGCGAACGGGCACAATGGGCGCTGACCGGCCGGATGGCCGCCTCCACCTGCTGGGCCGTAAAGATGCCGCGCTGACCCTGAAGAATCCGCAGGCTGACGCCCGAGAGGGCCGACGGCGCCCCGGTCTCATAGTTGTACGTGTGGGTGGTCTCATCGATGATCAGCTCGTCGCCGGGTTCGCACACCGCCCGGATGGAGACCTGGTTGGCCATTGATCCGGATGGGACGAAGAGAGCGGCCGGTTTACCGAGGAAGGCGGCCATCCGCTCCTGAAGCCGGTTGACCGTGGGATCGTCGCCGAGCACGTCGTCGCCGACCTCGGCTGAGGCGATCGCGGCCCGCATCCCCGGTGACGGTCGGGTGACGGTGTCGCTCCGCAGGTCGACCGGGGTCATTCGTTAGCCTCCTTCCAGCGTGCCGCCGCCTCCCGCACCAGACCACTGACCCGTTCGACTTCCTGCTCCTTCTCCCGCGGCCGGGCACGCTCGAATCTGCGCTCCGGCCAGACGTTGCGGATGCCGCAGGCTTTGGTTATCGCCTTGTAGACCACGTAGTCGAATGGTTCGGCGTCGGGCTTGAGTTCTTCCAGCAGCAGCTCGGCCCCCACCGGCGTGCAGCTTTCCAGTGCCCGGGTCGCGCGGGCGTCGCCGCCTCGGGACAGCTCCAGTAGCGTCTGAATGGCGGTTTTAGTGGAGAGGGCCGCCAGGGCGTTGCAGGCCGCATCGTGCAGCGCGGCGTCCAGTCGACGTTCCAGCAGTTTGGCGATCGTAGCGTCCGCCGGGCCGATGCCGAACTCGACGATGATTCCCAAAGTGCGCTTGAGCTCCTCGGGCCTGGTTTCCGGGTCCTCCAGCTTGGGCTTGAGGTCTTTTTCGAACATCTGCTGGGTGTAGGTGCGATATACCAGCAGCAGCTTGGCGGCCAGCGAGCTGGCCTGGGATATCCCGCCGCCCGAGAGGTCGCCCAGGTGTTTCCCGTCCGGCGTCACGAATGACATCATCATGTTGGCGGTCTCGGGCAGACCGAAGTCCCCGAGCACATCGCGATCGGCGCTGCGGGAAAGTCGCAGAGGGATGAAGCGTTGGGCCAGACGGACGACGCGCGGGTCGGCCAAAGCCCGGCGCTGTGCGTTCTGGAGGTTGTTGTCCCGGTCCTCCGACCCGGCCAGGACATAGACCATAATCGGTCGGAGCGCGCGCTGGGCCTCGCTGACCGCCTGGCGCGGGTCCGTCCGCCAGGGTATTTCGTCATACTGAGCCAGGGCCAGGGGCGTAGTCAGCAGCGGGATGAGCCATGCGAGTCTGCGAGCCATGGAGGCACCTCCTGAAAGGAGCCAGAAGAACGCTCATGCTCATTTTACGCCCAGTCGGTACCGGCGGGGCAAGGGCGGGCAACCTGGCGAATGCGGCGGTCAGCGACAACCTGGCTTCACGGCGAGGGGCTGGATGACGCAGGCTCAGACCCATGTCGGCCAATTTTTGCCTCCGAGGTTTCCGGGAGCCAGAGGTTTCCGGCACGCTCACGCTGCTCCAACTCTGCCATGAACGCCGATCCGGCCCGGGCCAGGATAGCACCTCTGGGGGACCTGAAGACGCAGGGCCAACGCGGGTCACCATCCAAGACCCGCTCCAGCCGCCTGGTCGAGGACCAGTTCGGCAGCAGCACGGCCTCGGTGCCGCTTCGTTGGAGCAGGAGGCAGACTTGCTCCCGGTCGGCGGGGGCCGCCTGCATGAGCCACAGGTAGCTGCGGTTGTGCTCCTCGCTGTAGAGCTGCTGAGACCGGCCGTCAATGAAAACCCTGGCGCCCGGGACGTAGAACATGACTTGACCGGCAAGCTTCCAATCGGTCATCAGGTTGGGAGTGAGGCGATTACGCCGTAGGAACTCGAGGGCTTCCAGCGGCGTGGTGTTGTTGCGGGTCACACGATCGAGCAAATTGTAGTCCGAGCCGGCCGGAACCCGGGCTACCAGGTCGCGGTGGGCGAACACCAACGCGACACATAGGGTCACTCCGGCCCCGACCCACGCGACCAGTCCCAGCAGACGGGTAAGCAGGCTGCGGGCTCGTGGAGACAGCGGCGCGGCCAGATGCAACGTGCCGGTAACCACAGCGGGCGTGGACAAGATATAGAAGACCGGGGCGAAACGGCGTGCAAAAAGGGCCAGTCCCAGGCCCAGGATGACCGAGACCACGTCAAACAGGATGGTCTGGAGGCCAGGGGCCGCCTCCGCGCCGGCCCCGCGGGGTCGATCCGCCGCCCGTCTTGGTTTCCCGGGTCCGTCCAGCGCCCGGAGCAGCAGAACGACCAGCGGGCTGGCTGCCGCGACACCCACCGCGGCCCAGAATCGTGCCACCGGCGGACGTTTACCGGGCACGAAGGGCGGCGTCCACTCGCGCACCTCCCGAAAAAGTTCGCTGTTCGCGACCTTGAGCGGATGGGTATAGTTGGCCAATCCATAGGGGCTCAGCACCGCACCCAGCACGCCGGTCAGCAGCACGATCCCGAAAATTGCCAGCGCCTGTCCAGTGGTAATCGCTGCCCGGCGTCCCAGGATCCGCGCCGCCGCCCCCGAGGCCAGGAATAAGCCCACCAGACAATATGCCAGCCCGAAACTACCGTGAGCATGCGTCCAGACCGCCAGTATCGGCAGCAGTAGAGCGACCGGCCACCAGCGACGCCGTTGCGGTTGACTTAGCAGAGCGGACAGCGAGAGCCACAACGCAGCCAGCATCAGGAACTGGATCGTTGCCGGGCGAGCGCTGAGCCATTCGCGACTGGCAATGGCGACCAGCGAGGCGGACAGGAACGCGGCCGGGCCGGACCCGCAGCGCAGCCAAGTCGCCAGGAGCACCAGGCCGAAGATGGCAGTGCCCATGGCCCAGGTGCCCACCACGACCGCACCGGGTCCGAGCTGATCGTAAAGAAGCCAGAACGCCACGTGGCTTAGCCAGTTCTGGTTGAACCACGGTTGGCCGTAGAAGGTGTAGCTGAACGTGTCGACCTTGGGGAATTGTGGAGCAGTGAGAATCTGCCGGCCGGCAGCCAGGCCGATCCAGGTGTCCGTGGAGGAATGAACCTCCAGAACACCGAACATGCACGCGACTATGAACAACAATTCGATCCCGGCCTTGGCCCAGCCGGGTGCCGGCCCGGAAGTGAGGCTCGACCGGCCACGGACCGCTTGCCCGGCGGGCACGGGGCGGGGTCGGCCAGTGGTTCGCGTCTCTCTCTGTTTAGTCACCGGGCATCCAATGCTTGGCTGAACGCGTAGTAATGCCGAGGTGTACGAAGCAGGCGTCGTAATCGCGCACGGCTTCGCACGCCAGCGGGAGGCTTTCAGCCCAACCCAACATCAGGCCAGTCGCCCATCGGCGCCTGCCACGGTTCAAGAACGAATGTCGGGCGCCGCTTGCTCGCCGGCTAAGCCGGGAGCGGTTCGCCGCTCAACAACCATCCTCTCGCACCGGCGCAGCCCGTCCAGCAGAGCCGCGCGGACCGGAGCCGAAACCGGAGTCGAAACATCCTCCATGCGCTGGCGGTCGGCTTGTAAATATGTGCCGGCCAAATTCACTTACCGCAACCCTCGCAGGGCCCGCCTGATCGCGCCGTGAGTGGCTACGCCGAGGGCTGGTTCTCGGACGACGGCGGACTTCCATAGTTGGAGGGCCCGTTCCATGTCCGGGGATCCGGTGTGCAGGAACAGGCCCCGCGGGTCAACTCGGTTTCCGGGTAATCGGGCCACCAGAGGTCGCCCAGATGTTTCCCGTCCGGCGTCACGAATGACATCATCATGTTGGCGGTCTCGGACAGGCCGAAGTCCCGTAGCACATCGCGATCGGCGCTGCGGGAAAGTCGCAGGGGGATGAAGCGTTGGGCCAGAGGGACGACGCGCGGGTCGGCCAGAGCCCAGCGCGGTGCGTTCTGGAGGTTGTTGTCCCGGTCCTCCGACCCGGCCAGGACATAGACCATAATCGGTCGGAGCGTGCGCTGGGCCTCGCTGACCGCCTGGCGCGGGTCCGTCCGCCAGGGTATTTCGTCGCACTGAGCAAGGGTTAGAGGCGCAGTCAGCAATAGGACAAGCGATGCGAGTTTGCGAGCCATGCAGGTGCCTCCTGCCGGCCCGGAACCGGCGCTGACGACTATTCTACGACAAGCCGCCTGCATATACCGCCAGGGGCGAGGGAAGATGAAGCAGCCGTTTGATCGAGGCGGGCTACAATGTGCGGGATGGGGGCTTGGACGGTAGACCGTGCGTCTGGCTGACCTTCAATACGATCTCCCGCCGGGGTTCATCGCTCAGTATCCGGCCGAACCGCGCGACTCCTCGCGGCTGCTGGTGTTGGACCGCTCCAGTGGCCGGATCGAGCACCGGATATTTTGGGATTTGCCGGAGTACCTGAGGTTCGGCGACTGCCTGGTGTTGAATGACACCCGGGTAATTCCCGCCAGGTTCTTTTGTCGACGGGCCAGTGGGGGCAGGGTTGAGGGGTTGTTTTTGCACGAGCAGGGGCGCAGTTGGCGGGTGATGCTCAAGCCGGCGGCCCGACTGAGGACCGGCCAGCGGTTGGCCTGCGAGGGGTCGACCGTAAGTTTGGTGGTGGGCGAGCGCCTAGACCGGGGCGAGTGGTTGGTGCGACCGGAGCCACCGGTCTTGCCGTTGGAATGGTTGGGGCAGGTTGGGCGGACGCCGCTGCCGCCGTATATACGTCGAGGCGTAAACGGAGGCGGCGATGTCGAGCCGCTGGGCTCCGAGCGTTATCAGACCGTCTACGCCGAGCGGCCCGGGGCGGTGGCCGCTCCGACCGCCGGCCTGCACTTCACGCCCCGGCTGCTGGACCGGATCACGCGACTGGGCGTCCGCCAGGCGAAGGTGACCTTGCATGTAGGGTCGGGGACATTCGTACCGATCGAGGTGGAGGATTTGGCCCAACATCGCATGCACGCCGAGTGGCTGGAGGTCGGCTCGGCCGCGATCGAAGTCCTGGGGCTAACACGTCGTGCCGGCGGCCGGATCGTGGCCGTGGGGACCACCTCGGTCCGGGTCCTGGAGTCGCTCCCGACCTTGAAAGCGGACGGTACGTTCGGGACCGACGCCCGGCTGCTTTGGGAGGCGAAGGGTGCTGCAAGCGGACGGCTGGGTCGAGATCCGGCCGGGTCGCTGTCCGGTTGGACGGACGTTTTCATCTATCCGCCTTATGATTTCCGCAATGTGGATCGCCTGGTCACCAACTTTCATTTGCCCGGCAGCACGCTTCTGGCACTGGTGATGGCGTTTGCCGGGCCGGAATTGATACGCCGGGCCTACCGCGAGGCGATCGACCAGCGATATCGTTTCTACAGCTACGGCGACGCGATGCTGATCTTGTAGTGCGATGCCGATCATTGTTCAGAAATTCGGCGGGACCAGCGTGGCGGACGCGCCGCGCATCCACCTGGCGGCGCGGCGGGCCGTACGGGCGCTGCTCGAAGGCAACCAGGTGGTCATGGTCGTCTCGGCCATGGGGGACACCACCGACCGGCTGGTGAAGCTGGCCTATCAGGTTTCACGCCGACCATCCAGGCGGGAGCTGGACATGCTGCTTTCCACCGGGGAGCAGGTGAGCATCGCGCTGGTGGCGATGGCCATTCACGAGGCCGGCTACGAGGGGATCAGCTTGACCGGAGCCCAGGTCGGACTGGTCACCGACAGCCGTCACACCGCCGCCCGCATTCAATCCATCGACACCGGTCGGATTCGGCGGCTGCTGGACCAAGGGAAGATCGTGATCGTGGCCGGGTTCCAGGGTGTAGACCAAGACCTGAACATCACCACCCTGGGTCGAGGTGGCAGTGACACCACCGCCGTGGCCCTGGCGGCTGCATTGCAGGCCGAGGTGTGCGAAATCTATACCGACGTGGATGGCGTCTACACCGCCGACCCGCGTCTGGTGCCCCAGGCTCGCAAGATCGAGCAGATCAGCTACGATGAGATGCTGGAGCTGGCCAGTCTGGGAGCCGGCGTTCTGCACGCCCGCTCGGTCGAGCTGGCCAAGAAGTACGAGGTGCCGGTCCACGTACGCAGCAGCCTGACCGACAACCCGGGGACCATGGTCATGAACCTCCAGCCCGGCATGGAACAGCCCGCCATTCGGGGCGTGACGCTCAAGCGGGACATCATTCGCGTGGCCCTGATCGGACTCCCCGAGCAGCCCGGACTGACCGCCGGAATCTTCGAAGTCCTGGCCGGACGCGGCATCCCGGTCGAAGACATCGTGCAGACCCGGTCGGCCCAGCCGGATCGGCTGATCCTCGCGTTCACCGTCGCCGGGCGCCAGGAAGCCGAGGTGCGGGCCATGGCCGAGTTGCTCAGCCAGCGCTGCGGGGTGGAGCAGTTCGACGTCGCCTGCGACCTGGCCCGGGTCAGCCTGGTGGGTTTGGGCATGCGGTCGCACCCCGGAGTGGCCGGTCGGCTCTTCAGTGTGCTCGCCGAAGCCGGGATCCGCATCGACAACGTAGCCACCAGCGAGATCGTCATCAGCGTGCTGGTGCCGGCCGCGGACGGGGAGCGAGCCCTTCAGGCGGTCCATCAGGCCTTTGGGCTCGACCAGCCGGGTTGAGCCGCGGTCGAGGTCTCATGTCTGACCAGACCCTGGCCAGTCGCGTCAGCAACGAGCTGCTCCCCCGTGTGCGGCAACCGGGTCAGTATCTCGGCGGGGAGATCAATCAGCTCGTCCGCCCGGGCGACTGGGAGGCGGCCCGGGTGCGACTGGCCCTGGCCTTCCCGGACCTGTATGCGATCGGCATGTCGCACCTGGGCATGCAGATCCTCTACTGGTTGGCTAATCACATTCCCGGGGTCTGTGCCGAGCGGGTTTATTGCCCAGGGTGGGATGCCGAGCAGATCATGCGGCAGCGGCAGATCCCCCTGTTCACTTGGGATACGCGCCAGCCGGTCGCTTCCGCCGACCTGCTGGGGGTTTCCCTGCAATACGAGTTGTGCCTGCCGGGCGTGCTCAACCTGCTGGACCTGGCCGGCATCCCCTTGCGCTCGGCCGATCGCACCAACGACCATCCGCTGGTGATCGCCGGCGGCCCACTGGCCGATAACCCCGAGCCGATGGCGGAGTTCTTGGACCTGGTCGTGATCGGCGACGGCGAACATTCCCTGACGCAGATTCTGGAGGCGGTGGGCCAGCTCAAGCAGGACGGCGTGGGCCGCCGGGATATGATCCCCCTGCTGGCTAGACGCTTTCCGTGGGTGTACGCCCCCAACCTCTACCGCCCGGTCTATTACCCCGACGGCACGTTGGCCGACCTTCGCCCCGCCCGGGAGGGGCTGCCACCCCGGATTCAGCGCTGTCAGACGCCGGACTTCGAACATGCCCCCGTGCCGCTCCGGCCCCTGGTGCCCTGGACGGCGACCGTGCACGACCGGATCGCCATCGAAATCATGCGCGGTTGCCCCAACCTGTGCCGGTTTTGCCACGCCGGTCATACCAGACGGCCGCTGCGGCTGCGAAGCGTGGGAAGTTTGCTGGAACTGGCTGAGCAGTCCTACCAGGCGACCGGTTACGAGGAGATCGGGCTGCTGTCGCTGTCCACTTCGGACTATCCGCGTCTGCGGGAGTTGGCCGAGGAGCTCAATCGGCGTTTCGGGCCGCGGATGGTCAACCTGAGCTTCCCATCGCTGCGGGTGGATCGGATGCTGCGGGATATTCCCTGGCTGGTCGGATCGGTCCGCAAGGCCGGCCTGACCATTGCGGTTGAAGCCGCGTCCGAACGCCTTCGGCGGGCGATTCGCAAGAAGGTCGCGGACGTCGATCTGCTGGAGGGGGTTCTTGCCGCCTACCGGGCCGGCTGGAGCCATGTCAAGCTCTATTTCATGGTCGGCTTTCCGGGCGAGCGGCCGGAAGACATCGACGCCATCTTCGAGCTGAGCTGCGCGGTCAGTCAGGAGCGGCGCAAGCTGGGGCGCCCGCCGGCCGCGGTGACGGCGGCGGTCGGCTGGCTGGTCCCCAAGCCATTCACCCCGCTGCAATGGGCCGGTCAGCCGCGTCTGGAGTATTTCCAGCAGGTGCGAGAGCGTCTGCTGGCTCTGGCGCGGGGCCGTCGCTCCGCGGTTCGAATCACCATGCCGCCCCCCGAGCGGGCTATCCTGGAGGCAGTCCTCGCCCGCGGCGATCGTCGGGTCGGAGCCGCGATCCATCAGGCGTGGCAACATGGGGCCCGGCTGGAGGCCTGGACCGAGCAATTCTCCTGGCAACGTTGGCTGGCCGCCTTTTCGGCCACCGGGATCGACCCGGATTTTTACGCCCACCGCCCGCGACCACTGACCGAGCGCCTGCCCTGGGACCATATCGACCTGCACATCGGCCGGGACTGCCTGGAACGCAGCTACGCCGACCTGATCCGCTCCCTGTCGGAACAATGATCGCACCCAGGCCGTTAGGCGGCCGGCGGCGAGCAAGCCTCGCCCGGCGTGAGAACGTGTGGATCACGCTGCGGCAGTTGGCTAAGATGCCAGGTGAGGAATGCTGAACAAGGCCCCGACCCTGGCGAGAAATGGGGGACACTAAGCGCACCTTCCTTAGCCGGGCCTGCTTCAGCGCATTTTCTGTGAGGCTTTACCGTGACCGGCAAGCAGATTGATCAGGTCGTGCGGGCCCCACGTGGAACCACGCTCTCATGCAAGGGCTGGCAGCAGGAAGCCGCACTGCGGATGCTCATGAACAACCTGGACCCGGAGGTGGCCGAGAAGCCCAGCGAGCTGATCGTTTACGGGGGCTGCGGCAAAGCGGCTCGGAGCTGGGAGGACTTCGACCGGATCGTCACGGCCCTGCGGCGGCTCGAAAATGACCAGACCCTGCTGGTGCAATCTGGCCGGGCGGTCGGCGTCATCCAGACCCATCCGGACGCCCCGCGAGTGCTCATCAGCAATGCGATGCTGGTGCCCAGGTGGGCCACCTGGGACGAGTTCCGCCGACTGGAGGCCCTGGGCCTGACCATGTATGGCCAGATGACCGCCGGTAGTTGGATCTACATCGGCACCCAGGGCATTCTCCAGGGGACCTACGAGACCTTCGCGGCCTGCGCCCGCAAGCACTTCGGCGGCTCGCTGAAGGGTCGCCTTCTGGTAACCGGCGGCCTGGGCGGCATGGGCGGGGCCCAGCCCCTGGCCGCGACGTTCAACGGCGCCGCCGCCCTGTGCGTGGAGGTCGACCGCGGCCGCATCGAGCGGCGGCTGCGAACACGCTATTGCGACCGCATGACCGATAACCTCGACCAGGCCCTGGACTGGGTCCTGAAGGCCAAGCAGGTCGGAGAAGCGCTGTCGGTCGCTCTGGTGGGCAACGTGGCTGATGTGCTTCAGGTGCTGATCGACCGCAATATCACGCCGGACGTGCTCACCGATCAGACTTCGGCCCATGATCCGCTGAACGGGTATGTGCCGAATGGGGTCGCCGGCAGCCACGAAGCCACGGAGCCACGAAGCCACGGAGGTGCCCAGTGGAGCGAGGCGAAGTACTCGGCCATGCTGCGGCTTCGCCAGGATGACCCGGAGCGGTACAAGCGCGAGGCCTTCCGGACCATGGCCGAGCACGTGGCCTGCATGCTGGAGCTTCAGCGGCGTGGGGCAGTGACCTTCGATTATGGGAACAACCTGCGCGGACATGCCGCCGAAGCTGTCACCCAGGGATTGGGCAGCGGGGGCATGTCGGCTGCCGACCCGTTCAAGATCCCCGGCTTTGTGCCGGAGTACATCCGTCCGCTGTTCTGCGAGGGCTCGGGCCCGTTCCGCTGGGCCGCGCTTTCCGGCGACCCGGCCGACATTCAGGCTACCGATCAGGCCGTGCTGGAGACCTTCCCGCAAGAGGAGCATCTGTGCCGGTGGATCCGCATGGCCGGGCAGAAGGTCGCGTTCCAGGGGCTGCCGGCTCGGATCTGCTGGCTCAAATACGGCCAGCGGGCCCGGATGGGCCGGGTGTTCAATGATCTGGTGCGGACCGGCAAGGTCTCGGCTCCCATCGTCATCGGCCGCGACCACTTGGATTGCGGCTCGGTGGCTTCACCCAACCGTGAAACCGAGGGCATGAAAGACGGCTCGGATGCCATCGCCGACTGGCCGATGCTGAACGCGATGGCCAACACCGCCTGCGGCGCGACCTGGGTTTCCATCCACCACGGCGGCGGCGTCGGGATCGGATACTCGCTGCATGCGGGGATGGTGATCGTCGCTGATGGAACGCCGGAGGCCCAGCGCCGGCTGGAGCGGGTCCTGACCGCGGACCCGGCTACTGGGATCATGCGCCACGCGGACGCGGGCTACGAACTGGCCCGGCGCGTGGCTCGCGAGAAGAACGTCAACATCCCGGGGCTTGAACTCTAACCGGCCTGACCGGCTTGGGCATGTGCCCAGCCTCGAACCGCTTCAGGTCACCCCGCAGCCCGATACGCACGCCCGCTCAGAACCCGTAGCGTCAGTCGCCGCTGCCGTAAAGCACGTATACCTCGCCGGAATCGACTCGGCCGTTGGGGTCCGCTCGCATAGCGCTGATCGCGAAGTCGCCCTTGCCGTCGCCGTCGATGTCGCCCAAGCGGGCTACGCCACGCGAGTACACCTCCACCCGCTGATAGTATGGGTCGATCGGGTCACCGGGGCTGAGGAAGAACCGGCGGTCGGCAGTTGGGTCATTGGCGTCGAATACCAGTTTTCCGCCGCCGAGGGCGTCTTGTCGGCCGCGGCCGAGGAAGCGTACCCCGGGCAGTTCGAAGGTCCCGATGCTGGACAGGCTCAACTGTTTGCCGCGTAAGGTGGGCGAGCCATAGATGAGGTAGACCGCTCCGGCATCGGTAGTGTTGGGGTTGTTGGGGTCCTTATCGTAGGCCGGGGCGGCGATGAGGATGTCGCTGAGGCCGTCGCCGTCCACGTCTCCCGCGCCGGCCACGTTGGCTCCGGCCAGGTCGCCCTGCCGCTCGCCGGTGAAGCGGATGGCTCGACCGGCATTAACGATGTCGTTGACTGTCCAGCCGCCGGCGGGGCTTTCCAGGGTCGGCGAGCCGAGGATTACGATCACCTGGCCGCGGTTGAGGTCCGACCCTTCGCTTCCCACCACCACGTCGTCGTATCCGTCGCCGTCGAAGTCGCCGGCGTCATCGAAGACCCGTCCCAGCTTCTCATTGGCCGACGAGCCTCGCAGCAACACGCCATGAATGCGGTTGGCGGCCGCGGGAGCCAGGGCCATGCGATTAAGCAATACGTCGCCTTCCAGGCCGGTCTGTCGCCCGAAGACGATGAAGACTGCGCCGACGATTGGGCCGGTCGGGTTCTGGGGGTCAGTGAAGGTTTGTCGGACGTCGGCCGATCCGACGGCGAAATCGGGGACCCCGTCACCGTTCACGTCGCCCAGGCCGCGTACGAAGGACAGGTGAGCATCCACATGCGGGCCGACGATTTGGGAAGTGCGGTCGATGTAATATTCCGCCTTCTCCGCACTGTAATGCGGCCACAACGCCGACTCCCCGATCGTGATCGACGGGACGCCCATGTAGTCCACGATTTCTTCGGTGTTGCCGCAATAGGACCACGACCCGGTGTAATCGACCAGCCAGCGACGATCGGGAACGCCGGCCGGAGCCTGAGCCAGGGTTGGTGGAGGAGGATCGGGCGCATACCGGGTCAGCTCTGGCCAGTAGTCATCGCCGCCGCGGGTATATCCTTTGGTCTCGATGATGTACTGGTGCGGGGTTGGCATGGCCTCGTCTTCCCGACCGGGGATCTCGGCGTCGACGTAGGGGAAACCGGCCGGTATGAACAGGACCGCGTTGGGATCATTGGGATCCTGCGGGTAGTTCGGATCGTTCGGGTCCAGCGCGCGTACGGCGCCGGGTTCGATCCAGAGCTGGGTCACGGTGTACGGGCTGTTGCTGGTATAGGCCCGGGTTCGAAGCTGATAAACCACGCCCGACCAGGCCCGGTCGGCCTCCAGGCTGGGCACATTGTCGCCGGCCTTGAGGGCGGTGCGGCGCGGGGCGCTGATGTAAAGGAAGTTCCCGTCGGCTCCGACCGCGGTGCCGAAGCGGTCCTCGCGTCGCTGACCGAGGATGCGGGCTCCGCACTCGTTTCCGCCGGAGCCTGGAGTCACCCGCGCCGTGTATCGTCCACAGAAGCCGGTCCAGATTGCTTCGCCGCTCTGCGGCCCGGGAGTCCAACTCGCGTGCCAGCCTTTGGCGTGCCACATGAGCGGATCCGGCCCACCCACCCCCGTGGCGTAGTAATCTTCAATCGGGAACGGCTCGTCGTGAATGTGCTCGCCCGTGTGATAGTTGTAGTTCCGGTCGCCGATCCAGCGTAGAGTCCAGGTGCAACGATTGTCCGGGTCGCACGGGTTGCCGAGGCGGCTCGGCGTGCCGTCCGGCTCTTCCGGCAGGAAGATGGGAAGCGGGCGAATGTTGGCCAGCGGCGGCTGGTACGGGTCGGGGTCCCATATCCAGTCCTCCGGAAAGGCCGGATCCTGCCGCGGAATTCCGAAGAGCTGCGGGGCCGAATAGTGGTTGTTGAAGCCGCCGGGGCCCTGAGTCTCAAAAACGACGTCGTTCACCACCACCCAGTGGTCGTGTTGCTGTTCCCCGTCTGGGCAGGTGGCCGTCGCCTTGCTGCTGCTGGCCCGACGGACCACAAGCCTGTAGTTAGCCATTTGGGTGTCGCTGAAGACTTGGCCCACTTCGGCCAGGTCCACGACTCGATTGCCCTTGCGGTTCAGCCGCTGCGGGAATTGCAGCATGGGGCTGTGGCTGGAGACGATGACTATTCCTCCGCGGGTGAACTGGGCCTGGTTAGCGCGCCACACGCCCCAGATGTAGTCATACGCGTCATATTCCAGGTCTCCCAGACCCGGATAATCGGAATGCAGGTCGGGGTGTTGAGCCCAGGAGGTATTCGCCAGGCTCACCGACTCCACTCGCGGGAAGCTGAAGACCAGTTCCGGCCAGTCGTCGCCATCCATGTCCGGGATCACGGTTACGTCGGACAATCCCTCGGTCCAGGTGGTCCCCATGGGGGCCCGAATCCCGGGGAATACCAGTCCGGGGATCGGGCCGCGTCCCACCGAGTTGAGTTGCCACACGTCGCGCAGCCTGGTCGAGCTGCCGTAGATCAGGTAGGCCTCGCCCCAGCCAACGCCTTCGGTGTTCACGATGTACGGCTTGCCGAAACGGGAGGCGATCAGCAGTTCTGCCCGCCGGTCACCGTCGAGATCCGGCACGCTGGCCATCGAGCTGCCGGCCAGATCGTTGAAGTTGAAACCTTGCAGGATGGCCCCTTTGCTGGGACCCGAGCGGTTGGCGTAGCTGGGCTGGTTCGGGTCGAGCTGATTGAGGTCGAACGTGCCCACCAGGCGGTTGGTGACCATGACCTGCACCAGCGGACCGGTCTGGGCCGGGTAGCGGGCGTAGAAACCGACCGGCGGCTCGATCCCGTCCGAAAGCATCACGTAGTAGTAATACGCGCCGGCTCCGATCGACAGGAAAGCCGTGCTGAAGTCGCGGAGCACGTCCCGGCCGGCTGGAAACTCGGTCTCGCTTACCAGAACGCCGGCGTACCCGTTGTTCGGATTCGTATCGGTGTCCAGAAGCACCTTAACGGTATGGGGCGAGTTGTCAGTAGTGTACAGCTTGACCGGCCAGGTCCGCGGACTGACCAGCGCGTTGGCCTGCGGAAACTCCCAGCGGCCCGTAGGCGGTTGAGCGTCGATACGCACCTGGCCCGGAGCAAACCAGGCCTGCTGCTGGCCGGAACTCAACGTCAGCCGGACGCCCAACAGGAAACGCCCATAACCTTCGGCGAGCAGGCCCCGATCCTGCACGTCGGTCTTGCTGTCAAGAGTGAAAGTGTTGTTCCCCGGAGAGACGGTTTCCGCCCGGACCACGATCGGCGGGCGGCTGGCGTCGGCGTCAGGCGCCAGGACGAACTCGGCCCTGCGTACGACCCCCTCGCGCGCGGTGAGCTTGAAGCCCAGCCTGACCACCGTGCCGGCCGCGGGCCGGACCCCGACATCAGTCAGCGGTTCGCTGAACCGAACCGAGGCGGTCCCCACCACCGGGCCGGTCGGCTCCGCCGGTTCCTCACCAGTACCGGGAGTACCGGTCGAAGTCTGATCGCCCTCTTTATCGGTCTCGATCGCCGGCGGCGGAATGGGGCGCTCCTCCTGCCCGGTACCGGTCTCGACCGGAAGCGCGTTGGGTTCTTGTTCGTCAGCCGTGGGTGTAGTCGGGGTCTGCGGCCGTGGACAACCGGCCATGAGCATGGTACCCATAACACACGCAGCAGCCAGGGTCAGCAGGCCTGGCAGCCCAGCGGAACGTGCTTGTAACATGAACCGGTACCTCCGCTTTAAGGGGACGAATGCAGGCCCGACCCGGCGCGCAACGGCTGAGCCTCGCCGTTGACCCGCATCGCCCACTAAATCTATCGACCCGCAGGTGGCCAGTCAACGATAAGCGGAGGCGGCAGGGCCGTGGTTTCTGAGTGAGCCGGCCATTTGACGGCCGTGCTACTCAGGTGGTACAGGATTCGTTCGGGCGGGGCCAAGGCGCGCCTCCGTCCGATACGCGTTGGAGCCCAGGCCCCGTGCCCAAGATGGAGTGGTTATGAGCATCATACGACCTTTCGCCGCCGTCCGCTACGCGACCGATAAGACGCCCGACCTCTCGCGGCTGCTCTCGCCCCCTTACGACATCATTGACGAAGCCGGGAAAGCGGACTTGCTGGCCCGGCATCCGAACAACTTCGTGAAGATCGACCTGCCGCACATGCCCCCCAAGTCGGCCGGTCCGCCCGAGGCATATCAGGCCTCCCGGGCTACGTTGGATCGCTGGCTGGCCGAGGGAGTCATGGTCCGCGACCGGCAGCCGGCCCTTTACGTCTACCATCAGCTCTTTTCCCAAGACGGCCGAAATTACGTGCGCAAGATGTTCTTCGCCCGGCTGCGACTCGAACCTTTCGGCCAGGGCAGCATCTTTCCGCACGAGCGGACCTTCGGTGGCCCGAAAGAGGATCGCCTGGCCCTGACCAAGGCCACGCGCGCCAACTTGAGCCCGATATTTGGCCTCTATCAGGACCCGCAGAATGAAATCGCCCGCCGGCTCGAGCGGGAACTCTCGCCCCGGCCGCTGGCGGCCGGCACCGCCGACGGGGTCGAGAACCGGCTTTGGGCGGTGACCGAGCCGGCAGCTATCGCGGACGTGACGCAGATGATGGAGCCGAAGGCAACGTACATCGCCGACGGCCACCATCGCTGCGGCACGGCGATGCTCTACCGCGACTGGCTGGTGCAGCAGGAGGGGCCGCTACCGCCGGAGCACCCGGCCAACTTCGTGCTGTGCGTGTTCTGTGCGATGGAAGACCCCGGTCTGCTGATCCTGCCGACCCATCGCGTACTGCCCGGCCTGAAAGTCACTGCCGACGTTCTGAGCGGCGACCCCCGACTGGAAGTGAAGGAGTTGCCCGTGCAGGCTCCCGGAGCGGCCATTGGTGCGCTGCGCGAGTTCGGTCCACAGGCGATTGCAATGCTTGAACCGATCAAGCGACGCTATTACGCCGTGCGGCCCTCCCGACCCGATCTTCTTGACCCCCTGGAGCCGGACCGTACCCCAGCTTGGCGACGTTTGGGCTTGGCCTTCCTCCATGCGTATGTAATGGACCGAATCATCACGCCAAAGTTATGTGCCGGCACCGCTCCCGAAATACGTTACATCAAGGGTGACGAGGAAGCAGTGAAGGTAGCCGACGAGGCGGCCGGAACCGCTTTCCTCATGCAGCCGACCACCATGGAGGAATTGCGGGCAGTATGCGGGGCGGGCGACCTGATGCCCCAGAAGAGCACCTACTTCTACCCGAAATTAGCCAGCGGGCTTGTCATTAACCCGTTGACACCGTGAGAGTTAGGACGCTTGGTTAGACGTTTTTGTCGCGTTGCATCGGGCGACGCGGCAGCCGGTGCTACATCGACTTTTCGGTTGTGGAGGGGCGGGTAGAGCCGCTGGTTCGTACGTGGGGCGGCCGGCACGCCGGATATGTGCCTGGAGTCTGACCATGCCAAGAATCAATAGGGTTTCTACGCGCGCCGGCGACGATGGCACTACCGCCTTGGGAAGCGGCCGGCGGGTGCTCAAAAGTTGCCGGCGGGTGGCGGCGTATGGCACCGTCGACGAGCTTAACGCACATCTTGGTCTGGCGCTGGCGACGGGGCTGGCCGACGAGCTGGTCGAGCCGTTGCGGCGGATTCAGAACGAGTTGTTTCACCTGGGGGCGGAGTTGTCTACACCCGAGGCGGACCGCACCGCCCGGCCCGGGCCGCACCTGGAGGCCAAGCACGTAGCCTCCCTCGACGAGCTAGTGGAGCAGTTTAACTCTACCCTGCCGCCGCTGGAGAATTTCGTCTTGCCCGACGGGTCGTGGGCCGGTTCACAGCTTCAGGTCGCGCGAACCGTATGCCGGCGGGCGGAGCGCGAGGTCGTCGCCCTGTCCCAGGAAGAGCCGGTCGGGCCGTATGTCATTCCGTACCTAAACCGGCTTTCCGACCTGTTGTTCGTCATGGCCCGGTACCAGAACAAGCTGGCCGGGAACGCCGAGAAGCTGTGGAATAGCCGGGCCTGATCCCCGCGAGCCGTGCGGGTTTAACGGACAAAGGATTTTGCGGATCGGGCCCGCGGAGTACTCAGGAGCAGAGGCCGGTACTGGGCCAGTCGCTGGTCGAACCGTTGCCTTATGGGACGCAGGCCGTCGCGGTCGATTTTGGAGGTGGCCAACGCCTCCAGCCAGTCGACCAGAGCTTGCCAGTCGCGCAGGCTGACGAATTCGGGAGCTATTCTCCGGCGGTTCTGGTCCATGTTGTGGTAATTGCCGAGTGCCAGGCAGATGCCGCCAGCTTCGAATCCAAAAGCGCTGAAGGGCGTTGCCTCGCAAGTACCGCCGTACATGAGCCTGCGCTGGAAGGCAAAGCGTTTGTTACGCCGAGAAAGGTCTTCGGCTATCGCTTGGCACCAAGCGGTCAAGCGGCTGGAAAAGACGGTCGCGCGATCACCGACCCGGAGAATGGGGCCGTGGCCGACGCAGGCATCGGGCAGCGCGCTGCTGGTTTCGATTGACATTACGGGCACCCGGCGGGGCAGCGTGCCGGCCCGTATTGCTGCGATTGCGCCGATGAAGCCGGCTTCCTCGGCCCGGGTGAACAGACAGCGGACGTCGGCCCGTGCACGCTTCCGACTAAGCCGTCGGAGCATTGTCAGCAGCGCGGCCACACCGGCCAGGTCATCGCACGCCCCGGCGTACAGGCGACCGCCTCTAACGTGCACCGCCGGCAAATCCCACATCCCCACCGACGATTCAGCAACCAACTCCCGGGTTTGAATGACTGCTTCCTCCGGTCTGGCGATCCAGCCCGGTACTCCGGTTATGGGCATAAGCTTGGATAGTCTGACCACCCGACCGGCGACCCAGCGGTTTTGGCTCCAAAAACGGACCGAAGTCCCCGGAAAGTACTCGGGCTTGACGCCCCCGTGGAACCGTGCCTGAAGCCGAAAGCGACCAAGCATCCGCTGAGCAATGAAACCGGGGTGGTCCAAGTGGGCCACGAAAGCCAGCGGCCCTGAGCCGGCCGGCCCGCGGCGATAATGCAACAGCAGGTTTCCGTGACGGTCGAGCCTCACCCGGACCCCCTCCAGTCGGGCGACCCAACGCTGAACGTACTCCACCACGGCGGCTTCAGCGAAGGGCGCCGTAGGAACCGACAGAAGGCTCTTCAGAACACTCGGCAGCAGCATGCTCGCGTCTCCATGGACCCGGGCGAGGCGACGGACGCCTTGGCCGCCAGCCGCACCCGTGGCAAAGTTATCAGACGGATTGCAGCCTCTTTCCCCGATTTTTGCCAGGGCCCGGCCGGTGAGGGCGTCTGCAATAAGTGGAATGCCGAGCGTGACGATCGACGCGGATTCAGTCCGGCGGCTGGTCGCTGAGGCACAGCGGGGTGACCGCTGGGCGGCGGATCGCCTGATCCGGGAGCATGACTCGTGGGTCCGGAGTGCCATTTACGCCGTCGCCGGACGGGCGGACCTGGTCGACGACGTCGCCCAGCAGGTCTGGACCCGGGTCTGGGAGCGGCTGCCCAGTCTGGAGGATCCACAGCGGCTGCGTTCCTGGCTGTACTCGGTCGTGCGGAACGTGACCATCGACGCCTGCATGGCCCTCCAGCGGCAGGAGCAGGTTCGAAGCGTGAAGGCGGCTGGGGCGGTGGCGAGCCGCCGGCCGGAGTCCCCCTCGGCGGCGCTGGCCGCGGACGAGCTGCGTCAAACGCTGTTGCGAGCGGTGCAGGGGCTGCCGGTGATCTACCGTGAGCCTTTCGTCCTCCGCCATTTGGAGGGCTGGAGCTATGCGGAGATCGCCCGGACCCTGAACCTGTCGGTGGATTCGGTGGAAACTCGGTTGGTACGTGCCCGACGTCTTCTGCGGGAGATGCTGCAAGGCAAGGTCTGATCATGAGCCTGGAACCTGATCGGCTGGAGCACCTGTTCACACGCTACCTCGATGGAGAGTGCACGCCTCAGGAGCGGAAGCTGGTGGATCAGTTGCGGCGTGAACACCCGGCGGTGCGATCACTGTTCGAGGAATACCGCGATCTGGACCGACAGGTGGGCAACGCCTTGCGGAGCACCATGGGGCGGTCGCAACGAACGGTTTTCGGTCGGGGACGGTGGGAGCGGGTGGGCCGGGGCCTGGCAGTGGCCGTGGCGGCCGGTCTGGCCGCGCTGGTCTGGCTGCGGCCGACGCCGCCTCCGGCCGACCGTTTGACAGCCGCGGCCTCCCAGGCCAATGCGGCCGGCTCGTGGTTCATGCCCGTCGAGCCGGTCGTCGACACACTCGAAGCTCTTCCCACCGCTTATGAGCGGCCAGAACTTCGACTGCGAGGCACGCAGCGCGAGTTGATCATCGTCCCCAGCGACCGGCCGGACACATACCTGGTAATTGAAGTGGATCGGGTGCGCACGCACGTGATCGGCGTGCACCGGGATTTCTAAAGGAGCTGTCGATGCTGCTTCCATTCTTCCATCTGCTGGCCTTGTCGGGTCTCCTCAGTTGGCCCCTGGTGGGTGCGTTTGGCCTGCCGGCTCGTCCTTTGGCTGGCGTGGCTGGTGCCGCGACCGCCCAGCCCCCAACGGCAGCGGCAATCGCTGCCGCGGGCGAGGAACCCTGGGCTCGGGCTGCCAGCAGGGCCGTGGTGGTGGTTGATGATGAACCGGAGCAGAGCCCGAAAGTCTGGATCGGCGTGCGCCTGACGCCGGTGCCCGCTCCCCTGGCGGCCCATATTGGAAAGCGCGGCGTCATGATCGCCAACCTGGTCAAGGACAGCCCGGCCGACCAGGCCGGCCTGATGCAGTATGACGTCGTTGTCCGCTACGGAGAGCAGGAAGTGAACAGCGCGGAAGACCTGTCCGACGCGGTGGCCAGGACCAGGCCGGGACAGGTCATCAAGCTCGGGATAGTCCGCCGGGGGGAATTACAGACGATCGAGATCCGACCGGCCGAACAGCCCAAGGAGCGCGAGTGGGCCTGGAAACACGAGGAGCCGGAAGACTCCTATGTGGACACTGCTCTGAAGATGTACGGCAAGGCGCTCCAGCTCGGGCCGCGTGGTCGATGGATTCTGCGCGACCTGGGCCCCTTATATGGCTGGCCGGACGCCCTGAAGTCGCTGGAAGACCTGGGGCTCGACCTGGATCGGATGGGCGAGGACCTGGACATTGGCATCCTCCGGGACCTGGACGAGGAGCTGAAGGGAGAATACGGCGCCGGTGAGAAGGTGCGCGTCGAGGTGAAGGTCCGCGTCGAAGAGGATGGCAAGACCATCACCGTGGTTACCGACGAGGATGGCAAGATTCAGGTGACCCGCCGGGAGGCCGACGGAACGGAAAGCTCCGCGAGCTATGAGGACGAAAAGGCCCTCAAGGAGGCCGACCCGGAAGCCTACAAGCTGTATGACAGGCATGCCGGCGGCTGGGGACGCACCCTGCTGCAAGTACGCCCGTCGCTGAGCCGGATAAAAGACCTCCGCAAATCCTTCCAGATCGACGTGGAGAAGAAGGTCAAGCAGGCCCTGGAGCGGGCCAGGGAGGCGCAGGAACGGGCCATGCAGAAGTGCGATGAGGCCGCCCGAGCGGCCCGGGACCGGCTCGGCCGGGTACCGGTGGAGGTCGGCAAGCGCGGCGAGGCCCGCAGCGGGGAGCGCGAGGTGCTGGTCGTCGGGATGGATGACAGCGGGCGCATCCGGGTGACGATCCGCCAGGGCGGACACAAGGTGACGCACGAGTTCAAGAATCGCGAGGAATTCAAGGCCGAAGAGCCCGAACTGTACGAGCAGGTCCAGGACTTGCTCGAGTAAGCGCAGCAGCCACAGCCAGCGAAGGCCCGCGGGGCCGGCCCCGCGGGCCTTGTACGGCGGTTGCAGGGAGCAACTCGCGCCGAATCCCGGGCAGACGGCCGGCCGGCGGCGCCTTTCTCCCTTCGCCCCAAACCCACGGCCCGCACCACCGATGGACCCGTGCCCCCGCCGACTTTGCGGGCTGTCAGCCCAGGGGTTGGGGCCTGGCTTGCCCGCCGGCGCATGGTCCTTCAGACTTCGCTGAACATCTTGACGTAGCTGCGGTAGCGTCGAGGGCTGATCTGGCCCGCCTGGACGGCGGCAATCACGGCGCAGCCCTCCTCGTAGCGGTGCGAGCAGTCGCCGAACCGACACTTCTGCACGTAGGGTATGAACTCGACGAAGAAGGCTTCCAGTTCGCCCGGGGCGACCGCCCACAAGTCGAAGGCCCGGATGCCCGGGGTATCGACCACGTATCCGCCGAAATCGAGCCGCAGAAGCTCGGCCCGGCTGGTAGTGTGCCGGCCCTTCTCAGTGTCAGCGCTGACCTCGCGGGTCGGCAGCTTCAACCCCGGCTGGAGAGCATTGATCAGGGAACTCTTGCCCACCCCGCTCTGACCGGACAGCACGGTCAGGTGGTCCTGGAGCGCATCCCGCAGCTCAGGCAAGCCCACCCCGGTGACCACACTGGTGCAGATGCACTGGTAACCCAGTCGGCGAAACTCGTCGATCGCCTCCCGCACGGTCAACTCCCCCCGGTCCTGCTCTTCGTTTTCCGCCAGCGAGCCTTCCTCCAGCAAATCCATCTTGTTGAAGCACAGCACCGGTCGGAGCTGGCCCTTCAGGGCGGCCACGATGTAGCGGTCGACCAGGTGCGGCCGCAGGCGGGGTTGGGCCACGCTGACGACCGCCAGCAGTTGATCGGCGTTGGCCACGATGGCGTGCCGCCGTTTGCGAGCATCCCGCCGGGACAGGCAACTGGTCCGCGGATCCACCCGCTCGATGACCCCCACCAGCTTGCCGCCCGAGACCTTGCTCTGATCTGAAAACCACACCCGATCGCCGACGATCACCGGCGAGCGGGTTTCGATCAGCAGCGTCCGCAAGACCCGTCGCACCGTGCATTCCCAGCTTCGCCCCTGGGAATCGTTCACCGTGCAAATCAGTCCGTGAACCCTGGTGACCGTCCCGTGCAGCCACATGGACTCGTCCACGGCCGGCAGCTCGTGCTGGTCGACCAGGATGGTCCGCTTTCGCGAGAGCTCCCCCTTGGCCCGGACCGACTCGACCAGCTTCTCATCCTCCAACCGGTCCGCCTCGGCCCGGTACTGGCGAGTCCAATCATCCCGGCGACGCGGCTGTTGCCGATTCGGGCGGAAGTCGACGCGAACTTTGCGGCCTGCCCGTTTCTTGCCCATGAGCCATATTGTAGATCAACCTGCGCGATTCGGCACCGCGCTTCGGAGCTGTGGATCGGCGCACCTGCTGAATGCGACCGCTGTTTCCAGCCCCGGAACGGCTCGCCTTTCCCCGGAGGCGGCGCCGAAAACCAGCAGCGGTTCAGACCGGCAGCATACCGGGCGCCGGCCCATCGCCGCTTTGAAACAGGCCGGGACAGTCAGCCTTGTTGAAAAGCGGCTGGCCGCGCAGGCCCGCCTGCTGGCAGAGGGCCTTGAATCGGGCCTCCCGGGCGGCGTGCCAGCGGTCGAGTTCCGCCCAAGCGGCGGTTACCGCCTGCTCATGGGTCAAGGCCTGGGCCAAGCGCTCCCGGGCCTGCTGGGCCAGTTGGTCGAGCTCGGCGGCCCGCCGAGACAGCTCACGCCTCAACTGGCTGACGTGCTCGAACTGCAACTCCAGCAGCATGGCCAGGGTGTCCAGCTCGGCCTGCCGCCGATCAAGCTCGGCGGCCCGCCGGTCCAAGTCGCGGCTCTTGGCGGCCAGGTCGCCGCACGCCACTTGGGCGGCCCGGCCCGGCCGGTCGGAAACTCCACCCGCCGCAACCACCGACCAATCAGCTCGCGCGGTCCTCGACTCGGCCGCCAATGCTTTCGACCTCGCGGCGAGCGAAGATCGACAGCTCACGTTCAGAACTTCCCCACCCACTGTCAACCGGTCGCCATCCTCCAGCCAAGCCAGCTCGATGCGCTGCCCACCCAGAAAAGTGCCCGAGCGACTCCCCAGATCACATACCACCGGTCGGCCGCCGAAAGCGAACACCAGCGTGTGAGCCAGCGATACGTCGGGAGTATCCACCACCAGGTCACAAGTACTGCGGCGGCCAATGACCACCGCTCGGTCGGCCAGATTGAAGCTGTGCTGGCCGATGGTGACAAGCACCTCGGAGGAGTCATTGGCGGAAGCGACGCCGGTGCCGACCGCGGCCGACAAGTTGGGCCCGGCTCCGATAAACTCGATCCGAATCTCGACCGGGCCTATTTGCAAACGGTCGCCGGGTCCCAAGGCGGCAGTGCGAACCGGCTTGCCGTTCAGAAGCGTTCCGTTGCGGCTGCACAGGTCGCAAACCAGCAGTTTGCGGCCGGTGTGAACGATGGCGCAGTGGACCTTGGAGACATCGGGATCGTTAAGCGACAGGTCACAATCCCGACGGGTCCCGACGAGGGTAACGACCCGCGTGGTCTGGCACTGCACCGGGCCGTCGGATCCTGGACCGGTCAACACGGCCCGAAGGCCGCCGGGCGGTATGACCGGACCTTTGTGCGTCCCGAAGTTTTCGGGCGTTCTCGGCATAGGCGGTCCAGCAGCGACGGGCAGCATTTACCGTGACCTCGCCCGTCATTGAACGTGCAATACGTTTAGAAGATAGGCAAGCTCGGGCGATGGATCGAGGGTTGCCCATTTAGCCGGACTTGACAGCGGGCGAGGTTATGGGGAGCATATCGTGGACGAAGGCGCGGCAGGCCGCGCCGGAAAATGACAAGTGCGGCCGGGCGATTAGCTCAGTTGGCTAGAGCGCGTGCTCGACATGCACGAGGTCACTGGTTCGAGCCCAGTATCGCCCAGTGTGCCGGCGCCGGGCCGTCGGCGCTCCAAGCCCCTCCCGCTGGAAAGGGGTTACGAAAGGCGTATAATCCGTCCAGTTCCCCAGGTGCCGAAGGCATAGTCGCCCAACCGCGATTCGCCTGATCCTGAGGTTCAGCGAAAGGAAGTATCATGCGAATCGCCCTGGTGAACCCGGTCGCCCGGTGCTCGCAAGGTTATCACACCATCGGGACTTACATCCCTCAGCTCGCGTTGCAGGTCCTGGCCCGGCTGACGCCACCCGGCTGCTCGATCGACATTATTGACGAAGTGTTCGGGTGCGACGCCACTCAGCGGCTGCTGACCCGGGATCGCTACGACCTGGTCGGGCTTACCGCGTATACCAGCGGGGCCACCCGGGCCTATGAGATCGCGGCTTTATGCCGGGGCCGCGGCTTGGCGACTGTGATCGGCGGCGCGCACGCGTCGGCCTGTCCCGACGAAGCCGGCCAGTATTGCGATGCGGTGGCGGTTGGCGAGTGCGATGAGGTCTGGCCGCAGATCGTAAATGACGCAGCCAGCAGCCAACTTCGCAGCCGATACCAAGGGCGACTGTCCGATTTGGAGGGCCGGGGGCTGGGCGGGGCCCGTCAGGACCTGCAACCAATCAACGGCAATTATCACGTGGCGGCCATCCAGACCTCCCGCGGCTGTCCGGTCGGCTGCGAGTACTGCTCGGTGACCCGCTTCAACGGCCCGACCATTCGCAGACGCACGATCAGCGAGATCCTCCAGGAGTGGAACAGCACCCCGCGGAAATTCATCTTCGTGGTGGACGATAATTTCTTCGGGGTAGGTCCGCGGCACGCCGAGTGGGCCAAAGAGCTGTTGCGGGCGATCATCCGGCACGGTCGTCGACGATTGTGGTTCAGTCAGACGACGGTGAACATGGGGGAGGATCCGGAAGGGCTGCGGCTGGCGTACGCCGCTGGCTGTCGGGCCATGCTGGTGGGGTTTGAAACCTTCAGCGAGTCGGCGTTGAAGGGTTATCACAAGGCCCTGAATTGCAAGCACTTGTCGCGGTATCCGGAGCTGGTGGCCGGGTTTCACCGGGCCGGGATCGCGGTTTTCGGCGGGTTCATCGTCGGGGCCGATAACGATACGCCTGAAACGGTAGCCGAGACGGTGGAACTGGCGGCCAAGATCGGCGTGGACATCATCCAGATCACCAACCTTACGCCCTTGCCGGGCACGCGGATGTTCGCCCGGTTGGCCGCGGAGAACCGCCTGGTGGCCACCGATTGGCCGCGGGACTGGGAAAGATACACGTTCACCGAAACGGTATACCGGCCCAGGCAGATGGCGCCTCGCCAGCTTGATGAGGCGATTTACGAGGTGCGCTGGGCGGCGGCCAACGAGCAATGGACCTGGAAACGCGCCCTGCGGACGCTTCTGCTCACCCGTTCGCCCAGCACCGCCTGGTTCGTGCTGGGTATGAACCGGGGCTGGAAGCGGATGGCCCGCATTCAGGCGCCGCGCGACGCGCAGCGCTTCGGATTCAGGCCGCGACCTTCACCGCGGCTGGCGCGGATCCGCAACTCATTTGGATTGCACCTGCGGCCGATAATGGCCGTTCCGACATAGCGGCCGGTACTGAACACGGTCAGCGGGTCGAGAACCTGTAGATCGTGGTCTGGGAGTAGGTCTGGCCGGGCTCCAGGATCACCGAGGGGAAATCGGGACGGTTGACCGAGTCGGGGAAATGCTGGGCTTCCAGGCAGAATCCATGATGCTTTCCATATACCACGCCGCGCTTGCCCCGGATTGTGCCGTCCAGGAAGTTGCCGGAATAGAACTGGACTCCCGGCTCGGTGGTGTACATCTCCATCATTCGGCCGCTGACGGGTTCATAGACCCGGGCCGCCAGAGCCAATGACCCGCCGCCGCTGTTGAGCACGTAGTTGTGGTCGTATCCTCCGGGATCGCCGGCCAGTTGGGCGATCCGCGAGCCGATGGTCGCCGGCCGGGTGAAGTCCATCGGGCCGCCGTGCACGCTGCGGATCTCGCCGGTGGGGATCAGCGTCTCATCCACCGGCGTATATCGGTCGGCCGCCAGCATCAATTCGTGGCCGAGAATGTCGCCTTTTTCAGCACCGCACAGGTTGAAGTAAGTGTGGTTGGTGAGGTTTACCGGAGTGGGCTGATCAGTTTGGGCGGTATATTCGATTCCCAGTTCGTTCTGGTCGGTGAGCGTGAAGACCACGGCGACATTGAGGTTGCCCGGGTAACCCTCCTCGCCGTCGGGACTGGTGTAGGTGAACTTGACGGCCGGGGTTGTGGAAGACTCCTGCGGCTGGCCGTGCCAAACCACCTTATCGAACCCGCGGTTGCCGCCGTGCAGCGAATTGGGCCCGTTGTTGGTTGCCAGAGTGTAGTGACGTCCGCCCAGCGTGAACCGGCCCCGGGCGATCCGGTTGGCGACCCGGCCGATGGTGGCTCCGAAATAGGGATTGGGGCCCAGGTAGCCCTGTAGATCGTCGAAGCCCAGCGTCACATCCGCCAGTCGTCCGCCGCGGTCAGGTACCCACAGCTCGGTGACCGTAGCGCCGTAGGTCATGATTTTGACGACCATTCCATTGGCATTGGTGAGGGTATACAGATCGACCGCGGTTCCATCCGGCAGCGTGCCAAAAGCCGACTTCTGTACGCCCGGAGTCATCGATCCAGCTCCTGAAGCTCGCGCCTGTCCGCCCGGCCGCCCGGCGGGCCCGCCGGCGGCGCAACCCGACCAACCAAGACTAGCCGTGACCACCACAACCACAGCCGCTGATGCTCTCACGATCGACCTCATCCGAGTTGCTCCACTCAGGGCTGCTCGCGGATCCAAACCAGCATCGGCCCGGGCTCGCGGTTGTCCCAGGCGTAGTAGGGTATAGCCACGAAGTCCACCGACTCGGCTCCTTCCTGGTGGGACCGGGGGGTCAGGGCCGTTCCCTTGACCACGCAGACGCCATTCAGCAGGTCCGGCCGGAACTCCACGCTGAGCGGGGCCGTGGCTGGCAAGACCAGATTCTCCAGATCGAAGGCGTTGTCCGCGGCCTCCAAACAATACACCAGCGGGCCCCGCTGCAAAGCCACCCGACCCGCGTCGGCCTGTACTTTGGGATGGGCTTTCACTCGGCGTACCGGCATGGCCAGGTCCAGCTCAACGATGTCACCCGCCCGCCACTGGCGATCCAAAATCGCGTAGCCCTTCTCCACCTGGTAGTCCTCAATCTTCCCGCCGTTGAGCGTGATGGTCGCGGCTCCGGTCTTGGGCCGATCCACAATCTGGTAAAGGTCGTCGGGCGATGTCTGGCCCTGGCACCAGCCGGGGATTCGCAGGTTGAGCGAGAACGCCGCGGGCCGGACGAGGTCCACCGTCAGCCTGATATGCCCATCCCAGGGGTAACGCGTTTCCTGGCTGAGACCGACGGTTTGGTCGCCGACCGCCAGCTCGGCCCGTCCGGCGACATAGTGGTTCACGAAGATGCGACGATCATCACAGGCGTAGAGGTATCCACCGATGGTGGGGAGAAAGCGGACCAGGTTGGTGGGGCAGCACGCGCAGTCGAACCATGGCCGGCGGTGATGATCGCCGCGGCTGGCCAGCGGATTGACATAGAAGAACCGATCTCCATCCAGGGACACCCCGCTGAGCAGCCCGTTGTAGACGACCCGCTCCACCACGTCCGCATATTTGGCGTCCGCGTGGAGCAGGGTCAAGCGGTGGTTCCACAGAGCCATGCCGATCGCGGCGCAGGTCTCGGCGTAGGCCGACTGATTCGGCAGGTCGTACGGCACGGTGAACCCCTCATTTTGGGCCGAGGGACCGATGCCGCCGGTGATGTACATCTTCCGCCCCGTCACATCGTTCCAGATGTGATCCATGGTCTGGAGATATCCCGGATCGCCGGTGATGGCGGCCAGGTCGGCCACCGCGCTGTACAGATACATGGCCCGGACCGCGTGGCCGGCAATCTCCCTCTGCTGGCGGATGGGCAGATGGTCCTGCGAATAGTCGCCCTGCGGCGGCCGACCCTCGGTGTGGCCACGCTGTTCGACGAAGAACTGGGCCAGCTTCAGATACCTTTCCTCCCCGGTGAGCCGATAGAGCTTGATCAGGGCCAGCTCGATCTCTTCATGGCCGGGCGCGTCGTGTTTCCTGTCAGGCCCGAAAACCGAGTCGATATGACCAGCCAGCCGGATGGCGACCTCCAGCAGGTTGCGCTTGCCGGTGGCCTGATAATAGGCTATCGCCGCCTCGATCAGGTGCCCGGCGCAGTAAGTCTCATGCATCTGCTTCTCATCGGTCCAGCGCTTGTCCAACTGCTTGTTGACCGTGTAGAAGGTATACAGATATCCATCCGGCTGCTGGGCCGAGGCGATCTTGGCTATCACATCATCGACGGTCCGCTCCAACTCGGGGTCCCGCCGATGGGCCAGCGAGTAAGCCGCGCCTTCGATCACCTTGTATACGTCCGAATCATTGAAGTAGATCCCCTCGAAGGGCCCCTCCATCGTTCCGGCCGCCTTGCAGAAATTGTTGATCCGCCCCGTCTCCTGGCACAACCTGAAATTGTGCGGCAACACCTTCTCGCGGTTGATCCGTATCCGCGGCGCCCAGAACTCGTCTTCCACGCGCACCTGGGTGAACGGCACGGCCCGCAGACCGATCGAGCCGGTCGGCTGGGCCAGGGCTTCCGGTAGAAGGAGTGCGAGGCTCAACATCAACGGGACCTTAATGCGACGCATCCTGCGGCTTCCTTTCGCGGGTTTGCAGGGAATCATGCCGGGCGGCCCGCCGGGCCCATTTCACCCAGCGGTCCCGGTCCAGCAGCAGCGGGGCATACAGGCCGCCGACCACCGAACGGGCGCGAAAGCCCACACACCGGGCGTCGGTCGTGCGGTACCAGTCGGTGAGCGGCACGCGATCGGGTGTCACGTGCGCGGACTCATACAGCGGGTTCATGAGGGCCTGGAAGTCGGCCGGTCGCTCGGCCAAGGCCGCCGCCCAGGCGCTGAAGTCCAACTTGGCGTAGGTCTCGCGCCCATCCAAGGGAACGCCGAACCGGTTGAGCCGGGTCTGGTAGAAGGCCAACTCGCGGGCCGCAACCTGGGGCGGAAACAAAGACAGGCCCAACACCCGGTCCCATAGAAGATTGTACTTAAGGCTCCAGGTTCCGGGTCGGTCAAAGGCCAGTCGATAGTGGTCGCCATCCTCGGCCAGCTTCATCCACTGGGCCGCGAACTGCTCAGCCAGAGCCCGACTGCTCGTCGCTTCCGGCTGGCGCCCGGTCAGCTCGCAGAGGCGGGCATAAGCGCCGATCGCGATGATCGCCTTTATCGAGAGGTTGGCGTTGTGGGCCAGGTGGCCGGTGAAGTCATCAGTACAAAGCTGGTTTTCCGGATCGAGGCCTTTCTCGCGCAAGTATTCCGCCCAGCGACTGATCAGCGGCCACCACTGATTGGCAAAACTCGCCTCCCGGTCGAGCTCGGCCAGAGCGGCCAGGAGGATGAGCAGGTTGGCGCTCTCTTCGACCGGCATCTGATTCTCTTCGCTCCGCTCCCCGCCGCCGTAGACCTGCCCGTTGGCCCACGGATAGGTGCCCAGGTCATGGGGAGCGAAGGGAAAAGGCCAGCGCGGCGAGTCGGCGTAGGTCAGAACCGGCCGCAACTGAGCTTCCAGCAACCGCGGGTTGAAAAGCAGGAAGAACGGGGACGATGGAAAGATCACATCCACCGTGCCGATGCAGCCGTTGCTGAAGTTCTCTTTGGGGAACATCAGCATCGTGCCGTCGAAGTCGGCAGCGAGCTTATGAGCAGCTATGGTCTGCCGAAATGCGAGGGCGGCCAACCGGGCGTAGCGACGACCCCCGACCGCCTCCAGATCGGCCATCAGTTCAGTGTCGAACTCGGCGCAACGCCGTCCGATCTCCCCGGCTTTCCCGACCGCGGCCGCCAGGATGTCGGCCAGCTCCGCCGCGCCGCGCCGCCAGTACGGCCGCAACGGCCGCTTGAAGTACTCGATGGAATAAAGGTCGTCGTAGACCAGGTAAATGGTGGTCGAGACCGGTTGCCGGCCCACCTGGCCCAAATCCACCGTGCAGGCCAACACGGGCCAGTCATCGTTGGCCGGTCGGGGCTGACGCAGGTCGTCCGAATCGGGCAGCCGGCCAGTCTGAGCGAACCGCTGGCGAGCGGCACGGTGACCCGCGATCACCACCGCGGTGGCCGGGCGGTCCTCGACCGCGAGGTAGAAGTGGCCCCAGTCGATCCGCAGGTTGTCGCCGCACTTGCCGAGAACCGACTGGGCCTGCGTGCCCACGCGGAGCACATGCAGCCCGCCCGACCGAGCCCGGGACCAGCCCACCACCTGATCCGGCGTGTTGACCGCCCATTCGGCCGAGCAATCCAAATAGAGCCGGAGATTGTGCTCTTTTCCGTCCTCAGACATCGCAACCAGGGTCAGGTAGGTAATCGAGCGGGAAAGCAGGTCCGGGTCTTCCGGCAGCAGCGGCGAAAGGAAGGTGAGCGTGAGATTCACGCCGCCGGCCGAGAACTCGTAGATCGTGCGGGTCGGAAGAACCTCCAGGCGGCGTTGCTGCATGGCGGACACCGCCTCCGGCTCAGGACCGGCAAAACGGTATGCCCGCTGGTCGATCCAAACCATGCCGATCAGGGCCTGGACCGCCCCGGTCCAGTGGCGGGTCCAGTCATCGGTCAATCGGTCGCCAAACGACCAGACGCTGAAGTAGGGATCATGCGTGACCAGCGGCACTGCCGGCGGTCGAAACGGCTCACCCGGGCCGACAGACTGACCAGCTCCCGCCCCCAACCCCAACCAAACGATGAGCCAGCCCGCCAGCAACGCTCTACCTCGAAAACCAGCGGTCATGAAACCGCAAACATGATAGTGTTTGCAGCCCCCGCCTGCACGCGGAGCAGGTCTCCGATTCGGCTGGTCCGATTATCCACGCGGGCCGCACGCTACCGCAGCGCCAACATGCGGTCGAGTGCCACCCTGGCCCAGTGCCGGGTCTCCGGGTCGACGCAAACGCGGTTGACGACCCGGCCGGCTGCCAGGTTCTCCAGCGCCCAGCACAGATGCGGCAAGTCGATGCGGTACATCGTGCTGCACAGGCACTGCATACGCGCCAGCGAGCGGACGCGCTTATCCCGGCAGGTATTGGCCAGCCGGTTTACCAGGTGCACCTCGGTGCCGACCGCCCAGCAGGTGCCGGCCGGCGCCTCGCGGACGGTCTTGATGATGTACTCGGTGCTGCCGACGAAGTCCGCCCGCTGGCAGACCTCCCAGGTGCATTCGGGATGCACGATGATCCGGTACGGCTCGGGCAGCGAGCGGATCGCCTCGCAGTCCGAGACCTTGAAAAGCTGGTGGACCGAGCAATGGCCTTTCCAGAGGATGAATTGTGCCTCGGCCAGGCGCTCAGGCGCCACTCCCCCGCAGGGCTGGTTCGGATCGTAGACTACCATGCGGTCCAGCGGCCAGCCCAGGGCGTAGGCGGTGTTGCGGCCCAGATGCTGGTCGGGCAGGAAGAGCACCTTGGGCCCATCGCCGCGGCCGGCCGACGCGTCGTCCGGCCTGGCTCCGTCCAGAGCCCACTGAAGCACGGTCCGGGCATTCGAGCTGGTGCAGCAGGCTCCATCGTGCCGGCCCACAAACGCTTTGACGGCCGCGCTGGAGTTCACATAGGTGATCGGTCGGACCCGCCCGCCGACCGACTTCTCCAGCTCGGACCACACCGCTTCCACCTGGTCGATGTGAGCCATGTCGGCCATGCTGCATCCGGCCGAAAGGTCCGGCAGGATCACTTGCTGCTGATCGCTGGTGAGGATGTCGGCGGACTCGGCCATGAAATGTACGCCGCAGAAGACGATATACTCGGCTTGGGTCTGCTGGGCCGCCAACTGAGAGAGTCTCAAGCTGTCGCCGGTGAAGTCGGCGAACTGGATCACCTCGTCCTGCTGATAATGATGGCCGAGGATGACCAGGCGGGAGCCCAAGCGCTGGCGCGCCGCGCGGATGCGCTCGCATAGCTCGCGCTCCGTCCGCTCGGTGTACTCGGACGGCAAGGGGGCCTGTAAAAGCATCACTGTATGCTAGCGCGGCCCGCAGTCGTAATCCAGGGGAGCGGTTGGCAGACACGGAGTGTTCGCTAGACTGGGCCCGCATGAGAAACTCGATGGCGGCGTGGTATCGCAATATCGGCATCTTCCTGGGCGTAGGACTGGTCAGCGGCTGCTTGGGAGCAGCTCGGTTGGACCCGGTGACCAGCAGCCGGGTCAGCCCCGCGCTTTTCGGGCAGTTTCAGGCTTATGACGGCCACACCGGCCAGCCCCAGTCTTTCCGCCAGGTGGTGGAGCGCTGTCGTGGGGCGGATGTAATTCTGCTGGGCGAAGAGCACTCGGATCCAGTTTGCAACCAGCTCGAGGCCCAGTTGCTGTGGGCCCTATGGACTGACGCCGGCCGGGGTGCCGGCCGGCCGGTCGGGCTGGCGATGGAGTTCTTCGAGTGTGACACCCAGGCGGCGCTGGACGCCTATCTACGGGGCCGGATTTCGGAGTCCGACTTCCGGCAGCAGACCCGCCAGGGCCGGGCCTATGTGCTTTCGCATCGGCCGCTGATCGAGCTGTGCCGGGCGGCGAAGATTCCGGTCATCGCCGCCAATGCCCCCCGTCGACTGGTCCGCAACTATCGGACTTCGGGGCTGGAGTACGCGGACTTTCGGGCCCGGCTCGATCCGGCCGAGCAGCGCTGGCTGCCGCTGGCCAACGTCTACCTGCCGGGTCCGTATGAAGACCGGTTTGTGGAAATGATGGCCGGTCATCCGACCGGCCCTCCATCGGCTCCGACCAGCCAAGCCACGCTCGCGACCGCGCCGGCTTCCCAGCCCGCGTCGGGGCCGGCCCCGGAAGTCTCGCCGGCCAGCATGTACCGCGCCCAGTTGTTGTGGGACCAGTCGATGGCCGAGTCGCTGGCCAGCTTCCGCGATCGGTTTCCGACCCATCAGGTGCTGCTGGTGGTCGGGCAGTTTCATGTGGCCCACGCCGGCGGGACACTGGTCAAGTTCCGGCTGCTGCGACCGTCTGACCGGGTGGTGACCGTGATCTACCGCAGCACCAGCGACGCAAGCCTGCGGTTTGATCCGGCAGACCGACACGTCGGTGACATTCTCATCTACGGCATCGCGCCGCCGCCGGAGGACCAAGCGGCCAGGTCCGCTTCCACCACCGGCCCGACGACGCCGTCCAGCATGCCGGCTGCGGCTCAGCCGGCCCCGGCTTCGCAGCCGGGCGTGCCGGAGCCGCCCGAGCAGCCGCCGGCTTCCGAGTCGGCCGCCCGCGAAATCCATATCAGCCAGGTGCTGGCGATCGGGGGGGTAAGCCGGTGGGGACGCTCGCCAGTGCACACTGACGCGGTAGAGTCCATGCTGGTCAGCGGGGAATGGTCGGCGCCGGCCGCCGGCCAGCCGCTGACCTTGCCGGATGGATCATTTCAGGCGTGGGCGGCCGCGTCGGCCGACGAGAATGGCGTCATCCGGCACCCGGCTTTGGCGGGCGGGTATGCGTACGCGACGGTCCAGTCCGACACCGAGCAACCCATGCTGCTGGAGGCCGCCGGCCACAGCATGGTCTACGTCAACGGCCAGCCGCGGGTTGGCGACCCATACCAGACGGGTTTTGTGAGCCTGCCCGTGCAGTTGCGTCCCGGCAGCAATGAATTCCTGTTCGCCTGCGCCCGCGGCGAGCTGCGGGCCAAGCTGGTGCAGCCCCGATCGCCCGTAATGCTCGACCTGCGCGACGCGACGGTGCCGGACCTTACCGTGGGACAGCCGGTGGCGGCATGGGCGGCGGTGGTCGTGGTCAACGCGACCGACCAGATGCTCCAGGGAGCGAACCTGACCGCGGAGCTGTGCGGTGCCCGCCAGGTGACGGCCGTGCCTCCCATCCCGCCCTGGAGCGTGCGAAAAGTCGGCTTCGAGATTGCCGGTTCGACAGCGGCCGGGCCCGGCGAACAGAAAGTGCTGCTCACTCTGACTGGAGCGGACAGGCGACTTGATCAGGCCACCCTTCCGCTTCGTGTCGTTCAGCCCGGCGAGCCCTACCGCCGGACTTTTATCAGCGAAATCGACGGCAGCGTGCAGTTCTACGCGATCCAACCGGCCCGCACCCCATCCGGTGAGGCTGGCCCGCCGGCAATGTTCCTTTCGCTGCACGGGGCTGGGGTGGATGCCCTGGGCCAGGCGAGTTCATATGCCAACAAGAGCTGGGGGCACGTGGTGGCGCCCACCAATCGACGACCCTTCGGCTTCGACTGGGAAGACTGGGGCCGCCGGGACGCCCTGGAAGTGCTGGAAGATGCCGAGCGGCAGCTCGGCACTGACCCCCGACGGACCTACCTGACCGGCCATTCCATGGGCGGCCATGGCGTGTGGCAGGTGGGCGCCCACTGCCCAGACCGGTTCGCGGCCATCGCCCCCAGCGCCGGCTGGATCAGCTTCTGGTCTTATGCCGGTGCCGCAAGCCTGGAAGGCCAAAGCCCGATCGAGACCATCCTGCGCCGAGCGGCCAACGGCAGTGATACTCTGGCCCTGTCGCGCAACTACCTCCACCATGGGGTCTATATCCTGCATGGGGAGGCGGATGACAACGTGCCGGTCGAGCAGGCCCGCACCATGCGACAGCATCTAGCCCAGTATCACCCCAACTTCGTCTACTACGAGCGCCCCGGGGCCGGCCACTGGTGGGATGATTCGCCGGCGCCCGGCGCGGACTGCGTCGACTGGGGACCGTTGTTCGAGTTCCTGCGACAAAATACGCGGCGTGCGCCGCACGCGGTCCAACACCTCCAATTCGTCACCGCAAGCCCAGCCATCTCTGCGACCTGCTGCTGGGCGACCATCCAGGCCCAGATCCGATGCCTGGATTTCAGCCGCATCGACCTGCGTCTGGAGCCCGAGTCGCGCACCATCCGCGGAACGACCGAGAACGTGGCCTGGCTGACCCTGACGCTCGAGCTGCCGAGCCTACCTCCCGGCGAGGCGCCCCAGACCCTGCTGGAGCCGAACCAACCTCTTACGATCGAACTCGACCAGACGACCCTGACGGAGGTCTCCTGGCCCCAGTCGCGTCGCCTGCATCTGGCACGCCGGGATGGAAGCTGGCGAATCGGCGAGAATTCTCAAGCCGACCGGACCGCACCCCTTAAAGACCCCGGCCGGTCAGGACCCTTTAAGGAGGTCTTCCGCAACCGGGTGCAGCTCGTTTATGGGACCTCCGGCACCGCGGCCGAAAACGACTGGGCCTTCAACAAGGCCCGCTACGACGCGGAGACCTTCTGGGTTCGCGGCAACGGGGCGATCGAGGTAGTGCCCGACACCGAGTTCGATCCTGACGCCCAGCCGGACCGAAACATCGTGCTGTACGGCAACCAGGACACCAATCGTGTCTGGCAAATCCTGCTGGCAAAGTGCCCGATCCGGCTTGTCCGCGGACGCGTCCAGATCGACGACCGGACGCTTGAGGGCGACGACCTGGCACTACTGGCCGTCTACCCGCGGCCCGGCAGCCAGCGCGCGATGGTCGGGATGATCGGCGGCAGCGGCCTGCCCGGCATGCGCCTGACCGAACGGCTGCCCTACTTCGTCTCCGGCGTTGCATACCCGGACTGGACCCTGCTGGAACCTGAGATGCTGCGGTCCGGCACGGCCGGGGTCCGGGCCGCGGGCTTCTTCAATAACGATTGGCAAATCGACCCCCAGCAGTCCGCCTGGCAGCAATAACTCTCATGCGAATCCGCCTGGCCCACAGCCCGGACCCCGACGACGCCTTCATGTTCTACGGCCTGACCTGCGGGGCCGTGCCGACCGACCCCTATCGGTTGGAGCATGTCTTGGCCGACATTCAGACACTCAACGACCGGGCCCGGCAAGGCGAGTACGAGGTTACCGCGGTCAGCATTTACGCCTACCCCGGAATCTGCGACCGATATCTGCTGACCTCCTGCGGTGGCAGCGTGGGGGACAACTACGGGCCGGTGGTCGTCAGTCGAAAGGCCCTCAGCGTGGCGGACCTGATTGGGCGAACCATCGCGGTCCCCGGATTAACCACCACCGCGTATCTAACCCTGCAATTGCTGCTGGGCCGAGAGACATTCCGGCCCCAGGTGGTCGGATTCGACCTGATCGGCCAAATGGTCGCGGAGGGGCAGGTGGACGCGGGTCTGCTGATTCACGAAGGTCAGTTGACCTACGGCCTTCAGGGACTACACCTGGTAATCGACCTCGGTGTCTGGTGGCACGATCAGACGGGCTTGCCGCTGCCGCTGGGCGCAAACGCGGTCCGTCGCGATCTGGGCCTGGACGCGGTCCGGCAAATCGCGGACATCATCCGGGCCAGCATCCGTTACGGCTTGGATCATCGGGCGGACGCGGTGCGCTACGCACTCAAGTTCGGCCGCGGTCTGGCTCCGGAACTGGCTGATCGGTTCATCGGGATGTATGTCAATGACTACACGCTTGATTATGGGCCCAGGGGCCGGACCGCGATCGAGCGTCTCCTGACCGAAGCGGCCAGGGCCGGACTGGTCCCGCAAGCGCCGCGAATCGACTTCGTGTGATGCCGAACCTGCGGTCGGCCGCTGCGGATGAGCCACTCGGTCCCCCGGCCAATGGGGCCGACCGGCAGGAGGTTTGACGGTAGAATTACGGGGGTGGGTGCCGGCGGCCGGAGAGCCGCGGCGATCAGACACCGAAGGCGGGTTAGCGGAGCTGAGCAGGTTCTTACCCGTGCCGCGATCAAGGCAGATCACGAGCTGGATAGGCGAACAATCGGGGCCGGGCACGATCGCCACCTGGGGGAGCCTGGCGCTCTTTCTGACCGGCTGTCAGACCGCTGCCCCTACCAGATCGTCGGAACCAGCCCCCCCTCCTCCCGCGGCGGTCAAGGTCCCCACCGCGTCAAGGCCGGCAACCGAGCCGTCGCCGCAACTGGAGCCCGCGCTGCCCGACGGTTTCGCAATTCTGGAGCGCATCACGGGAGATGAGGCGGGCTCGATCCAGGCCCGCGTGGAACCGGTCAATCGACTGATCGTGGAGACGCGCAACGTACGACGGATTCACATCGACCGTGACCGGCTCCCATTGGACAGTCGCCGGGCAATCATCCTCCAGATCGACGGGCAGTCTTTCGAGTGGCTGACCGACTCGGACGTGTCGGAGTTCCAGCGATCGCCCAACGGGCAATGGGGCCCGGCCCGGCCGGGGGGCGGGTCACGGTCGCCGCCGGCGGAGCGAGACTGAAGATGTCCGCGGACTCCGAGGGGTACGCGTCGCGCGGGGGCGTGAAACTGGAGGCGGCCCTCCGCCGGTTCGGCCTGGATGTGACCGGGTGGGTGTGCGTGGACTTCGGCAGTCACGTCGGCGGCTTTGTGGACTGCTTGCTGCGACACGGGGCGGCCAGGGTCTACGCGGTAGACACCGCCTATGGTCTGCTAGACTATCGCCTGCGGCGTGATTCGCGGGTGGTGCCTTGCGAGCGAACCAACGCGCTGAACTTTACCTGCCCGGAGTCCTGCAACCTGGTGACCATCGACGTGGGCTGGACGCCGCAGCGGCTGGTGGTACCGGCTGCGGGGCGTTGCCTGAAGCCGCAGGTCGGACGGGTCCTGACGTTGGTCAAGCCGCAGTATGAAGCGCCCGGGGAGTGGCTGCGGAAGGGAGTGCTGCCGCCTGAACGGGTCGGCGAGGTGCTGGCCATGTGCCGGCAGGACCTGACCGGGCTGGGCTGGCACATTTTGGGCGAAATGGCCAGCCCGCTGCGGGGGCAGGGTGGGAACACGGAATTCCTGTGGCTTCTGGAGATGTCGGGCCGGGCCCAGACCTCCCGGTGAGGGGCCGGTCGGGTTGCGACTTGCCTGGGGCGGTCTGGCATCCGCTAAACTGTGCGGCCATGAAGCCGGTGAAGGTACCAGGCGGTAACGGCCAGCCAGAACGTCTGCTGGTGGTGATTCCCAACTGGGTTGGGGATGTGGTGCTGGCCACCCCGGTTTTGGCCGCCCTGCGCCAGCACTTTGCCGCGGCCCAGATCAGCCTGTTGATGCGGCAGTATGTCTCCGAAGTTGTGGAGGGCAGCAACTGGTACGACCTGGCCTGGTACTGGCCCACCGGCACCGGGCTGGCCCGCGAGCTGCGAATGCGTCGGCTGGCACGACGCCTGGCGGAGCATGGCTTCGACTTGGCCCTGCTGCTGACCAATTCCTTCCGATCGGCGTTGATCACCTGGTGGGCCGGCATCCCCCGCCGAGTAGGATACGCACGCGACTGGCGCGGCTGGATGCTGACTGACCGGCTTTGCCCCCTCCGGCGGAACGGCCAGTTCGTGCCCAGCCCGGTTCTGTCGGCGTACATCAAGATCGCCGAACAGGTCGGATGTCCGGTGCCGGATCGAAAGCTCCGTTTGAGCGTCACCCCCCAACAGGAAGAGGCCGGTCAGGCGCTGCTGCGGCATTACGGCCTGGCCGACGAAAGGCCCTACGCGGTCATCAACCCGGGAGCGGCATTCGGCTCGGCCAAGTGCTGGCTTCCGGAACGATTCGCCGAGCTGTGCGATCGACTGTCGGAGGAATACGGGTTTCAATGCCTGGTCGTCGGATCGCCGGGCGAAGCGGAGCTGATGCGCTCGATTGCGGCCCAGAGCCGGCGGGGAGCGATCTGCTGCGATCAACCGGGCACCACACTCGGCTCACTGAAGGTGGTGATCCGACAAGCGGCACTGCTGGTGTGCAACGACACCGGCCCGCGGCACTACGGAAACGCGTTTGGGGTTCCGACCGTTACTATCTTCGGCCCCACCCATCAGGCCTGGACCGACACCGGCTACGCCGGCGAAGTCAAGTTGCAGGTGCCGGTCGAGTGCGGGCCCTGCCAGCTTCGGACGTGTCCGCTGGATTTGCGCTGCATGACCGCCCTGACGACCGACCTGGTCATGCAGGCGGTCCACGACGTGTTGACGGCCGGCGGCCAGCGCGTGAAGGTGTAAAAGTGCAAGCGCGCCGAGGACCGGCCGCGGTGAGCGGAGCCGAACCGGCCGGCCCGCTGCGGGCAACTCGCCAGCGTGCCGGAGCGGTGCGACCCAGAGTTGATGTACCGGCATGATCTATAGCGAGCACATCTGGATCGACCCGGCCTACCGTCAGCGACTCCAGCTATGCGGCCTGGACAGCGTCCAGCGGATCCTGACGCGGGTCGACGGAAACGTGGCCGCGTGGAGCCGTACCACCGACACCTTGCGCGTCCCCGGTCCGGATGGTCAGCCAGGCTTCTATCTGAAACGACATTTTTTCCCCACCTGGAGCAAGAGGCTGCGCGGCATGCTGCGGGGCACCTTTTTCGGCATGCACCGCAGTCAGGCCGAGTGCCGGGCTCTCAACCTGATCCGCTCCCTGGGCGGGCCCGCGGTCCGGCCCGTGGCCTATGGCGGTCGCCGGGTGGCGCATTTCCTGACCGCCTGTTTTCTCATCACCGAGGAGGTACCCGAGGCGGAGAATCTGACCACGGTCGCCCAGGGCCTGGGCGGTAGCCGGATGGAGCTGAACCGCAGCAAGCGACGCCACCTGCTTGAGGAGCTGGCCGACCAGCTCGCAGCTCTGCACCTAGCCGGCTGCTGCCATGGGAATCTGTTCTGGCGGAATGTGCTGGTCCGCGACGGGCCGGACGGCCAACCAGAATTCTTTCTGGTCGACCCCCAGCCGCCTCACGCCTGGGAGCGACTCGGGGCCGGCGGCCAGTGGTGGCTGCATGAACTGGCCCAGGTGGCCGCTTCCGCGCTGCCCTTCACGTCCGCAATGGAGAGACTGCGTTTCCTGGTCCGCTATCTGAAGCGGACCGGCTGCGCCGCCTCCGCCGCCACCTGCTGCCGTCAGATTGACCGGCTTGTCAGGAGCTGGCGACGCCACGAGGAACGCCGCATCCGAATGAACCGCTTGTTCACCGAATGGAACCGGCGGCTGGCGGAGGAGTCGCAGTTTCGGCCGCTGGAGGCGTCGGGCAGTCAGACCTCAGAGCCGGGACCATGAAACGCCGCTGGCAGATCGCCGAGGAATGGAGCGATCGGCTGGCGCGGGCCGGCCTGTCGGACCTGCACCGGCTGCTGACCGACCCTTTTCCACCCCCGGACCTGAGCGGCCAGTGGGAGCCCCTGACCAAGCCCGGGTTGGGCGGCCGGCAGCGCTGGCGCTGGAAGCCGGATGGCCCGGTTTCCGAGAGTAACGCCGCCCTGACCGCGTCTACCCTCCAGAGCAAAGGCCCCCCTACCACGCACGTGCTGTATCTGAAACGCTATCGAAGCACATCCTGGAACGCACAGCTCGACCGGATTCGGCGACAGTCGGCCCGGCACAGCCGGGCTTGGTGGGAGTATCAGCAATCGGTCGAGCTGGGCCGCCAGTCGATTCCCGCAGCCCGGACCGTGGCAGTGGTGGAGGAAATGCGGGGAGTGTTCGAGCGCTCCAGCGCGCTGCTGCTGGAGGCGGCCACCGGCGAAGCCCTGGACCGCGCCTGGTGCCGGCTCCGCCAGCAAAACGCACCGATTCTGCGCGGCCTGGCCCGGCATGACCTGGTGCGGCGTCTGGCCCGCTTTATCTCCGCCTTCCACCAGACCGGTGCCTGCCACCGCGATCTGTATCTGTGTCATGTCTTCGCCGATCTGGATCCGGCTGGCCGACGGCCACCGGCCTTCACCCTGATCGACCTCGCCCGGCTGTGGCGCCCGCGTTGGTGGCGAACCCGCTGGCTGATCAAAGACCTCTCCCAGCTCGACAGTTCGGCCCGGCAGATCGGCCTCTGGCGGACCGATCGGCTCCGCTTCCTGCTAACCTACCTCGGCCTGGACGTGAACGCGCCACGGGTTCGCTGGTACGCCCGCCGAATTGTACGCAAGAGCGACGCGATCCTGCGCCGTATCCGACGAAAAGGGGGGCTGGCCGGATCCGAACCAAAACCGGCGGCCGCCGGACAGACCGGATGAAAGTGGCGATAATCCAGGAGCGGGTGGACCTTCGACGGGGCGGCGCGGAAACCTCTACCCGCGAAATGGCCCGGCATCTGTCGCAACTGGGTCTGGAAGTGACCATCGTGCACAGCGCCGATCGCCAACCGAACCTGAGCGGTGAATCGTTCTCCAGCCTGCCGATCCAGCCCCACGGCTCCACGCGACTGGCACGCACCCGGGCCTTCATCCGGGCGGCCAGCGAGCTGGTCCGGGCGCAGCGCTTCGACGTGGTTCATACGATCACCCCCTGTCCCGGGGCCGGCCTGTACCAGCCCCGGGGCGGTACCTACCGCGAAACGATCTCCCGCAACCTGGCCCTCTCCCGGCCCGCATGGCGACCGGTAAAACGGTTGCTCCGACGCCTCAACCTCCGACAGCGTTATCTGTGGCGGCTGGAAGAACAACTGCTGGCCGGTGGTCACCACGGTCTCTTGGTGGCCGCAGTATCCGATTACGTGCGGCGCCAAGTCGTCTCCGGGCTGGGCTTTCCGGCAAACCGGGTCCGCGTGGTTTACAACGGCGTAGACGTCGATCCGTCGGAGGATGGCAGCCGGATTGCCCTGCGGGCCAGCCTGGGCGTGCCGGCGGCCCGGCCGCTGGTCCTGTTCGTGGCCCATAACTTCCGGCTCAAAGGGCTGCGCGAGCTTATCCAAGCCCTGGCCCACGGACAGTCGGATTGGACCCTGGCGGTGGTTGGCCGGGGCAATCCCGGGCCATACCGGCGTCTGGCCCGCCGGCTGGGCGTGGCGAGTCGCGTGCATTTTCTAGGACTGCAATCGGGCATGAACGCCTGGTACGCCGCGGCCGACCTGCTGGCCCATCCAACCTGGTATGATCCGTGCAGCCGCGTTGTGCTGGAGGCTCTCTCGCTTGGCCTCCCGGTGGTCACCACCCGCTACAACGGAGCCGCGGAAGTCATGCAGACCGGCCGGCACGGAGCGGTGATCGACCGCCCGGATGACATTCCCGCGCTGGCGGCCGCCATGGAAACTGCCTTGCAGCCCGCAGTCCGGGAAGCATGCCAGGCCGAAGCCCCGCGACTGCGAGCTCGGCTTTCGATGGCCCGGCACGCACGGGAGATGATGGAACTGTATGAGCAAGTGCTAGCATAGTGCCGCGCTGGAGCCCCAAGTTTCGGCTGAACCCAGGACATCGGAGTCCCAAACGATCAGAACGCGGAGCGCGGGCGACGGGCTTGCCCGGTGCCCCAAAGGCGAGCGCGGGGTCAAATCGGCATCGCCACCGTCGGGCAGCGGCCGGTGACCACCTGCTGGAAACTCGCTTCGATGCCGTGTCTTTTCGCTGATGGTGACGGCTCTGGCGGCTCGGACTTTCAACGGGGCATTGCGCCGGTTCGACCGTTGAAAAGCCAGTGGCCCGGCACCGCTGGAGCCGTGGCCTTCGCAGCCGGCAGTCCTGAAGTTTCTGTCGCCGCCTCCGGCTGAACTATTCGCCTGCACCGACCATGCGACCTGCACCGTTACATTCGTCGGATCAGCGAGCGAGTCTTCCCGGCCGACTGATCCGCAACCGCAACTTCATGTTGCTGTTGGGGGCGTACGGGATCAGCGCCTTCGGCGACCACCTGAGCGAGATGGCCCTGCTTCAGGAAGCGGGCGGCTTGGACCGCGGCGACATCACCCGCGTCCAGGCCCTGATGACCTTCTGCTTTTTCTGCCCATTCATGGTGCTGGGCCCGCTGGCCGGGTGGTGGGCGGACCGCTTCAGCCGCAAGTGGACCATGGTGGGGACCGACCTGGCCCGGGCCGCGATCATGATCAGCCTTCCGCTGACGGTGCCTCTCCTGCGGACCGGCGGGTCAGGCGACTTCTCGGTCGCCCTGCCACTGGTCGGAGCGGGCCTGTTTGCGGCTTTCTTTTCGCCCAGCCGACAGGCCATGGTCCCGACGCTCATCCGGAGCCAGCACCTGGTACGAGCCAACGCCATGATCAGCGCCCTGGGTACCATCGGGGCCATTTCCAGTGCCCTGGTGGGGGGCTGGCTGGTCGATTTGAGCAACACAGGCCGATTGCACCTGGACTGGAACTACCGCCTGGACGCGCTGACCTTCCTGATCAGCGCCGCCCTGGTAGCCGCCATCCGGGCGCCGGGCTTACCGGGCGTGGTTCGCCGTCCCCTGAGCGGCGTCTGGACGCCGCTCCGAGAAGGTTTTCGATACGTCGGGCAGCACCGTCGCATCGGGCAGATCATCGCTCTGGGCACGGTCTACTGGGCCTGTGCCGGGGTGGTCGGCTCGGTGGTGCCGGCGATCGTGCGCGACGTGTTTGGGGGGCGTTTCGCCGAGGCCGGCATGTATCGCGGGCTGCTTGCCGCCGGCCTGGCTTGCGGGGCCGGCACTCTCACTCTTTTCGGGCCCGCCTTGTCAATAC
>CAYZXK010000009.1:0-21269 GCA_964482395.1 uncultured Planctomycetales bacterium | reverse complement strand
GAATCCGACTCCTCGCACAGGGCGGCCACAAGCTGGCGGACCTGTTCACGCATTTCCTGGGTGGCGTCCTGCGAAAGCTTGGTCAGGTCCAGTTGCTCAACCAGCTTGCGGTGAATCTCACTCTTGAGCTCCTGGAACTTGCGGGCCCGCTCGTCCGCCAAGGCCGACCCCGGCTGGGAACTCGGGCGGGCAGCCCCCCGGGCCGGACCGGGTGTACGTCGAGAAGGGCGGCCGGCTGATCCTGACCGACGTGAAGTTCAAGGACAACGGGCACCTGCTGCACGTGATCGACAAGATCGTCTCCCCGCTGGGCCGGCGGTGCGACGAAGTCTGCCCCATGGTCGACGCCCGCCTCAAGGATGGCAGTCGGGTCAACGCCATCATCCCGCCCCTGGCCATCGACGGGCCCGCGGTCTCCATCCGTCGGTTCGGCAAAGACCCCATCACCTGGGACGATTACCTCCGCTTCAAATCCTGCCCGCCGGAAATCATCGAGTTCCTGCGGGCCTGCGTGGTGGCCGGGCTGAACATTCTGATTCTGGGCGGGACCGGCTCAGGCAAGACCACGCTGCTCAACAACCTGTCCAGCTTCATCCCGGACGATGAGCGGATCGTCACCATCGAGGACGCGGCTGAGCTTCAGCTTCGCCAGCCGCACGTGGTCCGGCTGGAGACCCGCCCGGCCAACATCGAGGGCAAGGGACGGATCACCATCCGCGACCTGCTAATCAACGCCTTGCGGATGCGCCCCGACCGGATCGTGGTGGGCGAATGCCGGGGCGGCGAGACCCTGGATATGCTCCAGGCCATGAACACCGGGCACGAGGGCTCGATGACCACCATCCACGCCAACAGCACCCGGGACGCCGTCCAGCGGGTCGAAACCATGGTCATGATGGCCGGCTTCGAACTGCCCGCCCGGGCCATCCGGCAGCAGTTCGCTTCCGCCATCAACCTCATCGTGCAGGCCGCCCGGCTCACCGGCGGAGCCCGGAAGATCGTCTCGGTCACCGAGGTCCAGGGCATGGAAGGCGACGTGGTCACCATGCAGGACATCTTCAAGTTCGAGCAGGACGGGGTGAACAGCGAAGGTAAAGCCTACGGCCGGATTGTTTCCACCGGCGTCCGGCCCGGCTTTCTGGACCGCCTGAAAGCCGCGGGTGCGGTGGTCGACAACGAGTGGTTCTCACCCCGCGATCTGTTGGTCGATGATGAGTGCTGAAACCATGACCCACACTCTGCCGCCCATTGCCGTCGGTTCGGCCTTGCAGCTTGCCGGGCTGATCGCGCTGCCTCTGCTGGGCTCGGTTCTCCTGGCTTACGGCGTATACCACGTGACCGTCGACTTGCGCACCACCCAGCGCAAGCGGGTGGTCAGCCGTCTGCGGGGAGGCGGTGCCCACGGCCGTCGCGACGAACGCCTCGATTTCGAGACTTTCCGCAAGCAGACCGTGGAGGCCACCGGCGCCCTGGCCCGGGCCTTCACCCGGCTGAGATTCACCGCCCGGCTCCAGCGCACGCTCGAACAGGCCAACCTCCCCTGGTCAGCGGCCCAGACCCTGGTCAACCTCACCGCCATCGCCAGCGTGGTGCTGGCCCTCCTGCTGGTGCTGAAGGTGTCGCTGCCGGTGGCGCTGGCCCTGCCGGTGGCGGTCTTCCTGCTCCCCATCCTCTACCTGAACTGGCGGCGCAACCGACGACTCACCAAGCTCACCAACCAGTTGCCGGACGTCTTCGAGCTGCTCAGTCAAGCCCTGCGGGCCGGTAACTCGCTGGCCAGCGCCATGCAACTGGTGGCCCGCGAACTGCCCGACCCGGCCGGGACCGAGTTCGGCCGCGTATTCCACGAGCAGAACCTCGGCCTCAAACTGGAAGACGCCCTTCGAAACATGGCCGAACGGGTCGACGCGCTGGACGTCCGATTCTTCGTCACCGCGGTACTCATCCAGCGACAGGTCGGCGGAGACCTGGCCGAAGTGCTGGACAAGATCAGCTCGGTGATCCGCGAACGCATCCAGCTGTTCGGGACGGTCCGGGCCCTCACCGCCGAGGGCCGCCTTTCAGGTTACGTCCTGCTGGGACTGCCTGTGCTGGTCTTCTTCGTGCTCATGTGGGTCAACCCCGACTACACGGGCCTGCTGATCACCGATCCGACCGGCAAGACCGTGCTGGGTGTCGCGGTGGTCATGCAACTGCTGGGCTGGGCCCTGATCAAGAAGATCGTCAACATCAAGGTGTAAACGCCATGCGGTCCCAGGCGCGCCAACCAGTCGACTTCCACCGGCCCTGGTTCCGGCCGGACCCGCAGTTGCCCAGTTGTACAGGAGCACCCCATGACCGCTAACCTGCTGGTCCTGATCATCCTGTTTCTGCTGGCGGCCGGGCTGATCATGTACAGTCTGCTGCCACGCAAGAAACTCGAGCAGCGTGAGGTGGTCAAGCGTCGACTGACCGGACGACACGCCGCCGACGAGCAGGCGGAGGTCCAGGCCCGGGCCAAGGAGTTCGCCAGCGCGGAGCTGGTCCGCAAGGCCGCTCCGGTCCTGTCCAAGCTGGTCATGCCTACCTCGGACGAAGCCCAGACCAACCTGCGGCTCAAGCTGGCCAGCGCCGGCTATCGCCGGCCGCAGGCCCAAACCACGTTCCTGGCCAGCAAGTCCGCTCTGGCGGTGCTGGGCCTGGTTTGCGGCCTGGTCGGCGGCGTGGCCGGCCACTTGTCGCTGCTGGCCCTGGCCGGCCTGGCGGCTTTCTGCGCCGGGGCTGGGCTGATGCTGCCCGACCTCTGGCTGATGCTGGCCGTCAGCGACCGCAAACAGAAGATCCGAAACGGACTGCCGGACTCTCTGGACCTGCTGGTGGTTTCGGTGGAAGCCGGCCTGGGGCTGGACGCAGCCTTGAAGCGGGTGGGAGACGAAATGGCTCCAGTTCATCCGGCCTTGTCCGAGGAGCTGCGGATCGCAACCATGGAGACCCAGATGGGTCTGCGCCGCGACGAGGCCCTGGACAACATGGCCCGTCGCACCGGCTTGGAGGAGGTCCGCAGTCTGGTCTCGGTGATCGTTCAGGCCGAGAAGTTCGGCACCAGCATCGCCCGGGCCCTGCGAAACCAGGCCGACGCCATGCGGGTCAAACGCCGGCAGAAAGCGGAAGAAAAGGCGCAGAAGACCGCAGTCAAACTGATGATTCCGCTGGTCCTGTTCATCTTCCCGGCAATCGCAGTGGTGGTAGCCGGACCGGCGGCGATCGGCGCATACCGGGCCTGGCAGAACAACCAGATGCTGGGCGGCGGCTAGCCCCGTACCTCGACAAAGGCCCCGCCGTCCCATCGCAGCCCTCCCTGCTCGATCACAGCCGCGGCCGTCAGGGAGCGGTTCGCCGCCGAGGCCGAGACCGGGGCCGGTTCTTCAGCGCCTGCCCACTTTCCTCTTCCTGCCCCCTGGGTCACCGGCCGGGGCGACCGGTTGCAACCCGAGGGCCACCGACGCATACTACATCGGATGAAGCCTATGCTTTGGCTGGCCTGCGTTTGTGGCGTAATACTGGGGCTGTCCGGGTCGGGTCCGGCCCAGGAGCCACGCCTGCCGCGCCTGGTCCTGTCCCAGGATTCGTGGGACTTCGGGGAGGTGTGGCACCCGGAAAGCGCCAAACTCACCCTGATGATCAAGAATGAGGGCAGTGCCGACCTGAAGATCGAGCAGGTCCGCTCCACCTGCGGTTGCACGGTCGCCCAGCCGGCCCGCGACCTGATCCCCCCCGGCCAGACCACCGAAATGCTGATCCGGTTCGACACCGTCGGCAAGCAGGATCACGTCAGCTCGAAGGTCATCATCGAAAGCAATGATCCGCTCCGACCAAAGGTGGAGTTCAATGTCTCCGGCTTCGTTAGGCGGGCCATCAAACGGACACCACTGGGTGGACTGGTCATCCGGTCCCTGGAGCGTGGACCGGGTTTAAGCGGGGTGGCCCGACTGGAGAATCAGACCTCCGAGCCGATGCAATTGCGGCTGGTATCCAATGGCCTGCCCGGGCTGGATGTGGAAATCCAGGAGGTGGTGCCCGGCCTGACCTACGACATCGTGGGCCGCACCAACCGTCCAATGCCGCCGGGCACCACCCGCGGCGACCTGGTATTCTCAACCGGGCTCCAGCGCGAGCCGCGGTTCACGCTCAGTGCGGCGGTCCGGATTCTATCGCTGGTCGAAGCCAGCCCGCCGGCGATCTATATGGATCTGAAGACCAGGGAGTTGGCCCGGCCTTCCGAGCGGCTGGTGAATATCCACTACTATGGATCAGGAGCTTTCAGCATCACCGGCGTGGAGTGCCCGGATCCGAACATCAAGGTGTCCTACGGTGCGACCGAGCCGCCGGGCGAGTTGGGCAAGCTGACTCCCCCCGTGCGGGCGGTGGTCCGCGCCCGAGTATCGCTGCCGCCGGCCAGTGCCATCCCGCGGGAGGGCGTGAAAATCGTCTTCAACACCAGCGTCCCGGACCACCCCAAGTGCGAGGTGCTGGTAACGACCGATCAGAAGGCCTGGGAAGAAACAATCAAGGGGCCGCAGGAAGGGGCCTCGGACAATTGATCGTGACGGGAGATAAGCCACCATGACCACGCTCAAACGGACAGCATACGCAGCAATCTTGACGGTACTGCCCATCTGCGGGATGGTCAGTGGGCAGGAACCTTCGGCCACCGAGCCCGCAGCGGCCCCGAGAATCCAGCTCAGCAGCCAGGAATGGAACTTCGGCGTAGCTTGGCAGGGCCAGCCGCTGGAAGAGGTCATCGAGGTCAAGAATGTCGGCAATGCGCCGCTGGAAATCCTGGACGTGAAAAGCTCCTGTGGATGCACCGTGCCGACCCGGCCCAAGAGCCCGCTGGCGCCGGGCGCGTCCGACGTCATGAAGATCAAGTACGACGCGGCCAAGCGAGTCGGCAAGGCCAACCAGACCGTGACCCTGGTCACCAACGACCCCACCCAGTCAAACGTGGTCATCAAGCTGCTGGGCGAAGTCAAGCCCGCCTACGAAATGGACCCCAAAGAGGGTCTGCTTTTCGGCCAGCTCTACCAGAGTTCGGCCGAGAAGCGCACCGTGACCATCGTGAACAAATACACAGACAAGTTCCACTTGAAGCTCAAAGAAGGCCAGGAGTTCTCCGGGTTCGACGTGCAGCTCGAAGAACTCGAGCCAGGCACCAAATACACCGTAACCGCCGTCACCCGACCGCCTCTCAAGGTCGACCGCTTCCAGGCCGACGTGGTCCTGCTGACCGATCTTCAGCTCATCCCCGAAATCCGGGTCCCGGTCTATGGCTTCGTCCAGCCCCCGGTGTCCGTCCGACCGACCAAACTCTTCCTTCCACAGAACTCGGTCAGCGAGATGAAACGCGTGTTGCGCGTGTCCCACTCGCCGGACCATCCGATCCAGATCACCGGCGTCAAGGCCAGCCATGAGGCCATCAAAGTGACCCTGGAGCAGACGACTGCCGGCCAGTTGGATACCTTCCAGATCACGGTCGTGCTGCCGCCCGGGGACATGATCCCCGAAGGTGTCGAACCGCAGATCGAGATCACCACCAATTCGTCCGACCCGGCCTATCAGAAACTGGTGGTGCCGATCCAGATGGTCCTGCCGCGGCCGCCGCAGGCCGCCGAGGGCGGTGCGGCCCAGCCGAGTCAGATCGTCCCGCTGCGCCCGGAGGACATCAGCCCCACCGCGAGCCGACCGGCTCCCCCAGGGCAGCAGTAACCAGGGTGCGGGGCTGGGTGGCCGGCCGCGGCTCAGCGCGTCGGATGTGATCCGGCAAGCACGATCCGATTCTTGCCGCTCCGCTTGGCCGCTCGCAGGGCTTGGTCGGCGGCGCGCATGACCTCCGACCGCGTAGTTCCGTCCCACGGGTAGCAGGCCAGGCCCCCGCTCATGGTCACCGGTCCGGGCGCGTCGGGCCCCAGGCATTTGAAGGGGTGGCTGCGAATGACGCTCAAGTAGCGTCCGGCCAGCACCATGAAGTCGGTGGGATGCTGGGAGCGTGGCGTCCGCCGATTGGTCGTCGGCTGCGGACCGGCGGGAGTGTCGGGGTGTCTGAGAATGACTGCGAACTCGTCGCCCAGGCCGTAGCGAGCTAGCACGTCCGTTTCCCGCTGGCAGAGCCGCAGCAGCTCCGCCACCTCGCGAATCAGCGCGTCGCCGGTCTCGTGGCCGTAAGCATCGTTATAGCTCTTGAAGTTGTCGATATCGAACAGCACGACCGTCAGCCATAAGTACCGGGCCCGGGCCTGTTCAATCCACTCATCCAGCTTGGCGTCGAAGTAACGTCGATTGTGCAGGCCGCTGAGGTCGTCACGCCAGATCAACTCCTGCTGCTCGAGCTGCTGACGTTCCTTGGCGATCAGAATCTCAGCCAGCCGAGCGAACTCCGCCAGGCGATCCGCATCCTGGGAGGTGTATGTGCCGGTCATCGGCGGCCCCAGCTCAATGCTGCCGATGACCCGATTCTCCCGTCGGATCCGCTGTTCCAACGCCGGCGGGCCGGGCGACCCGCTGAAGGCCGTCACTTCGCTGATGCGGACTGCCGCATTCTCGGACCCGAACTCGGCCCGCAGCAGGGCCGCCAGCCGGTCCAGCGTCGCCTGTAAACCCTCGCCCAGGTGCGCAAGCAACTCGAAGACTGCCGGGTCGGTCAGCCGAGCCGACCGGCGCGCGGGCTGGCCGGCACCCGCCGTGACAGCCGGCACGGGTTCAATCGCCTCGGCCCGGGCCGCAGGTGGGCCGGCCGCCGCCAACTTCGACTCGCTCGGGGCCGCCAACCGGGTTCGGGTCGAAAGCAGAATGGCCGCCAGCTCTTCCGGCCGCAGCGGTTCCAGAAGATACTCATGAGCCCCGGCCTGGAGCGCTTGGCGTGCGTCCGGCTCCAGTTGTGGCGGACAGACCACCACGATCGTCGCCTGGGGCGCCAACTGGCGCAGACTGCGGATGGCCGGCAGGATGCTCCGTCCCGCCGTCAGCGATACCACGGCCGCATCGAAATCCGCTTGCCCGACCGCCCACAGCCCGCTGAGCGGAGTAGGGGCGGGAATGCACTCGCAGCCCGGGACTGCGGCGGCCACTGCACTAGCGAGTGTGGCCGGGCCGACTGTGAGTACCCGCGGGCCGCCTCCCATCGCCGACTTTCCCTTCCATCGATCTCAGCGTGCCGGCCCGCCTCCCTTCTAGCCGACCGCCTCCGGCCTGACCGCCGGAAAACCGAACCGACTTGCTCCGGCGGCTGGAGGTGTCGGTTCGGCGGTCTTCGACAGCCCGCCCGGTCCCACATTCCGCCCGAGGCTGCTCAACAGCTCGGAGGGACCAGCCGTCAGCAGTCGCCGAAGGGCGGTCACCCCGCAGCAGATGATCGTCCGAGGCAGGCCCGCCGGCGGCAGGGACTCGCGCGATTCACCATATACCACCAAACCGGCCTGTGGCCAGGTTTGCCGGAAGTACGGCACGATGTCCAGCTCATCGTCGACCAGCCAGTCCGCCCCAACCAACACCAGATCCGCCGGCCGATCCTGATATCTCAGCAGGTGCACGCACGCCTGGTAAACGTCGCCGAACACGCTTACCGGTATCGCATGCCGCTCCAGCCAGGCATCGACCAACTCGACACTCGGCTGCTGGCCAGTGCGAATATGGATCGCACTGTGCACCTGGGACACCGCGATATTCCCTTGAAACCGTCGCTCGAGTGCTCCCGCCGTCCGCTGATCGTCATTCTACAAATCCGGGCCGGGGCATGTCAAAAGTTGCCTATTCGGCGCGGGCGCCGGCCCTGACGGAGCCTGCCCGACGACCTCTATCGGACGTGGATCGGCGAGCCACAGTCCCCCAAAGGCTCCCCCCTCAGAAAGGACTGTCCACCGGCTCGGGCGGGATGTACCGGGGGGCAGCGGTGGCCGGCAAGTGACTGTCGAACCGGGTGTAGGTGCGGTTCCAATGCAGCCGGATGGTATCCACCGGGACGTTGCGCTGCTTGGCGATGATCAGCTCGGCCAGGTTCTCCTCCGGGTCCTCATAGCCCGTGGGAGCCTCGTCCTCGTCATCCAGCCGGACCCGGGCCTGCGGAGTCTTGTAATATGCCTCGCGGTGCAGCAGGGCCACCAGGTCGGCATCCTGCTCAATGGCTCCCGACTCGCGCAAATCGCTCATCCGGGGCCGGTTGCCGCGACGGGCCTTGTCCTCGGGACTTCGGTTGAGCTGGGCCATCGCGATCACCGGGACGTTCAGGTCCTTGGCCAGTGCCTTCAGCCCGCGGGAGATGGTCGCCACCTCGACCTGACGATTCTCGCAGCCCGGGGCGCGCATGAGCTGTAAGTAGTCTACGAAAATGGCCCGAATATCGTGCCGGCGCTGGGCCATCCGGGCCCGGGCCCGCAGCTCCAGAATGGTCAGGTCCGAGGTATCGTCCACAAACAGCGGAGCATGGATCAGCTCGGCTGCCACCGCCTTCAGCCGCTCCAGGTCCTGGCTGCTGTGTCGGCCACGACGGAGCGTATGCGAGTTCACCCGGGCCCGGCTGCACAGAATCCGCTGAGCGACCTGCTGGCGGCTCATTTCCAGCGAGAAGAACAGGGTAGGCCGATGCTCGACGATCGCCAGGTGCTCGGCCATGTTCAGCCCCAGCGCGGTCTTGCCCATCGAAGGTCGGCCGGCAATGATGATCAGTTCGCCCGGCTGCCAGCCGCAAGTCAGCTCATCCAGTTCGCAGAACCCGGTCGGTTCTCCGGTCAGGGCGTCCTTGCCACGCCGCTCGATGGTCTTGAAAGCCTCCTCCACCAGCTCGTGCAGCGGCTGGGCCTGCCCGGTGACCCGCCGCTCGGTGACGTCGAATATCTCTTTCTCGGCATAATCCAGGACTTCCCGGGCCGGCTGGTCGTTGTCCAAGGCCCGCTCGGTGACCCGATGGGCCGCGGCCACCAGTTGCCGCAGCAGATACTTCTCATAGACGATCCCGGCATAATGGGCGGCCCGCAGCGCCGAGGGCACCGAACTGATCAGCCCGGCCAGAAACTCGAACTTGCCCAGCTTCTCCCACAGGCCCAGTCGGACCAGCTCATCCTTAATTACCACCCCGTCAAGCGGCCGGTCCTCCACGTAGAACTTGACCAGTACGTCATAAAGCTGCTGATGCTTCTCGAGCTTGAAGGCCTGCGAGCCGGCCTCGCGGAGAACCCCGATCACCTCCCCGATCGCCTCCCGTTCCAACAGCATCGAGCCCAGAACTGCCCGTTCGGCCTCCAGATCCTGGGGCAGGAGCCGTTCCAGGGCCGGGCTGGGGCTAGGCGTCGCTCGCGGAGTCGGCAGATTGGACGTCGGCGGCGGAGCGGGCATCGTGGCCATCGGCTGCGCCTCCTTCACGCTCAACCCACAGCTTGATCTCCACCTTGAGATCGTCGGCGAATTCGAGCGTGATCATCCGGACATCCAGAGTCCGGATCGGTGCCGGCAGAATAACGTTCTCCGCCACAACCGGAAAGCCCCGCGCCTGAAGCGCCGCGGCAATGTCCTTGGCTGTCACCGACCCGTACAGCGTGCCCTCCGGGTTGGCCGCCGCCTGAATGGTGAGTTCCAGGCCGCGCAGCCGCTCGGCCAGTTCGGTGTATTCCTTCAGCCGCCGGGCCCGCTCGGCGGCCGCGGCCCGGCGGCGCTCTTCGATGGCCTTCAGGTTCGCCTCGGTCGGCTCAGTAGCCAACCGCTGAGGCAACAGGTAGTTGCGAGCGTACCCGGGGGCGACATCCACCACATCGCCCAAATGCCCCAGCTTTCGCACATCCTCAAGTAATAACACCCGCACCGGAATCTCTCCCTTTAGCAGCGACCTAAACAGTGCTCCATCCAATTGCACCGGCGGCCTCGGACCGCCCAGCCGGACGCAGTCGCCGGCGTCCAGGCTCCCAACCTCGCCGCGGCGCTCCCGCCGACCGGTCAGGTCACGTACGGCATCAGCGCCAGGTAACGGGCCCGCTTCAGGGCCAGGGCCACCTTGCGCTGGCACTCCGCGTCCAGCCCGCTTCGCTTACGCGAAAAGAGCTTGCCCTGCGCACTGGTCAGACGCTGAAGCAACGCGACGTCCTTGTAATCAATCTCGTCGGGCTTCAGTCGCGGAGTCCGCAGGCGAGTCGCCTCCGCCGCCCGACGGGCCTTCTTTTTGCGGGCTTTCTGTTTGGCCACGGTCTTGGAAATCACATTCGACTCCTGATCTCAAACTAATCGCCAACCCTGGGCGGCCGGGTGGTGCACGGTCACTGAATACTAGAACGGGATATCATCACCGGCCGGCGGAAGATCCTCCGGTTCCGGCCCGGGGCGCCCCGGAGCCTCCGGGGCGGGGTGCTCCTCGCGACCCGGGCCGCGCTCCGCGGACCCGCCGGACTGCTCCACCCGTCCGCCGACAAACTGGAAACTGTCCACCACCACGCGCAGCCTGGAACGCTTCTGGCCATCCTGGCCGGTCCAACTGTCCAGGCGGAGATGCCCCTCGATCAGGATGGGCCGCCCTTTGCCCATGTACTGATTGATGGTCTCGGCCTGCCGGCCAAAGGCCTCCACGTCCACGAAACACACTTCCTCCTTCTGATTCCCGTCGCGGTCCCTCCAGCGACGGTTGGTGGCCAGCCCGAATTCGCACACCGCCATGTTGCTGGGCAGGTAGCGCAACTGCGGGTCGCGAGTAAGGTTCCCCAGCAGTATTACTCGATTGTAGCTTGCCATGTTGCTACCCTGCTTGCGGCCGGCGAGGCACCCGCCGGCACATCCGCGGCTTGCCCACACTCCGACATCCGACTGCCGCCAGACGGTTCGACGCAGTTACTCGTCGTCCGCCGGAAGCTCGAACCTCTCCGGCACCTCCGCGGTCCCGACGGCCGCCGTCTGGTCCTGACCCTCCGTCAGAGCCGGCGATTCGCCCCCGGCTGCGGGCGGCTCTGCGGCCCGACGCTCCTCCTCGTGCCGACGCCCTTCGCCTCCGGAGGGAGCCAGCGGAACCTGAGGCGGATGCGCTCGCAACTCGGCCAGCCGCTCCTCGGTCAGGTTGTCGGCCCGCAAAATCAGGGCCCGCAGGACCAGTTCGCTGAGGCGGACATCCCGCTCCAGGTCCGGGATCCGCTGCGGCGGGGCGTCGAAGTAGGTCAGGACGTAGGTCCCGCGTCGCCGTTTGGCAATCTCGTATGCCAGTTTCCGCTCGTCGAACTTCACGCACACCAGCAGCTCAGCCCCGACCCGGTCGCAGAGGCGGCGCACCTCGCCTTCAATGACCGACCAGTCCCGGGCAGCCGCCGGGTCAAACAGGAACATCGCTTCATAACGCCTCAAAATCAGTCTCCTTTCGACGGCCGGTCGCCCTGAGGCGACCGCTCTTCCGGCCCGCCGTTCGCCCGGCGGTTGAACTGGTTCATGGCCGGTTCCAGACCGCGGCTCAGCCAGCATTCCACCGCGTCGGCCGCCCGGCCCAGAGCGGCTGCCACGATCGGACGCTCCTCCGGCTCGAACCGGCTGAGCACATACTCCACCGTGGCCTGCGGGCACACCTTCCCGATCCCGATCCGCAGCCGGGGGATCTGATCGGACGCGAGCTGACGGATTATGTCCTCCATGCCCTTATGCCCGCCCGCGGAACCGCCCGCCCGCAGCCGCAATTGCCCGACCGGCAGGTCCAGATCGTCGTACACCACCAGCAGGTCCGGCAGCGCCAGTTTGTAAAACCCGCGGACCGCCGCCACGCTCCGCCCGCTCAGGTTCACAAAAGTGGTCGGCTTGAGCAGCAGGACCTCCTGCCCGCAGGCGGTGGTCCGGACGACCAAGCCCTGGAAGTCGCGGTCGTAACGGGCTACGCCGACCGCCCAGCGCCGGGCCAGCTCGTCCACCACCTGGAAGCCGATGTTGTGACGCGACTCGGCATAGCGCGGGCCGGGGTTTCCCAGCCCCACCACTAGCTTCACGGCTACTCTCCGCCTTCACCCTCGGCCTCCTCCTTGGGGCCCTTGCCGATCACCTCGGGTTCAGCGGCCTCCCCGGTCGGGGCGGCCTCCAGCTCGGCGGCGGTGGTGCCGCGCGGCGGATGCACCACCGCCACGATTTCCTCCGGCGGGTTGAGGATTTTCACGTTGGCCGGGGCGGGAATGTCGCGGACATGCAGCGATTCGTTCAGCCCCAGATGATCGACCTTCACCCAGATCCTCTCTGGAATCGCCATCAGCACGCACTCCACCTCCAGCTCGGTGAGCATTGAGACCAGCGTCCCGCCCTCCAGCGTGCCGCGCGGCCGACCGCGCAGCTCCAGCGGCACCTTCACCCGCACCCGCTCGCTGACATCCACCCGCATCAAGTCCACGTGAATCGGCAGATGTTGCAGATGATCGTACTGCACATCCTTGATGAGCAACTGCTCCTCGCGACCGTCGATCTTCAGCCGGATCACGTGCTGCATGTGCTGGAGCGCGAGTTGCGTGTCGTGCAGCGACAGCGCGACCAGCTCATTGGCCTGCTTGTGTCCGTAGATTACGGCTGGGATCAGACCTTGCCGCCTGAGCCGCTGGTTGCCATGATGGCCCTGACGCTGTCGGGGTTGACCTTGGATGACCGGGATTTCCATAGTTCTGCTCCGTCCGGGCTGTGCCCCGGATCTGGGGCTTCTACTTCATGAACAAGCTGCTCACCGATTCATTCCGATGAATCCGCCGGATGGCTTCGCCCATCAGCTCGCTGACCGAAAGCACCGTCAGATTAGGCAGCCGGGCCCGGACCGCCGGCGGGATCGGAATGGTGTCCGTAATGGCCAGGTGATCGATGGGGGCGGCCGCCAGACGCTCGATTGCCGGACCGCAGAGCACGCCGTGCGTGGCGGCGGCAATGATCTTGCGGGCCCCCGCCCGCCGCACCACCTCGCTGGCCTGCACCAGCGTGCCGGCCGTGGCGATGATGTCGTCCACCATCAGGACCGTCTTGTCCCTCACGTCCCCGATGATTGCCATGGTCCGGGTCTCGCTCCCGCTGACCCGCCGCTTGTCGATGATCGCCAGCTCGCCGCCCAGACGATTGGCGTACACCCTGGCCCGCTTGACGTTCCCCACGTCCGGGCTGACCAGCGTCAGCGGACCAAGCTCCAGCGAGGCAATGTAGGCCGAGAAGACCGGCTCGGCCGAAAGGTTGTCGGCCGGAATGTCGAAGAAACCCTGAATCTGGGCCGCGTGCAGATCCAACGTCAACACCCGATCCGCACCCGCGGTCGTCAGGAGGTTCGCAACCAGCTTGGCCGTGATCGGCACCCGGCCCTCGTCCTTGCGGTCCTGCCGGGCGTATCCGAAGTACGGAATCACCGCCGTGATCCGCTTGGCCGACGCCCGCTTCACACAGTCGATGAAGACCAGCAGCTCGACCAGGTGGTTGTTGGCGGGGGGACAGGTGGACTGCACGATGAAGGCGTCGCTGCCGCGAACGTCGTCCAGCAACTTGAGCGAAGTCTCGCCGTCCGGGAAGTCGTCCAGCAGAACCCGCCCCAGCGGACAGCCCAGGTACTCGCAGATCTGCTCGGCTAGGGCCTGATTGCTGCGTCCGGCGAAAACCCGCAAACCAGTCATGCCACTCTTCTGCTGCCTGTAAAAGCTACCCGGCCTGGACTCGAACCAGGAATGCCAGGACCAAAACCTGGTGTGTTACCGTTTACACCACCGGGTAACGGGTCGGTCGATCAACCGGGTTCCGATGCCCAAGTGTCGCGACTCTACCGACAAGCGCGGCTGCGGACCTGCCCGGAGGCCTGAACCGCCGTCCGCGATATCGGCGGCCCACTGCGGCCAATCGCCGCTCGCCCCGTGCGGGCAGGCAGAACTTTCCGACCCGCGGCCTGGTCGGAAAACAGTCTTTTAGCTTCCCCTCTCCCCTCCTGTCAACAGGCTCAGCGGCCCCTTATTTTGACATGGTGGCGATGACCGCCACGGGCCTTTGGGAGCCTCGCGGCCTCCCGATAGCAGGTGGGACCGGCCTCAACCCTGCCCAACACGGGTGGCAGCCCCATCACGGTAGGGGCACTGCGATAAGCCGTTTTCCCGTCCGCCAACGATTCCGCCGGCCCAAGGCAGCCAAAGCGAGGTTGGTCAGGCCGAGGCCGGAGGGCTCGGGCACCAGCGCCAGGCCATGGAAGAACCCGCCGGCGATGGCCACGAAGTTGCTGCCCGCGGGAACATTGATCTGGCCCTGATCGTTGGCTCCCCAGCCGATCAGCGTTCCGTCCAGCCGCAGCGCCAGACTGTAATCGCCGAAAGTGGCGACCGCCTGAAAGTCGTCGCCCGGTGGCACGTTGCACTGACCGGAACCGTTGGCACCCCAGGCGGCGAGCGAGCCGTCGCTTCGCAGAGCCAGCCCGTGGTTGGCGCCGGCGGCAATCGCGATGAAATCGTTCGTGGTGGGCAAGTTGGAGACCTGCCCGCTGCCGTCGTAGCCCCAGGCCGCCAAAGATCCGTCGAGCCTGAGAGCCAGGCTCCAGTTGGCCCCGCCGGCAATTGCCGCGAAATCATTGCCGGCCGGAACTGTCGCCTGCCCGTAGTCGTTCCGACCCCACCCGCGAAGCGAATGATCGGACCTGAGGGCCAGGCTATGAAACCGTCCGGAGGCCACGCTTACGTAGGTGCTTCCCGCCGGCACGTTGCACTGGCCGTAGTTGTTGCTCCCCCAGGCCGAAAGTGATCCGTCCAGTTTCAGGGCCACCGTGTGCGAGCTGCCGCCCGCCGCCGCCGCGTACATCCCCGGCGGCACCGCGCACTGGCCCGAGTCATTCAGCCCCCAGGCCAGAAGCGTGCCGTCAGACTTGATGGCCAGGCTATGGTATCCACCGGCGCCTAGGGCGACGAAATCGTCGCCACCCGGGACGTTGGCCTGCCCTTCGTTGTTTCGTCCCCAGGCGACGATTTCGTAGCTCCAGGCCGGCGATGCCCCCCCTAGGGCCGCCCAGGCAACCACCGCATAGACCGCCAAACGCTTCAACAGCCTCATGTGGCGTTCTCCTTCCAACAAGACCTTCCGCCCTGGGCAGCCCCAGCCAGCCCGGCCAAACCGATCACCTCACCACACGCACCCGGCTGGACCCGCAACCGGTTTTAGGACCACAAAAGCTTCAAAGTCAAACGGTCACCGGGGACCCGCGTTGGCGGCCCCGCGTGGTCGGCCTCACAACAGGTGTTCCGCCAGGATCTTGACGCCGATTACGATCAGGATCAGGCCGCCAACAACCTCGGTTCGCCGGCCGAAATGAGCCCCCAGGCGGCTTCCCAGCAGCATGCCAGTGACAGTGAGGACCGCAGTAACGCAGCCAATTAGCACACTAGGGTACCAGATCCGCACCTTCAGCATGGCGAAGCTCAGTCCGACGGCCAGGGCATCCAGGCTGGTGGCCACACACAGCACCAGCAGACTGACACCACGCGTCGGGTCGGCGCCCGTCTGCGGCTCGCTCGGGCCGCGCAACCCGGCCCGAACCGCCTTCCCGCCGACAAATGCCAGCAGGCCGAAGGCTACCCAGTGGTCCCATTGAGCGATCAGGTTGCTCAGGCTTCGCCCGGCCAGCCACCCCAGCACCGGCATCAGCGCCTGAAACAGCCCGAAATGAAAACCCAGACGAAAGATCTGTCTCACCGAGACCCTGGGCAGCATGGTGCTGACGGCAACGGCCACCGCCAAGGCGTCCATCGCCAGCCCAAGGGCAACGAAAACCAAAGTGAGGCTGCTCATCTGTTGTACAGCGGCGCAGCGGCGCGCGGGAAAGATCGGTAGACCGATCCCGCCGTGCCTGGATCGCCAGCGCGGCCGCAGCGGTGCGTCCGCTGGTACTGCGCATTCCGCTTGGTGCCGCTGATCCGGGCAACCAGGAGCACACCCGTGGGCGGGGGCCCGGTCTTAACCTATTCAGGCTCCTCGGCCGGGAAGGTGCGCGCCATGGCCTCCAGGTAGGCCCACTGGGCGTTGATCCCGGCCTTGAGCAGCTCCAGATCGACCAAGTCGGCCCGGTAGCGTTTCTGGCGTGAGATATAATTCTCCAGAGGAGTGCCGTCCGGCCGAACGTTGATGCGGTACCGCCGGCCCTCGAAGACCTCGTAGAGGGGGAACAGGCCGCAGCGGACCGCCGTCAGAATCAGGTCGATGCTCTCCTCCGGCTCTGACTTCCAGCCCGTCGGGCAGGGGGACAGCATCAGCAGGAAGCGGAAGCCCTTCATCTTGCGGGCGGTTCGCACCTTACGCACGAAATCGTCCCGATGGGCCAGCGAGAGAGTCGCGGCGTAGGGGACGCGGTGGGCGGCCATGATGGCCATAATGTCCTTTTTGGGCTCGGCCTTTCCGGTGGAAGTGGTGCTGGTCTTGACGCCCAGTGGTGTGGCGCTGCTGCGCTGGCCGCCGGTGTTGCCGTAAATCTCGTTGTCGTAGCAGACATAGAGGATGTCCTCATTGCGCTCGGCGGCGGCCGAGATGGTGGCGATCCCAATGTCGTACGTGCCCCCGTCGCCGGCCCAGCAGACCGTCAGCTTGGGCTCGTGGTTCAAAGCGTAAACGGTGGCCACTCCGCTGGCCACCGCCGCAACGCTGGCAAAGGTGGTAGCTACGGTCGGCACCCCATAGGCGCTGGTTGGAAACGATCCGGCGGTGACGATCCCGCAGCAAGCCGGAATGCACAGCGTGGGACGCTCGCCCTCCAGAGCCTGTTCCAGCCATTGCAGGCCGATGGACATTCCGCATCCGGCGCAATTCGTGTTCCCGGGCCGAAGAATGCCCTCCGCACGTTGCAGGTGTTGCGGGACGGCCGCAGTGGTCATGCCGGCACCTCTTTCCAGATCGGCTCTTCCGCGACCTGCCGGGCGGCCAGGTCGTCGAAGATCTCGTCGATCAGCTCGGGCGTCACATCTCCGCCGCCCAGCCCCACCAGGTAATCCTGCAACAGGACGTCCGGTCGCTGGCGCAAGCTGGCGGCAATCTCACCCCAGAAAATGCCGCCTGAGCCGGGCGAGTGGTTGCGATCCAGCACCCCGACCCGCTTGGCCGAACCGATGGCCCGCACCATTTCCGCTCGCGGGAAGGGCCGGAAAACCTTGACCTTGATCAGCCCCACTTTCTGCCCCTGCTTCCGACGACGCTGCACCACCCGCCGCAGCGTCCGGACCATCGTGTTGCAGGCCACCAGGACCATCTCCGCGTCCTCGGTGTACTCGGCCGACAGCAACCCGTGCGGACGACGCCCGAAGACCTTCTCGAACTCGTCGATCGCTTCGACCAGAACCTGCGGCACACGCTCCATGGCCTCCTGGATTTCGCGGCGGTGCTTTTCGGTTTCGTGCGGAAAAGTCATCCCGCCGAGCGTCAGCCCTTTGGTGCCCAGCCGATGGGGCAGATCCAGGGGTGAAAGGTAACGGTCCACCAGCTCCTGCTCCGGCAGGTCGACGATCATCTGGGTGTGGGAGACCACGAAGCCGTCTTCGGCCACCAGGGCCGGCAGCAGGACCCGCCGGTCTTCAGCCACACGAAACGCCACCAGAATCGTGTCCACCAGCTCCTGATGCGATTCGGTGTAGAACTGAATCCAGGCCGCGTCGCGCAAGGACAGAGTGTCACCCTGGTCGGTCCAGATGTTCCAGGGCGGGCCCAGCGTGCGGTTCACCCCGACCATCACGATCGGCAGCCGATAGTACCCGGCCGCGAACACGTTCTCGTTCATGTAAGCTAGGCCATTGGCAGAACTGGCGGTGAAAGCCCGAGCCCCGGCCAGCGATCCCCCAATGCACACCGCCATGGCGCTGTGCTCCGACTCGACCGGGATCACCCGGCCTTTGGTGAACTGGAAGTCGCACAGGAACTCGACGATTTCGGTCTGCGGCGTGATGGGGTAGGCGCCGCAGATCGCCCCGCGTCCAAAGCGGTTGGCTTCGCCCGCCACCGCCAGGGCATATCCGGCGGAATGATTCCCGGTTTCCAAGGTTCGTGCCACAAGCAGTTCCTTTACAGCTCGGTCATGTACACCACGCCCCGTGGGCACTGAGTGGCGCAGATCCCGCAGCCCTTGCAGTAGTCGTAATCGAACTCGTACTCGCGATTGCCCTTGTGGCGCATCACGCCCTCCGGGCAGTAGGTTAGGCAGCGGTCGCACTCGTTGCACACGCCGCAGCTCAGGCACCGGCCGGCCTCGATCGTCGCCGCCGCGTGCCCCGGCTCGTCGATCAGCCCCAGTCGCACCTCGGTGAAGCTGGTGCGGCGCATCGCCGGGGGCACGACCACGCCGCGCTCCCGCGGGCTGTGGCTGAATATGTGCATGGTAACGCACTCGGGGCCGGCGACCTGGGCCGGCGGCGGCGGAAACAGGTCCTCCCCGGTCAGGGTGCGGTGGATGTGCAGCGCGGCACGCCGACCGCTGCCGATCGCCGCCGTCACCGTCCCCTCATTGGTGGCCAGGTCGCCGCCCGCAAAGATCGGAGTCTCGGTCAAGCCCACCAGCGACTGTCCGTCGCGAACCTCGGTTCCCTCCGGGAAAATCGAGAGGTCCGGGGTCTGCCCCAGCGCCAGAATCACCCGGTCGCAACGAACCTCGAACTGGGCGTCTTCGCTCTCCATCGGCACCGGTGCCCGCCGGCCCGACTCGTCCGGCTCGCCCAGCCGCATCCGCTGACAGGTCAGCACCGGCCCCAGGGCATCCTCGTGAAGCCGCAGCGGAGCCACCAGCTCATGAAGCTCGATTCCTTCCTCCAGGGCTTCCTCTACCTCCTCGGCGATGGCCGGCATCTCTTGCCGGGTCCGCCGATACAGGATTTGCACGCTGCGGGCCCCAATCCGCAAGGCCGAGCGGGCCGCGTCCATGGCCGTGTTCCCCCCGCCGATAACCACCACCCGCTGACCGGTCAGGTATTCCTCGCCCCGGCGGACCCGATCCAGAAAATCGATCCCCTGCACCACGATGTCCGAACTGAGCTGGCCCAGATTCAGGGCTCGGGATTCCCGCAGCCCGGTGGCCACGAAAATCGCCGCGAACTGCCGAGACAGCTCCAGCAGCCGGGCACGATTGATCTCCTGACCGGTGCGGACCTCCACCCCGTGTCGGACGATGAAGCTGATTTCCCGGTCCAGCACGTCCCGCGGCAAACGGTAGCTGGGAATGCCGGCCCGCATCACGCCGCCCAGCTCCTTGCCGGCTTCGAAAATCGTCACCCGATATCCCAGCCGGGCCAGATGATACGTGGCGCTCAACCCGGCCGGACCAGACCCGATCACCGCCACGCCCACCTCCCGCGTCGGCTTCACCACCCCCGGCCACCGGGCGTGATCGGCCACATACCGCTCCAGCTCGCGGACGTTGATGCCCTCATCGTGCTGACGACGATTGCAGGCTTCCATGCACGGGGCCGGGCACACCCGCCCGCAGATCCCCGGAAATGGCGAGGTCTGAAGTATGATCTGCAACGCCTGGTCATACTCCTTCTTCCCAATCGCCTGAACGAAGCCCCGCACGTCATTCCCGGCCGGACAACCGTTATTGCACGGCGGGGTCAGCTCCCGCCGATTCGGACGCCGCGACGCCCAGTCCCCCGTCCGAACTTTCGGCATGCCCCCGATATCAGTATCCAGAATGCTCGCCGCTGGACCGGCAGACGGCCGCCGCTGCGTCACCACTACCCGGCCACGCAGCTTGCTGGCAACCACCCGGTCGAAAGCCTGACGGGCAGATACCAGGTTGGGACCACGGAAGCCCAGCAGCTCCAGAGCGCCTTCCACGTCCTTGAACTCCAGCCCCAGCACCCGGGCCACCGCTCCCAACATCGTCGTATTGACGATCGGGACCGTCCGCGTGCCCAAGCCGTTGGCCAGAGCGATCCCGGTCGCATCCACAGTCGCCACATTCCGACCAGCAAACCACTCCGAAAACGCCTCCGGCCCCTTACCGGAGTTGAGGATCAGCCACCCCCCGGCCTTCATTCCCCTCGTCACCGTCGGCCCGATCAGTGTGCGGTCCAGTACGACTACATGATCCGGCTCGTACACCTGATTGTGATTAGTTATTTCGTCATCATCAATCCGCACAAACGCCTGGACTGGGGCCCCGGATCGCTCGGCGGCGTATACGCCGAAGGCTTGAACCTGCTTTCCCACCAAAAAGTACGCCGACGAGATCAGCTTAGCCAGCGTCACACCGCCCTGCCCGCCGCGTCCGTGAATCGTCAACTCAGTCATGCCACACCTGCATAACCCCGCCCATGGCTGAGTCTGGCACCAACTGGGCAGGCTGCTTGAGATGGCGACAACCTAAGGCTCGGCACAGGCCTCTGGCCCAACCGCCGGCCATGCAGTGAAACGGCCATTGCAACCCGCGTTCCCAAACGAACGTCCGATAAATGCCAAGCCCGCCGCCCACATTCAGCCCTTCGGCCCCCCACAACTCTCCCCCCATCCCAATCCCATGCTGGATCCTTCACGTCCAATGTGGGATTTTCGACTGTGCCTGCGTAAGACCACCCGGCTGGATGACTGCCCCGGCGGCCAAAACCGCCTCACTCGGATCGACCAGGCGAACTGTTCGGCACATCGGCAGCCCCCTGCATGTGACCGACGGGTGACAGCGCTTTCAGCTCTTCGACGACCGCCTCACGCTCCCGCGCCGGCAGCCGCATGACCTCCTCCGGCGGCCGCTGGTCGTCGATCCACAGGGCCTGCTCTAAGTGTGTCCGGGCCTTTTCCGCCGCCTCTTGCTCCCCATCGGTCTGCCAGATCGCAAGCCAGGCCCGGGCGGCTCGAATACGCGTCCGCGGATCGGTGGGGTACAGGCCGACGGCGGTTTCCCAGTCCCGAGCGGCCGACCGGCATGCCTCAACCGCCTGCTGGTGTTGACCCAGTCGCTGGTGCAAGACTGCCAGTTGCTCGCTGATCCTGCCCGACACCGCGAAGTTTAGCATATCACGCTCATTGCGGGACTTGGCCAGCTCCGCCAAGGCTCGGGCGCGATCCAGGCACTCCAGACGCTCCCGGTCGCTCAACGATGAAAGGCCGCTAAGCTGCAACAGGGCCGCGGCTGCGGCGCGGGTGGTGGCGGCACTCACGTTGCTGCCGGCTATCGCGTCGGCCTGCCTCCGAACCCCCTGGGCGCGGATGGGCGCGGGCGCGCGCAGCGCGGAATTCAATCCAGCCATGGCCATGGCATCCCGCATGGTTGGCACGGCGACTGCTACCAGATGGGCTGCGACCATCGCTGCCCCGATCACTGCTGGCAAAGCCCACGC
>CAYZXK010000008.1:0-12456 GCA_964482395.1 uncultured Planctomycetales bacterium | reverse complement strand
GGTCTGGGCCTCGGCGGGCAGCGGCGGAAAGTGTGCCAGCCGGGCGGTGGCCGACCCGGCTCCATCCGCGATGAGCAGGACCGCCGCCGCTACGGTGCGACCGTCGGACAATCGCGCGCTGACAGTGGTTTCACCTAACTGGAGCTCGGTGACCGCGGTCTGCATGAGTAATTCTGTGCCGGCCCTGCGGGCCGCGCCGACCAGCGCCCGACTGAACGCCGAGGGGTCGACCACCCATCCAGTCAGCTCCCGGCCCGCGATTTCCACATGGCGATCGAGTTCCCAGGACCAGATGCGCAGCTTGGCGAAGCTGGCTCCGCCCGCCGCCGGTCGGTTGATTCCGCTCTGACAACATATTCGCACCGCGGCTGGCCCCAGCCAGCCGGGACAGTGGCCGGATCCGGCCATATCGGCTCGCTCAACCAGCAGCGTGCGCAACTTGTGGCGCCGGGCGGCCAAGGCGGCGGCGCAGCCCGCGGCCCCACCACCGACGATCAACAGATCGCACTCGTGTCCCAGGTTGGGCTTTGCTTTGGCCATGCTCCCGCTCGACTCGCGATTCTATATCGCACGGCGGGGGGTGGCAGCGCTCCCCGGCGAAACGACCGCCGCTCCCACCGTCGAGCCTCGGAGAGTTTGCCGCTTTTGCCGGGCGGCGCAAATGCCGCCAAACCGACCGCCTACCAGCCCAGGGCCCGAGTCCCCGCGAACACCGCCCACGCCGCCAGGTACGCCATCCCGGTCATGCCCACAAACGACCCCAGCGGCCAGACCCAGGAGCCGGTTTCCCGAGCAATGACCACCAGCGTGCCCGTGCATTGGGCGCACAGGGCGAAGAACACCATGAGGGAAAGCCCGACCGGCAATGTGAACAGTGGCCGCTGGGAGTGCTCCCAGGTGACCTGAGCGACTCGGGCCCGCAGGCCGGCCGAATTGGCGTCCGGTCCCAGGCCGAGGTTGAAGACTGTGCCCAGAGTGGCGATAACCAGCTCGCGAGCGGGGAAGGCGGCCAGCACGCTGACTCCGATCCGCCAATCCCAGCCTAATGGCTCGATGACCGGTTCGAGGCTTCGACCCAGTCGACCCAGGCAGCTATCGCGCAGATAAGCGGCGGCCAGCTCGGACTCGAAAGTCTCCCGGTCCCACCCTGCGAGTTGCTCCCGCTGGCGGAGATCATCGAGTACCGTCGGCCGGCGTGGAAAGTAGCCCAGAGCCCAAACGATCAGGTTGACCAACAGGATCACCGTCCCGGCCCGCGTGAGGAAACGGCGACCGGCAAGGTACACCCGCTGTACTACCGTGCGGACCCGCGGCCACTTGTAGCTCGGGAGCTCCAGCAGGAACGGGGTTGGCGGACCAGCCAGGACCGTTCGACGCAGTACGAGGGCTGCCGGGATAGCCGCCACTATCCCGACCAGGTACATCGCCAGCATGACCAGCGAGTCCAAACGCAGCCAGCCGCCCAGCCAGGTCCGAGTCGGCAAGAGCGCGCTGATCAGCAGGCTGTACACCGGCAGGCGAGCCGAGCAACTCATAAACGGAGCGATGAAAATCGTGAGGAACCGTTCGCGACGATCGGCGATCGTCCGGGTGCCCATGATTGCCGGCACAGCACAGGCGAACGATGAAAGCAGCGGGATGAACGCCCGTCCGCTGAGTCCCAGCGGTCGCATTAGGCGATCCACCATGAACGCCGCCCGGGCCAGGTACCCGCAATCCTCCAGAATGGCCAGGAAAAGGAATAAGACGAGAATCTGGGGCATGAATGCCAGAACGCTCCCCACTCCAGCCAACACGCCGGCGGTAATCAGGCTTCGCAGGGCCCCTTCGGGCAAAAACCTTACGGCCTGCGCCTCCACCCACCCTAAGCAGACTTCGACCGCCTCTATGGCTGGACGGGCCCCCAGGTAGACGGCGCAGAAAATCCCATACAGAACCAACAGCAGCAGCAGGATTCCACTGACCCGATGAGTGAGCAAATGGTCGATGTGGGTCGACCAACTGTGGTCGGATGGCGGTTCGCGCTCGATCAAGCCGTCCAGCAAGCGATTGACCCAGTCGTAACGGGCCCGGATCTCGGCTGCCGCCGGATCCAAGCCGCTGGCCGTCAACCGCTGCCGAGATTGCTCCAGTAGACTTGAACTGCCGCCCCGAGCCAGAAAGTCGCGTTCGGCATAGCCCCCCTGGTCCACCAGTATCCGCAGCGCCTCGCCCGGATCCAGCCTGACGGCGGACTGTTCAGCAAGCTGGGCTGCTTCCCGGCGCAGGAATTCGGGTAACTCTACGCCCGGGGCGGGCGCCCGCGACCGGATCGCTTCTTCCAACGCGCCTACTAGAGCGGCGACCGTCCGGGCCCGGGTGGCGACCACCGGTACCACCGGCACGCCCAGATGCCGCGATAGCCCCTCGGCGTCGATCCTCAGCCCCCGCGCAGCCGCCACGTCAATCATGTTCAGCGCTACCACGACCGGCAGGCCGACCTCCAGAAGCTGACTGACGAGATAGAAGTTTCGCAGTGGGTTGGAGGCGTCGACGATCGTCAGGATGGCCCTGGGCCGGGCCTGTCCGGGTATCCGCCCATAGAGAGTTCTCCAAACGATGGCCTCGTCCGGCGAGGCTGCCGACAGACTGTAGGTTCCCGGCAGGTCGAGCAATTCCAGCGGTCGGTTGGCTCCGCGGATCGGTCCGCGACCGACGTCGACCGTGACGCCGGGATAGTTGGCCACGTGACGACGAAACCCGGTCAGGGAGTTGAATAAAGTCGTCTTGCCGGTGTTGGGATTGCCGACCAGGGCTATTGCGGGCGGGCCGGAACGAACGCGAGCCTGCGAGGCGGGATCGGGAGGCGCGTTGCTGTCAGCCGACCATTTGCTCGACCAGGCAGGCTTTCCGGAGCTGGGCCTCACACTGCGTTCACGTCGATCAGAGATGCCTCATTCGACCGCAGGGACAGATCGTAGTCGCCGACCCGCAACCGTATCGGATCCCCCAGCGGGGCGCGACCCAACACTTCAACCTCAGTGCCCTCAATCAGGCCCAGTTCCATCAGGCGATACCCAATCGGTCCGCCTGAGCGGACCGCGCGGATACGCAGCCTTCTGCCAGTCGGAGCAGCGGCCAACGACATAGTTGCTCCTTTGTCGCCCTCATGCCCGCCAGGGCCCGCCCCGAGAGCGACTGATTTATATACCATCCATCGGATTTATGCAACATCCAGTCCACAGAAATATCAAGCGGCAGGCGAAAGAGGATGGCCGTGTCCGCCACGGCGTGGCCTCCACCGGGGCCTAGTCTTCGAGGATAATTATCAGACCCAGGCCGTCAACCCTGACCACGTCATTGATATCGTCAGTGGCTGTGGCGAAGAGATTGTAGGGGCCAGGTTCGACCGCCGCCCCGTCCACATCGGTTCCGGTCCAGTCGAAGGAGTCGTCGGCCGCCGGGTAAGGCAGAGTTCGGTCAGTGATCAGCCAGATTTCGTTCCCGCTTTCGTGATCGGTATCGGGATCCAGTCCGATGGAGACGGTACCGCTTTCGTCGCCGCCGACCCAAGCGATCTTGAGTGGCTCGTTGGGATCCGGCGTGTACTCGGCGTCGGCGGGTGGGGCGGTGAAGTAGAGTCTAGGGCGGGAATCGACAGTTACCAGGCCGCGACTCTTGTCTTGGCTGGTCAGCTCACCGGCAGTAACCCGAGCGATAATGGAGTACGGCCCGGAGTAGCCCTCGGTGTTCCAAGTGAAGGTCTGTTCGTAGCCGGTGCCATCGAATACAAATCCTTCAAGCAGAATAACTTGGGAGAGATCCTGGCGCGATTCGAGCGTCACCTGGACAGTTGCGGGCTGGCCGGTGAGGTTGCCGGCGGCCCACAGAATGTCCACCTTGGTTCCCTCCGCTACCGTCTCGCCCAACATGGAGGCGGTGACTGAAATTCCGAGTTTGTGCCCAGGTATGGCCTGGTGCTGGGTCTCGTCAATCAGCGGCAGGCAGGTACCCCCCAAAACCAGGCTGCCCAGCCCGATGGTGAGAATTCGAATGGGGGCGCCGCGTTTCATCGGTCGACCACTTGCCGGCGACTGCTCCCGAGCCGCCCGGGAGCCAGCTTGCGGACGCAAAGCTGCCGCCAAGACAGTTTATCGGTCCGCGCGGGGCGGCAGTCAAGCGGTCGAGGCGGGATTGGCGCGAGCGCAATCCGAGGTTACCGTTGCGACGGCCCGGCTGTGCGAATCGGCCGATCAGGTGAGTATGACGCCGCGTGGTTCTTGGTGGACGTGAGATGAGAGGTGGCGGGTTGTCTGTGGTGGTGCGGCTATCGGCGATGATCGCCGCCGCTGTGCCATTGCCCGGCTGCCTGGAGTCAGTGGTGCTTAACCAGACCAAGGAGCGGGTGGGAGACATCACGGTCCAATTCATCAATAACACCACCGCGGATGCGGCGTTCACCTACGGCAGTTGGGACGAGTGGGACCGTCAGCCGCGCACGGTGGAAGAGGATCCGACCGTGGTGGAGATGGATCAGTTGGTGCTCCCGCGACAATCGGTCAGCGAGGTCTACACGCTGCATTGTGCCCGCAATCTGGCCATCGGGACCGAGGCTCTGGTCGCCCGGGTGCTGGCCGCCCGAGCCGATCTGACCGACAGTTTCGTGCCGGAGGCGTTCGACAGCGTGGTGCATTTCTCGCGGGCAGTGAGCGGCAGCGACGCGGCCAATCTGCCGACCAGCGGGACGGCGGAGGGGATCGAGTTGCTGCTGGGCCTGGACTACAGTTGCGAAGACCGGGTCATTTTCACATTCGTGGAGGACCCCGACGCGCCCGGGGGGTTTCGGATCGATTTCGAAGTTATCCGCGACCGGCGGCCCGACCAGTAGAAACCCGATCAGCGCGGTACGGGGGCTCTGACCGTTCGGCGACCCGGGTCAAGGTGGGGTGGGCGTTCCCCCGCCGACCGACGCGCGGCCGGCCCCCACGCCGAAACGGCGACCGGGCGGCACCGCCGGGCCGCACAGCTAGAAAGATTGCGGCCAGGGCCAGCTCGCGACCTGCTCGAGCTGGGCCTGGTCGGTTAGGTCGCCGCGCAGCGGAGTGATAGTAACGTACCCGGCACGCAGGGCGGCCAGGTCGCTATCGGGGCAGCCATCATCATCGGGCAGCCGTCCGTCCAGCCAGTAGATGGTATGGCCCGAGCCGTCCGGGCGTTTTTCGTAGTGCTCCTCCCAGTTGACTGGTGCCTGTCGGCAGCACCTGACCCCCCGCGGCCGGCCCTTGTCCAGGGCCGGGATATTGACGCTCAGGCAGGTGCCGGGCTGCGGAGCGGCTGCCAGGATGTGGTCCAGGATCTTGCGGGCCACGCTTGCCGCCGCGTCGAAGTCCAGTTCGTCCGAAAGCTCCAGCGAGAACGCGACTGATAATATGCCGAACAAGGCTCCTTCGACCGCGCCGGCGATCGTGCCGCTGTACAGCACGTTGACGCCGGTATTGGCGCCCGCGTTTATTCCACTCAGCACCAGGTCAGGCCGTCGGTCCAGCAGTTCCATCATGGCCAGCTTCACGCAGTCGGCCGGCCGCCCAGCCACACTCCACCCGTGGAATAAGTTCTTGACGTGTACCCGTCGCACCAGCATCGGCTTCAACACCGAAATGGCGTGTCCGACGCCGGACTGGGAGTCATCGGGCGCGACCACATCGACCTGTCCCAGGTCCGCAACCGCCCGATAAAGTGCTTCGATGCCTGGGGCCAGGATGCCGTCATCGTTGGTTAGCAGAATCCGCATGCTGGGATTGTATCGCTTCCAGTGGCGGGCGGCTGCATTGGCGCGTGGTGGCGGGCCCTGGGGGCAGGGATGGAGAAGGCTCGGCGGCGGGTTGGCTGGGCGGACGGGCTGGGTACCCCTGGCCGTCCGGGGCCAGCACCCAGGTCTGGTTGCGGCCATGCTCCTTAGCCAAGTAAAGCATGGCGTCGGCCCCGCGCAGGAGTTCGTCCGGGCTGGCCATGTCGGCCGTCGCTTCAGCCACGCCGCAGCTCACAGTCACCGGGATGCGGGTCGATCCGCAGAGGATCGGTTGGGCGTGGATGTCGGTCCGCATCTCCTCGGCCACCTCGGCTGCGGCCGAACTGGACGTGGCCGGCAGCACCAGCATGAATTCCTCGCCGCCGAAGCGGCCGCATAGCTCCGGCTGGCGGGCGTGCCTGCGGATGGCGGCAGCCACGCTCTTGAGTACCTGGTCACCGGCGGCGTGGCCGTAGGTGTCGTTGACCTTTTTGAACCGGTCCAAGTCGAGCATGACGCAACTGAGCGGCTCCCCGCGTCGGCGGGACGTTTCCCAGGCGGCTTGATAGCGCTCGAACAGACAACGGCGATTAGGCAGATCGGTCAGGACATCGGTGTTAGCCAAGTGATCGAGTTTGGCCGCCAGGGCCGCCATCTGGGCGTTGGCTTTCTGCACCTCGATGTTGCGCCGCAGGAGCTCCTCCTGCAATCGGAGCATGCGCTCGCCGACTCGCACGCGGGCTAGCAGCTCGCCCGGGTGATACGGCTTGGTCAGGTAGTCATCGGCTCCGGCGGCGAACCCCTCGATTACCTTGTCCTTCTCGTTGAACGCCGTCAGCAGAATGAAGTGAATACGGCCCAGAGCCTGCATGGTCTGGAGTTCTCGGACGGCCCGACACAGCTCCAAGCCGTCCATTCCAGGCATGGACCAGTCGGCGATAACGATGCCACTGCCCATCTTGCAGATGGGCTGGAGGGCGGCCCGGCCGTCGCTGAAGGCGAAAACCTGATATCCGGTTCCCTCAAGCTGACGTTGCAACAGCTTGCGGGCGGACGAATCGTCGTCAATGATGGCGATGCGGCCTTTTTGCTCACCCATCGGACGGCTGCCTGACACCGACCGCTTTCACGCTTGCGTTATACTGCTCCAGGTGAGATCGACTGGACCGGGTCGCGGTTCCAATTAGCGCCGGCCGGCTCGCGGCTCAGGGCGGATATATCGGTCCTGCTCCCGGGCCGCCCGATCGAATCAGGGCCCAAGCCGGGCCGTTGGCCGATAACCAACAGGATTGGCCTGGGTGTGAACCAAGCCAGTACGCCTCGCGGACGACAGTTGTGGCTGGTCCCGGCCGAAGGCCGGGCTGGATCCCATCTGGTGGCCGAGGTCGCGGTGAAGGGGCCGACGGCCCGGCTGCACAGCTACGCCGTCCCCGAAGCCCTCAAGGACATTGTCCGCCCGGGGGCCAGCCTGGTAGTGCCGTTCGGCCGGGGGCAGACACGGGCGACGGGTTTATGCGTGCGGGTGACCGAACGGCCCTGGGACCACAGCCTCAGGCCGGTGTGGTCCGCACAGCCGGGGGTGCCCTGGCTGACCGGTTCACTGATCGAACTGGGGCTGTGGGTCAGCGAGTACTACGTTTGCCCGCCCTGGAAAGCTTTTTCCGTCATCCTGCCCACGGCGGTACGCAAGCCGCGAGTCCGGACGATCAGATACGTGCGGGTGACCGGCGTCCATCCGACCAGACCGCTTACGCCCAAGCAATCGGCGTTGCTGGCCGCGATCGGCTCCCGACCGCGTCCGTGCCCGGAGGTTCTCAGGGAGGCCCGGGTGAGTCGCAGCACGCTGGAGGCGCTGTGCAAGATGGGCGTGCTGGAATGTCAGCGCCAGGTGGAGGCGGTCCCCGAATCGGGCATCGACCTGCACCGGCGGAGCGGCAGTTGCCCGGAGGACGCTTTCGATCTGACCACCCATCAGCGGCAGGCTTATGAACGGATCGCTGCCGCGCTGGACTGCCCGGACCCATTCCGGGCCTTCCTGCTGTGGGGTGTGCCGGGAAGCGGGAAAACCGAGGTATACGTGCGTCTGATGCGGGCGGTGATCAGTCGGGGGCGACAGGCCATCCTGCTGGTGCCGGAGATTGCGCTGACCACCCAACTGGTCGAACGTCTGAGCCGGCGGTTCGACCGGGTGGCGGTGCTGCACGGGCAGCTTCCGACTCGATTGCGGGCCGAAACGCTGGCCGCCGTGGCCGAAGGCCGAGCCGAGGTGGTGATCGGCACGCGGACTGCGGTGTTCGCGCCCTGTCCCCGGCTGGGGCTGATCATCGTGGATGAGGAGCAGGAGAGCAGTTTCAAGAACCTGGCGGCACCCTTCTATCACGCGCGCGACGTGGCGGTCAAGCGTGGGCAGCTTGAGCGTGTGCCGGTGGTGCTGGGGTCGGCTACGCCGTCGCTGGAAAGCTGGTATAACGCGCAGCACCGCCGACACTATGAGCTGGTGCGCATGCCCGAGCGGGTGCCGGGCGCGGTGCCGCCGGCCGTCCACCTGGTGTCCGCAACCGACGACCGACCCGGTTGCGGTGGCCTGATCTCGCCTCAGTTGCGCGAGCGGATCGAGCAGACGCTGGCGGGCGGCGGCCAGGCAATTCTTCTGCACAACCGCCGTGGTTATGCCACCTACCTGCGCTGCCGCAGATGCGGGCTGATGCTGGACTGCCAGCGCTGCGGGACGCACCTGGTCTACCATCAGGCCGAGCAGGTGCTCAAATGCCACCGTTGCGGCGGGCGGGCCGACCGTCCGGCACGCTGCCTGGACGACACCTGTGGCGGCCCGCTGGACCGGACCGGCCTGGCAATCCAGCGACTGGAACAGGAACTGCGAGAAACCTTCCCGCAGGCCAGATGGCTGCGGTTGGACCGTGATACCATGCGTCGGCGAGAGGATTACCAGGCGGCCTTGGATGGTTTCGAGAGCGGGCAGGCCGACATTCTGCTGGGGACGCAAATGGTGGCCAAAGGGCTGGATTTCCCCGGGGTGCGCCTGGTGGGCGTCATTGATGCCGATGCGGGTCTCTCGCTGCCGGACCTGCGAGCTGCCGAGCGGGTTTTCCAGTTGCTGGTTCAGGTGGTGGGACGGGCGGGTCGTCGAAGCGGCGGGTCAGTGGCGTTGATCCAGACCGCCGGGCCCCCCACGTTGGTCATTCGGCATGCTTTGCGAATGGACTACGAGTCCTTCGCCTCGGAGGAGCTTAAATTTCGGCGGCAGTTCTTCTGCCCGCCCATCGCGCGAATGGCCCGCCTGGTTCTCGCCGACCCGCGTCCGGGCCGGGCGCGTCAGGAAGCGGAGCGTCTGGCTGAAGGTTTGCGGGCGCGGGCTGGGCGGGTTCATGCCGGCCTGCGGGTGGATCCGGCCGAACCGTGCGTGGTGCGGCAAGTGCGCGGCATGCTCCGGTATCAGGTGATGGTGCGCGGGCCACGGGGGGCCAGTTTGCAGGATCTGGTGAGCCAGACGCTCCACGACCGGACGCTGCTGCCGCGGGTCCGGCGTTTCACGATCGACGTTGACCCGGTCGATCTGCTGTAGGGGCGGCCCAGGATCATTTCTTGCCGAAGTCGACCTTGGGGACTTGCTGGGCTTCCTGCGGGACGTCGAAGTACTCGGCGGGCTTGACGCCGGCCCACCGGGCATACACTCGACTCGGAAAACCGCGGCAGTAGGTGTTCAGCTCGCGGACCGCATCGTTGTAGCGCCTGCGCTCGACGGCGATCCGGTTCTCGCTGCCGGAAAGCTCGTCCTGAAGTGCCAGGAAGCTGCTCTGGGCCTTTAGCTCGGGGTACTGCTCGCGGAGCATCAATAGCCGCGACAGGGCCCGCTCCACCCCGTTGGCCGCCTCAACTTTCTCAGTCTGCGTCCCGGCCTGGAAATACCTGGTTCGGCTCTGGGCGACTTCGGTGAATATCTCCTGCTCGTGCGACGCATAGCCCTTGACGGTCTCGACCAGGTTTGGAATCAGGTCGTAACGGCGTTGCAGGACATTCTCGACCTGGGCCCAACTGCTCTTGACGTTTTCGTCCAGGCGAATGGCCTTGTTGTAGCCGCCGTAGATGCAGCCGCCGACGACCAAGGCCACGACGGACAGGGCGAACACGAGGGCCAGGAGCGTACCGCCGAGGCCTGAGCGGCTTTTGGTTAGCAGGACCTGGCCGCAGTTGTTGCAGAACTTCGCCGCGGGCGAAACCAGACTTCCGCATTTTGGGCACGTGTTACCAGCCACCGGATGCACCTCCGCCACCAAAAGAACCGCCCCCACCTCCGCCGAAGCTTCCTCCGCCGAACCTTCCACCGCCGAAGCCGCCGCCGAAGCCGCCGCCGAAGATTCCTCCGCCGAACCTTCCTCCGGCGAAGCCGCCGCCGAAGCTTCCTCCGCCGAAGACTCCGCCGCCCCAGTTACGCCATCCATAATGACGGTCGCTCAGTCCGCCCAGCAGCAGCCACAGCCACAGGCCGTCCACGTACCGTCTATTGCGATAGATATACCGGATGCGCCCCACCAGCGACAGCAGCACCAGCAGCATCAGGAGGGGCACGAGCCAGGCGGCCAGCGCGGCTGGGGTGTCGACCGGGCCGGTCAGCGACAGCCTTCGGGCAGGCATCCCATGGATCTTGAAGCCCTCCGCCTCCGCTACCCGGTTGGCCAGCACCAACACACCGTCGCGGATGCCCTGAGCGTAGTGGCCCTTCTTGAAGTGCGGAACGAAGACCTCCCGCCCGACCCGGCCGCAGAGCGAGTCCGGCAGCGTGGCCTCCAGCCCATAGCTCACCTCGAAGGTATACTTGCGGTCCTGGATGGCCACCACGATCAGCACGCCGTTATCCTTCCCCTTGCGGCCCAGCTTCCACTTCTCGGCGACCTGTAGGCCGAAGTCGCGGATCGGCTGCCCGCCGGTGGTGTTGACGGTCAGCACGATGATCTGGGCGCCGGTTTTCTGCTCCAGCTCCATCAGGTAGCCGTTCAGCTCCCGGAAGGTCTTGAGGTCGATCACGCCGGCCAGGTCGACCAGATAATCTGCCGGCTGGGCGGGCAACTGCTGAGCCGCGCCTGCCGATGCCAGGCAGCCGAGCAACAGGGCCAGCCCGCCGACCACCGGCGACATGGTTCTAGAACATCGCTCCATAGTGGCGATCATCGTACAGGGCCAGAGCAGCGCAGCCGATTCCATGCTGAAAGTTTGTTTATAATCCGGTTCCGCATCAGGACCGCGATCTGCCCCGCCCAAAACGCGACACCGTATCAGGGCCACGACCGCCACCGAACAACCAGGCGGCCGGCGACCGCCCAGCTAACAGTTCCTCCGTTAAGCCGACGCTCACTCGACCCCGTGCCCGCGCTTAAGGTCCTGAGCAGATGGGCACCGGCCCTGACGAGACCGGTCGGGGCGCTGACCGGATCGGGCCGGCCCGGATTGGACGGGGGCTTGTGGCTGAATGCGTGTTGATCGGCGCGTAGTGTGCCAACCGGCCAGTGCCCGCCCGTCAGCTCAGGTCGCGTCCGGTCCTGATCCAAGCTTGTCCGCATACTCCGCCAGCGTGCTGAGATCCTGGTAGAAGGCTTGGAATCGCTCGAAGTTGGGGGATCGAAAGTGCGCCAGCAGCCGCTTGAGCCCCGCCAGCTCCAGACCGGCGTGTTGGGCAAGTTGGGTCACCAGCTCCGCCGACTGCCGGGCCGGCGAGACGCCCGCCAGCTGAAGCAGGCCCCGCAGCACCCGCATCAGGCGCTCCAGCTCCCCACGACACAGCGCTTCCAGCGGCTTGCGACGACCGGCCGCCGACAGCAGACCCTGACGCAGACTGATGAGCTGGCTCTTAAGCTCGCGCTCACACTGGAGCCGGAGGTCTGCCGACTTGAAGCTCAGGGTCGCGAAGTGGTCGTCGCCCAGCAGCGTGACGTGCAACTGCTGGATTTCCAGCAGTTCGAGCGGAAACACGTCGCAGGAGGCGGCGATATAGCTGGGCGTCATGATCAACGGTGCCCGCAGACCACGCCGACCCAGACGCGTCCCCTCCCGGGCCAGGCCATCCAACATGCCCAGATCGAAGTGGTCCAGCACCGCCACGCTGCTGGCCGGCGTCCCGGCAAACAACGGGTCTTCGGCCAGCCACCCGCCGAACGCAGTCAGCGCCAGCAAGTTCGGGCCGGCGTGCCGCTCGAGCTGTCGGGCCAGCTCCTCGAAGGCGGCCCGCGTATTGGCGGGCAGCTCGGCCAGGCGCAAGTGCGATTCGGTCATGACCAGTCTTGCCTATCAGCCGCACCGCGGCCGCTTCCTAACCCCGCCAGAACCACTAATCCGACCCGATCGGCCGCCGCGGGCGACAAGGTTCGCGGGTTTTCGGGGCCGACTCGGCTCTGGCTCGCATACTCGGTTCGGGCACGCGGTCTAGAAGCGCGCCTTCGAGTTGTCGGCCGGCAGTGGGTCATCTGCCGAAGCTTCTGGCGGGCCGGACAATCAGCCTATGTCCAATGCATGGTCGCATCAAGTCTGCGACCGGTCCGGGTGGCGTATCCTTTCGTGTGTAATCTCGTTGCCGAGGCGTAGGAAGGGCGTATCCTCTGGCCCATATTGAATTAACAGACAAGGAGGACACGCCCATGAGGATCGTAGCGGCGGATTTGGAGCGGACGCCAGTTACC
>CAYZXK010000007.1:0-10928 GCA_964482395.1 uncultured Planctomycetales bacterium | reverse complement strand
GCGGATCGTGTACGGTCTGGTGGCGTACTACAACGCCAAGTACGCCACGCGGGTCTGCAAAGAATTCCGGGAGGTCCGCGGTGTGGCCTGAAATGCCCTTCTTAACCCGCAACAATTACACACGGGAATTGACGTTACCGTTTTTCGAGTCGCCGGGCACGTTCACGATCGCGCCTGCTTGACCGTTATCCCCACCCGGCCTTTGCCCGGTGCCTGGCCAGGTGCTCAAATCGGGGCGGACCAACGTTCATCGCCCTGTGGCGGCGATAGGAGCGGGCTGCCTCCCTGTCGGACGCGGGTGGAGCGCTCGCACTGCCCAACCAAGGGCTTTGTCCGGCACTGCATCGGGCCGTTGCGATCCCGCCGGCAGCCTGGCCCGTCGCTCGCGCTCCGAGCCCCGATGTGCTCCCGGCGCCGACGAACTCCGGTTTAGGGCGGCGCAGCATCCGGCTAACGTCTTCGACGTCAAAGCGACCCCCGGCGCTAGTGGTTGGTCACAGTGGGAAGGTGGCGATGGGATTCGAACCCATGAATCGCGGATTTGCAATCCGCTCCCTTAGTCCACTCGGGCACGCCACCGAAACTTGCAACCATCCTATGAGGTCCGTCCCCGGGATGCAACCGGGAACCATGCCGAGCCGACCATCGACCCCCGTGCGCGCCGCAGTCGGGTTCCTTACAGCCGTGATTATCGCCTTTCGATCGGGCCGGCCCCGGGAGCGGGCACGAACCCCCTCAAGAGCAGTGGCAGCACACCGTTCGGAAGGCGCCGAATGCCGCCCGGAAGCGGTCTGGTGCCAGCCGCAGTTCGGGTCCAACCGGTGGTTGGCCCCCCCTTTCAGCATACCTAGCCGGGTCCGGCGTGCCGTGCCCCAGGCCCGGCAGACTTCAAGAGCCCAGCAGCAGTGCCACGAACGGATTGATGTCGCCGAAGCCGACTTCGCCATCGCCGTCGATGTCTCCGTTGAGGTTGGGGCAGCCGGGGTAGACCTGGAAGTAGGTCTCGGGATTGGTAAGCCGCAGGACGAAGGGGTTTATGTCGCCAAAGCCCACCAGCCCGTCGCAGTTCAGGTCGCCGGGGATGATCCGGAGGACGTCTACGGTATCAATCAGCACTCGCAGACTGATTTCGGTGGCGGCGGTTGCCTGCTCGATCGTGAGCAGGCCGCCGACGTGAATGTGGCCGGCGGCAACGTTCCATTGCGGGTCGGTGGGGCTCCAGTGCAAATCGTTGTACCACACCCCGTGGTAGGCCAGGTACTCGCACAGAAAAGCGCCGCAGAAGCCCGTGGTGTCCACGTACGCGTTAATGCCCAGGCCGGCGCTGTTGACCGCAGTGGCGATGGCGGCGGTCGGCAGCGTCGAATAGCGGACGTACCCGGCCGGCTTGGATTGCTCGGGCGGAGCCGGGGTGGGCTTCAGTGGCTCCAGGTAGTCATCAACCCACTGATCTTCCGCCAGGTTCCGCTGCCTGCGTTCGACCTCCCACGAGTTGTTCATCTGCCCACGGCCGAAGGTGATCATGGCGATGGGCGCAACCATGGCGGTGATCGGCCAGAAGTCCGCGGAGGTATCCTGGTAGTCGACCTCGAAATCCCCCTCGCCCTTGCCCAGCCCCTGCGGAAACTCGGGGAAGAAGGCGTAGATGTTGTACCCCCGACCCTCCCAGTTTTCGCCGATCCATCCCTCCGGGTTCTGACTCGGGTTGGGGCTGAAGCGTCGCAGCATCTCGTTGCTGGGCGGCCAATAACCGACCAGCATGATATTGGGCAGCCCGTTACGCACCTGACCCAGGCGGGCCGCCAGACCCAATTCATCGTAAGGGCTCATAACCCTGGCCCGGGCCGGCAGGGGAGTCCCTTCCGGCTCCCGATATTCCTGCGCCTGGGCGGAGATCGAGAGTCCCAGGCCGGCGGCGACGACCGCCGCCCACAGCAAGCCGCCTGGAGCGTGCCTGCTCATATGCGCCTCCTCGCCTTATCGGTCCACCCGTCCACACATGCACCCGCGACCGCCTGTGTCAGTCGCTTGGCCGTCTACTCATAATAGCCACTCGGGTTGGGCGGTTGAAGACAAAAATGCCGCCCGCGCGGCACGCGACGGGCCCACCCGGCCGGGCCCTTTTTGGCGCTTGTGGTCCGACGGTGCCGGGCGGACAATTCAGGCCTGGTCGCCAACCCGGCCGCCGGCCGGGTTGGCGACCATGGGCCCCGACGGTAGGGTGTCGGCCGAGTGCCGGCCGACCTGGCGGGATGATGACACCCATGCGAATCGGCTTTCCAAATCTGATCACTCTGAGCCGGCTGGGGCTGACGGTGCTGTTTCTGGTTCTCCTGTCGGTGTTTGATGCCGACCGGATCGCTCATCTGCGCTGGGTGCTGCACGCGGCCTTCTGGGTCTTCCTGCTGGCGGCCCTGACCGACATCGTCGACGGGCTGCTGGCCCGCATGACCAGCTCAGTGACCTCCTTCGGTCGAGTGGTCGATCCGGTGGTGGACAAGGTTCTGGTATGCGGGGCATTCGTTCTGCTGGCCGGTCACCAGTTTTGGGACCGCCAGCAGAACGTCAACATCACCGATGTGCAACCATGGATGGTAGTGATCATACTTTCGCGTGAGCTGTTGGTGTCGGCGGTGCGCTCGCAGGTTGAAGCCGCGGGGCAGGAGTTCGGTGCTTCCTGGCTCGGCAAGCTCAAGATGTTCGTCCAGTCAATCACGATTTGCGTGATTCTCGGGCAACTGGCCTGGCAGGTCGAAGCGGCCCGGCCGGTCCGGACCGCCTGCGTGTGGGCGACCGTGCTGATAACCGTGCTGTCGGCGGTCGCATACGTCCGTCGAGCCCGGCGGTTTCTGCTGACCGGGGCACCCGGAGTCGGTGCAGCGGCCGGCAAGACCGGCCCGTCATCCCCCGCCCCAAACGCTCCGTCTTCCTCAAGGGTCGAGCCGTGAGTGCCGCGAACGCGAGAATCAGGGCGGCGTGTTTGACCGTCCTGGGCAGCGGCTACCTGCCGCTGGCTCCCGGAACCTGGGGCTCGCTGGTCGGGCTGATATCTTTTGGCGCGTTCTGGCTGATTCTTCGTAGCGCCCGCGCTCCGCAAGCGGTTCTGGAGCTTCTGCTGGCGGCCGGCATCCTCCTGGCCAGTTGGCTATCGGTCCGATGGGGCGGCTGGGCAATCGCTCACTTCGGGTGCGCCGACCCCAAGCCCTTCGTTCTGGACGAACTGGCCGGTCAGTGGCTGGCGCTGCTGGGCGTGACGGTCGGCCTGGGGGGTGAAAGTGGGAGTCTGGCGGCGGTGTTGGCGTCCCAGTTCTTGCTCTTTCGGGCGATGGATATTGTCAAGCCGCCGCCGGCCCGGGCGGCGGAGCGGTTGCCGACCGGCTGGGGCATTCTGGCCGATGACCTTTTGGCCGGGATTTACGCCAACCTGGTCGGTCAGGTGCTGTGGCGGTTGACGCCGCTGGCCGACTGGATCGGGCTAAGCCGCTGAAACGGGCGATAAGACGGACGTGTCCGCGTGCTTCTGGTCGGCGCCCTCATCCTGGGAATCATCGAAGGGCTGACCGAGTTTCTGCCGATCTCCAGCACCGGACACCTGATCTTGGCAGAATGGGTGCTCGGGCTGGACGGGCAGTCCTCGCCGTGGCGAATCCTGTTGTGGGTCAGCCAGCTTGCGGCCATCTTGGCGGTAATCCTCTATTTCTGGCGCGACCTGTGGCGGCGGACGTTCCAGCCGACGGTGCCCGGCTGGCGCAGCCACATTCTGACCAAGCTGGTGGCCGGGATGATCCCCACCGTCGTTTTGGCCCTCCTGCTCAAGAGCTACTTCGACCCACTGGAAAGCAACCCGCCGGCGGTAGCCGGGGCCTTGATCGTGGGCGCCGCGGTCATCGAGCTGATCGACCGTCGTTGCCGCCGGATTGTGCCGCAAGAGCTGGAGGATGTGACTCTGCGGCAGGCGTTTCTGATCGGGCTGATCCAGTGTATCAGCATGTGGCCGGGGGTATCGCGGGCGGGAGCGTCGATCATGGGCGGCATGGCCCTGGGGCTTTCACCGCGCGTGGCCACCGAGTTCTCCTTCTACCTGGCGATTCCCACCATGCTGGGAGCGGCGGTCCGCACCCTGTGGAAATACCGGCAAGACCTCACCGCCGACGTGGCGACCGTCGTGCTGATCGGTAGCGCGACCGCGTTCCTGGTGGCCCTGCTGGTGGTTGCGAGCTTCATGAATTACGTCCGCCGCTACCGCTTCCGGCCCTTTGTGATCTACCGCCTGCTGCTGGGCGGGGCGGTGCTGATTTACTGGCTGGTGGCACGCTAGGCGCCGAGCCGGGAGTCATCACTCGTCCCGCTTGGCGTCGCCGCGCGCGAAAATGCTGGCCACGTAGTTGAGCACGTCGGTGGCGCTGGTCTCGTTGTAGCCGAAGAACTTGATCAGCCGCTGCTTGACCACATCGATCTTGGCCTGGGTCTCGTCATCGACCACGCCGGAGACCACGTTCTTGAGCTTGATGGTGTCACGGGAGTCCTCGAAGAGCTTGAGTTCGAGGGCCTTGTACAGCCGGGCGTTGGTGTTGTATTCGAACTTCTTGCCGTCCAGGGCCAGAGCCCCGATGTAGTTCATGATTTCCTGGCGGAAATCGTCCTTGCGGCTCTCGGGGATGTCGATCTTCTCCTCGATGGAGCGCATCAGGCGCTCGTCGGGGGCCTCGTCGCGGCCGGTGTACTTGTTGCGCACCTTCTCGTGCTGCGTGTAGGCCCGGACGTTCTCGATGTAGTTGGCACACAGGCGCTGGATGGCATCCTCGTCGGCGGAAATGGCCCGCTGGACCTCGGCCTTGAGGATGTCCTCGTATTCCTCGCGGACGATGGTCAGCAGCTTCTTGTAGCGCTTCTTCTGTTCCTCGTCGGTGATCAGCGAATGGTGGCTCAGCCCGGCCTCCAGCTCGTTCATCACCATGAACGGGTTGATGCAGCGATCGGCCTGGGCCTGCTCGCTGACCAGGGCGTTGGAAATCTTGTCCTGGATGTAGCGGGGGCTGATCCCTTGCATCCCCTCCCGCGGAGACTCTTCCCGCAGCTCGCGGACCGAGTCCTCGGTGAAGCCCGGGATGCTCTTGCCGTCGTAGAGTTTGAGCTTCTGGAGCAGAGTCAGTCCGGCCTTCTTGGGTTCGGCCAATCGGGTCAGGACCGCCCACATGGCCGCCACCTCGATGGTGTGCGGGGCGATGTGGATGCCGCGCACCTTGTCCTTGCCGAAATCCTTCTCGTAAATCTTGATCTCGTCGGAGAGCCGGATGTTGTAGGGGATGTCGATCTTGATGGTGCGGTCGCGGAACGCCTCCATCAGCTCGTTGGACTGGAGCTTCTTGTATTCCGGCTCGTTGGTGTGGCCGATAATGACCTCGTCGATGTCGGTCTGGGCGAACTTCTTGGGCTTGATGGTATGTTCCTGGGTGGCCCCCAGCAGGTCGTACAGGAAGGCCACGTCCAGCTTGAGAATCTCGATGAACTCGCACAGCCCGCGGTTGGAGATGTTCAGTTCCCCGTCGAAGTTGAAGGCCCGCGGGTCGGAGTCCGAACCGTACAGGGCGATCTTGCGGTAGTTGATGTCTCCGGTCAGCTCGGTCGAATCCTGGTTCTTCTCGTCCTTGGGCTGGAAGGTCCCGATTCCCAGGCGGTCTTTTTCGGACAAAATCAGCCGTCGGACCACGACGTGATCCAGCACTTTCCGCCAGTCGCCGCTATGTTTGACCAGCAGGTCCTCGAAGGTCCGCCGGCAGAAGGGGTCCAGGTCGCCTTCCACGCGGACCTGTTGGTCTTCGGGCAGGTCGGCGTTGAGCTGGGCCAACACATCGCGACGGGCCGAGCGCGGGATCAGCTTCAGCGGCTCCTCGTTCATCGGGCAGGGATGGACTTCGATCTGCCCGTCCTCGTTGGGCAGCTTCCAGGAGAAGGTGTACAAAGCACCTTCATCGGTGGCCGAGTAGGCCTCCAGCCCCTTCTTGAGCAGTCGCACGATGGTGCTTTTGCTGGATCCGACCGGCCCGTGCAGCAGGAGGATCCGCCGATCGGTGCCATAGCCCTGGGCTGCCGACTTGAAGAACTCCACCAGCCGCATGAGCGACGCGTCCAAACCGTAGATCGCGTCCGCGCCCCGATCAAAGGGGTCATCAAAGAACTTGTAGTGCACGTAATCCTGCTTCAGGTATGTGTATTTTTCGGTACCGAAATGCAGGATCATGTCGTAGATCCGCTGGAAGGCGTTCCGGGCCAGTCGTGGGTTGCGCGCTACCAGGTCTAGATATTCCAGGAAGGTCCCTTCCCAGTGCTGCTGGCGGAACTTGTCGGTGTCGACGTGCCGGCTGATGGTAGAAAGTATCGCTTCACGGCTGGGCATCTAAGCTCTCCAGGCCCGCTTGGCAGTTCGACCTGCTGGAGGTCGGGCCGCCCGGGCCCAAGCCTGATGGTTCGGACAGGCTTTATCGGACCTTCACTATCCCTCCGGTCCAACCTCACTACTCATGCTAGGGGTGGCCCCGGCACCCGTCAATCTGGAGCCCGGGCATCCCACCTTGAACATTATCGACCGCTTAGGGGTCAAGCTCGCGTCCCAAACTATGCGCATCTACTTCTTCCTGCGGGGCTGCTCCACCACGCCGACTTCCACGCTGTCGCATTCCGGGCAGCGGAGCGGAGCTTGGATCGCCTTAGGGACGAACCGGTGTCCGCAGGCCCGACATTCCCAGACCCGCTCGCAGGATTTCTGCCCGCACTTGGGACAGGTCATGGGGAAGGCCGGGCCGCCGGGACGCAGGCGCACCACGCCTTCGTAGCCGCAGTCTTTGTTAATGCATCGGACGAGCACGTCGACCGGCTGGACGCCCGGGACGTCGGGCGGGCGCAGTGCCAGGTACAGCCAGATGGCGCCCCCGATCAGGGCGGCTCCGGCCAGGCCGGTTGCGATCCGTTTCCGCCGTTGGACCCGGGCGAACGCGCCCCAGAGGGTCTCGCCCTGGCCTTCGATCGCGGCCCGATAGTCCTCTGATCTGCCGAAGCGCGGGGGCGGCATGCCACATTCTGCCTAACACTACCCTACAAAACCGCTCAGGTAGCTCGGGTCCATAGCGCCGGGCCTCCGAGTTCGGTGTTTTGGGGGCGCCGGGACGCTCGGGCTGGCCCTGGAGGTCCAGCCCTGCGGTTTTTCAGCGGTCACCTGATGATATTATAAGCCGGTGGCCCATGGTTCGGCGGCCGGGGAGAGCCGGACCGTGCGTGGTACGCGTCTGAGGCTTTTGCAGTCGGTCGGGGTCGGCTAGGATGCTGCTGTCGCTTGGGGGCCGGGCCCGGGTCCGACGAGGCTTGGCCATGGACGTCCGCATCGGCATCGGCTACGACCTTCATCGCCTGGTTGAGGGGCGGGCTCTGATACTGGGCGGGGTGATGATACCTGACGGGCTGGGCCTGCTCGGGCACAGTGATGCCGACGTGGTCTTGCACGCTTTGTGCGACGCACTGTTGGGGGCGATGGGGCAGCCGGACATCGGCGAGCTTTTCCCCGACCGTGATCCGGCCTGGAAAGATGCGGAGAGCCGGGTGTTTGTGGCCGAAGCACTGGCCCGGGTACGCGCGGCGGGCTATCAGGTGAGCAACGTCGATCTGGTCATTCATGCCGAGCGGCCGCGGCTGGGTCCGCACAGGGATCGCATTCGAGGTTCGGTGGCCAGGCTGCTGGGCGTGGCCGAGGGGCGGGTGGGGGTGAAGGCTAAGACCAACGAGGGGGTCGACGCGGTCGGTCGTGGAGAGGCGATCGCCTGCTGGGCCGGCGTGCTGCTGACCCAGCCGTGACCAAGGGCTGGGTGTGCGGCTGTGCCGGGTGGACACCGGCCGGCCTGCCGATTACCATTTAAGATTGTGCATGAGCGGGCCGGTGCCGACCAGCGGGTCGGTGCGAAGGCGGCGGCCCGTCTCATACCGGTGGAAGCGGGGCGGCCGACGGCGCGGTCGGCGGTCTTGGCTGTGTAGTGGGGCCGGAGAAAGCGGATCATGCTGCTGGGCTGGTCGATTCTGGACGCCCTGCTGCGCAACTGGGCCCTGGTCGTCATCGTCACCACCATCGTGATTCTGCTGGTGGTGCCGGCCACGATCCTGATGAAGTACGTGCGCATTTCCCTGAACATAATGCGCACGACGAAGCCGCCGCTGGCCCGCAGCCCGCTGGACTTCGACCGGCTGGTCGGAGAGCCGGTGAGTTTTCCGGCCTACGATGGACTACCGCTTCAGGGGATGCTGATCCGGGCCAACCCGGCGGTGGCCCGGCGGGGGCTGATCGTCTTCGCCCACGAGTTCTGCGCCGACATGCATTCCTGTGCCCGCTACTGCCGCCCGCTCCAGCAGGAGGGCTATGACATCCTGACCTTCGACTTCCGCGGACACGGCCAGTCGGAGTGCCCGCCGGACTACACGCCCCGCCAGTGGGTGACCGATCGAGACCTGGACGACATGCGCGGAGCGGCCGCGTTCGCCGAGCATTGGCTGGCCGAGCAGGGCTACCTGGCGGAGTTCGGAGTCTACGGAATCTCGCGTGGGGCCTGCGCTGCGATTCTGGTGGCGGCGGAGAACCCCAGTATCCGAGCCATCGTCTCGGACGGCGCTTTCAGCACCGATACGACTGTAGAGTATTTCATGAAGCGCTGGGCCTATATTTTCGCCCGGGTCAGATTCGTGTATGAGAACCATCCGCCGGTCTTCTGGCGGTTTCTCCGCTGGTCGGTGTTTTACTTTGCCCGTCGGGAATTCAAGTGCCGCTTCCCGTCGGTGCGGAAGGCCATCACTCGGATGAGCCCCCGGCCGATGTTGTTCATTCACGGGGAGAAAGATTCCTATCTGCCGGTGGAGCAGAGTCGGCGGCTGTACGCCCTGGCGCCGCAGCCCAAGCTGCTCTGGATCGCCCCGGGCGCACGGCATAACCAGGCGGTGGTGCTCCACCCCGAGTTCTACAGTCGCCTGACGGTCAGCTTTTTCAACCGTTACCTGGCGGGAGCGGCCGGCTCGACGACCGTGGCTGATAAGACCGCTGTGCAGCCGATTGCCCGCGACCTGGCTGAGGCTTCGGTCGCGGACCAGATGGTGCAGCCGGTGGCCGCCAACTAATGGGTTGACCGCAAGCATGCAGCACCGATCAGAATGCGAGGCGTTAGCGCGCGGTGTCGATTTCAGCGCTTGCCTGCCGGGCGTCCGGCCTGTCGCCGGGGGCTGGTGCGGCGTGATATAGTTCCCGGCGACTTGCGAAAATGCCGACGCTGCTGGAGAAACTGGCTGCCAAAGCGGCGTATCTGCACGCCCAGTGGGTCTACCGCCACTTCCTGGCCGGACTGCGAAGCGTCAAAAACCAGCAACGACGAGTTCTGGCCCGCATTCTGCCTTTGGTAACCGACAGCGAGTTCGGACGGCGCAGCGCCTTGGACCGAGTACGTGACCTGCATGACCTGCGCCGGGCCGTGCCACTGGCCACCTATGAGGATTATCGGCCCTACATCGACCGCGTCGCCGCCGGGGAGCTTCAAGCTCTCTTCTCGCCCGGGCAGCGGATCCTGATGTTCGCCACGACCAGCGGCACGACCGCCCGGCCCAAGTGGATACCGGTGACGCCGACCTTCGTCGCCGACTATCGCCGGGGCTGGAACATATTCGGCCTGAAAATGTTGAGCGACCATCCGCGGGCGATTCTGCGCCCGATCCTCCAGTCCAGCGGAAGGCCGGACGCCGGTCGGAGCCCGGGTGGGATTCCGTACGGAGCGATCACCGGACTGTTGGCTGCGACGCAGAAGCGGATCGTCCGCCGGTTTTACGTCGGCCGACCGGAGATCGCATACCTGGGCGACCCTTTGGCTCGGTACTACGCCCTGATGCGCCTGGGACTGACCAGCGACGTGGCCCTGGCGGTGACCGCCAACCCGGCCACCCTCATCCAGATGGCTCGCACGGCCGACCAGCACAGCCAGGAGCTGATTCGGGATGTGCGGGACGGAACTCTGTCGAGCCGGGTGGTGGATGATCCGGTTTTGCGGCAACGGCTCGGCCAGGGGCTGAAACCCGATCCGGCTCGGGCCGCGCAGCTCGAGCGGGTGCGGGCCGCGGCCGGCAGACTTCGGCCGCGCGACTACTGGCAACTGGAGCTGGTTGCCTGCTGGACCGGAGGGACCATGGGCCATTATCTGCCACGGCTGTCGGAGTGGTGGGGCGAGCTGCCGGTCCGCGACATCGGCCTGCTGGCCAGTGAAGGCCGGGTCAGCATCCCGCTGGATGACAATACGCCGATCGGAGTCCTGGACGTCGGCTCGGCAGTCTTCGAGTTCGTGCCGGTCGAGGAGTCCGAGGCCGGTCAGCCCCGGACACTGGAGCCCGGCGAGCTGGAGGTCGGCCGCGACTATTTGGTGGTGCTCAGCAGCGCCAGCGGTCTGCTGCGTTACAGGTTGGACGACGTGGTTCGCGTGCACGGGTATCTTGATCAGGCCCCGCTGGTTGAGTTCCTCTACCGAGCTGGGAGGGTCGCGTCGATCGCCGGCGAGAAGCTGACCGAAAGCCAGGTGGTCAATGCCATGCGGGACGCTTGCCGGTCGCTGGGCGTACCGGAGCCGGATTTTGTCCTGGCTCCCTGCTGGTCGGATCCGCCTTTTTATCGCTTAAGCTGCCCGCAGCCGGTCAGTGCTTCACTGTTGGAAGCGATTGACCGAGAGCTGGCCGTGCAGAACGAAGAATATGCTTCTCGCAGGAAGTCGAATCGGCTCGGTCCGCTTCGGTTTCGCCGACTTGCCGAGCACACCTTGGCCGAGATGGACCGCCGGCTGGTCAGGCAGCGGGGGGGCGCCGCCGAGCAGGACTGAGCGGCAACCTTGAGTCGGCACGAACCAGGCGGGCTGGAGCCGCAC
>CAYZXK010000006.1:0-3057 GCA_964482395.1 uncultured Planctomycetales bacterium | reverse complement strand
TCACCGTGCCGGCCACGGTTGCCGGCGCCGCCTCAGCCGACCCGGCGTGCTCGATTTCCGCCCCGTCGGTACAAGCATTGGTACAAGCGTTCGGCGGGTCGCTCGTAAGCTCTTGCGGTTGCGTGACTTCCGTGCGATGTTGCCAGCCTTCCAAGCTGAATGTTGCGGGTTCGAGCCCCGTCGCCCGCTATACACCAGCCGGCTCGTAGCCCGCCCGCCGGCAGTTGTAGCCCTGGGCGCACCTGTTGTCTGTCGAGGACGGGACCATGAGTTCGCATGATCGTTGGGCGTTGGAAACCCAGGTTGTTCACGCCGGAGTCGAGCACGCCGAGTTTATGCCGGTCGTCCCACCGATATATCAGACGTCGACTTTCGCGTTTCGCAGCGCCGAGCACGGGGCGGCGCTGTTTGCCGGCGAGGACGAGGGGTTCATCTATACACGGATGGGCAACCCGACCGTGGCTGCTCTGGAGGGGGCGCTGGCCGAGCTGGAGGGAGGAGCGGCCGCCCTGGCATGCAGCAGCGGCATGGCCGCGATTCACACCGTGCTGGCGACGTTGCTCCGGCAGGGCGACCATGTCATTTGCAGCGACGCGGTGTATGGACCCACCTGTACACTGATCACCTCGATTCTCGGCCAGTTCGGTGTCCAGTCCAGCATGGTGGATACGTCGGACCTGAACGCGGTGAGTGGCGCCCTGCGCCCCAACACCAGAGTGATTTTCGTGGAGACCCCCGCCAATCCGACGCTGGTGATCACCGATCTGGCGGCGATCTGCGAGCTGGCTCACCAGCATGGAATCCGGGTCATTGTGGACAACACCTTCATGAGCCCCGCTCTTCAGCAGCCCTTGCGTTGGGGTGTGGACGTAGTCGTCCACAGTCTGACCAAGTTCCTGAACGGGCACGCGGACGTGGTGGGCGGCATAATAGTGGTGGCCGAGGAATCGCTTTATCAGCCGATGCGGCGGATGCTCAACCACCTGGGCGGGGTCCTGCCCCCACTGGAATCATTCCTGGTCCATCGCGGGATCAAGACGCTGGCTTTGCGGATGCAGCGGCACTGCGAAAATGCCCAGCGGATCGCCGAGTTTCTTCAGCAGCATTCCCAGGTCGAGTGGGTGCGCTACCCGGGTCTGCCGAACCATCCTCAGTACCAGCTTGCCCGCAAGCAGATGCGCGGCGGGGGCGGGGTGTTGTCGTTCAGCCTCAAGGGCGGCGTAGAGGCCGGCCGCCGAATGATGAACGCCGTCCGATTGTGCACGCTGGCGGTCAGCCTCGGAGGCGTCGAGACGCTGATCCAGCATCCGGCCACCATGACCCATGCCTCAATGGGCGCCCAGGCCCGCAGGCAAGCCCACATCGAAGACGGCCTGGTGCGCCTGTCGGTCGGCATCGAGAATGTTGATGATCTGATCGCCGACCTGGACCAGGCCCTGGCCGCCGCGGCCGGGGCTCCGGCCACCAGCGACCTGCCCGCCGCCGGCTTGGCGACTGGCCAGCCCGCTGGCTGCTGAATTTAGCACGACCGGGCCGCGCCGGAAGCCTCATTCGGCGACGGGTGCCCGTTGTTGAGCGGGTGTCAGGCGACTCTGCGGATCAGAACTGCCGTCAGGTCATCAGTCTGTGGCGTCCCCCCAGCGAATTCGTGTACCAGGCCGAGCAGGGCCTGTAGCAGATCGTCCAGGCTTGCGGTCTGGTGCCGGCGGAGCAGGGCGATGATTCGGTCTTCCCCCAACTGCTCGCCCTGCGGATTGAATGTTTCGTAGAAGCCGTCGGTGAGCAATACCAGTGTCGCTTGCGGCACGAAGTCGCACTGCTCGAGCTGAAACTGGGCCTCGGGCAGGACAGCCAGGGGCAGGCTGCCGGCGCTCCGGGCTTCCACACCCTGCGGCGCCATCATCAGAACCGGTCCTTGCCCGGCCGCCACGTAGTGGAGCCGGTGACGCTGCGGGTCCAGCACGCCGACGAAACTGGTAACGAAGCGCCCGTCGGTCAGATCATGGCAGAGAATCCGGTTGACGCGGGCGGACGCCTCCACCAGGTCACCGGTGACCGAAAGCATGGCTCGCATCAGTGATCGGCACTGGGCGATGACCAGTGCCGCGCCGATGCCGTGTCCGCTCGCGTCCGCCAGCAGAAAGGCGTACCGGTCGCCTTCCAGCGGGATGAAGTCGTAGCAGTCGCCGCCGGTCTGGTCGGCTGGGCAATTCCAGCCGGTCACCTCATAGCGGGCGATGGCGGGCCTGACCTTGGGGAGCTGGGCCTGTTGAATCCGCCGGGCCAGCTCCAGGTCATGTGCCATCCGCCGCTTCTGGGCGTATTGCTCCAGCAGCTCATGTCTTTGCAGAGCCACGCCGGCTTGGGCGCTGAGCACCCGGGCTAGCTCTTCATCTTCGCTGGTAAAGGGTCCGCCACGCCGGTTGAGCGCCTGGAGCACCCCCATCAGCCGTCCGTCCAAGTCCTCCAGCGGGAAAGCCAGCAGGTTGCGGGTGTGGAATCCGGTTTGCTGGTCGATCTCAGGGTTGAATCGCGGGTCGGCGTAGGCGTCCGGGACATTGACCATGGCCCGCTGCGAAGCGGCCAGGCCCGCGATACCGCTGCCGACGGGGATACGAATTGACGCCACCCCGGTGGCCACTCGGCTGCGCAGTTCGCCCCCCGTCGCGTCATGCAGGAAGATCGTCGCCCGCTCGCAGTCCAGTACATCGCAAGCGGCGTCGATTATGATTCCCAGCAGCCGGTCCAGATCGGTCGTGACGGCCATCTGCCGGCTCACCTCGAGTACTCGACGCAACTTAGCGATCTGTCGATCCTGCTTGGCCATCACGAACTGCCGGTCGGCCGGAGAACGCCCGACGCGCGGCTGAGCGCAGCTTACCGGCCGGCCAGCTTCCTTGCACGCCGGGCCGCCGGTCGGGTGGCGTATCCTTTCGTGTGTAATCTCGTTGCCGAGGCGTAGGAAGGGCGTATCCTCTGGCCCATATTGAATTAACAGACAAGGAGGACACGCCCATGAGGATCGTAGCGGCGGATTTGGAGCGGACGCCAGTTACC
>CAYZXK010000005.1:0-9308 GCA_964482395.1 uncultured Planctomycetales bacterium | reverse complement strand
GACAGGAGAGTTCCCAGGCCCTCCTCGCCGGGGGTTCCCTCGATCGGTTCTCCGGAGGCCTGGGTGGCGGTGAAGAGATTAGCGCCGCGTTGGAGCAGCCCGGAGGGGTTGACGAAGCGGGCGAGCTGGATCTGGCCGAGTTCCTGGATGGTTCCGTCGGGCATGGTGGCGGTGATCCGGCCGTCGCTGGAGATTCCGACATTCTCGCGGGACACATCCTCGGGAATGGTGGGCGAATCTTTGAGGCGGAAGCCGTAGCTGTGCCCGAGCACCAGTTCGCCGTTGGCGTTGCGGACGAAGTTGCCGGCTCGGGTGTAACCGGTGGCCCCGCCGGGCAGCTCGATCTGGAAGAATCCGTCGCCCTGGATCATGATGTCCAGCGGCTCGCCGGTGGGGGTAGCCGAGCCCTGTTTGAAGATGGTTTGGGTGTTGCTGAGGGCCACGCCCAGGCCGACCTGGGTGCCGAGCACGGAGCTGCTTTCCTCGCTGGTCTGCACGCCGGGCTGGGCTCGCAACTGGTAGAGCAGGTCCTGGAAGTTGGCCCGGGCGGCCTTGAAGCCCGGTGTATCGGCGTTGGCGATGTTGTTGGCGATCACGTCGATCTTGGTGGACAGGGCCTGCATCCCGGTCGCGGCGGTGTGTAGGGCGGTGATGGCCATCTTTGAGCGTTCTCCAAGTTTGACCCGGCCAGCCGGCCGGGGAGCGGTCTAAGCTCGCATCACCACGTTGATCAGCTTGCCTACTGAATCATCCTGGAGCGAAATCATTCGGGCGTTCATCTGATAGGCCCGCGAGGCCTCGATCATGCTTACCAGCTCGGAGAGCGGCTCAACGCCCGAGCCTTCCAGATAACCGGCCTGCACCAGGACGGGAGCGGGCACCGCTCCGGCTTCCGGCCCCGTTAATCGGGCCGCCCCGACTTTGCGGAGCACGGAGTAGTCGTCGAAGTCGACCAGCTCAAGTTGGCCGACCAGGGCCCCGTCCTGGATCACGCGGCCCTGGGTGTCGATGCTGGGTGGCCCGCCGCGCGGGTTCAGGCGGATGGGCACTCCGCCTTGGCCGAGGATCGGCGAGCCGTCGCTGGCGGCCACCAGCAGGCCGTCGGGGCTGAGGGTCATCCGACCATCGCGGGTGTAGAGCCGCCGGCCGGCCGAGTCGACGCAGAGGAAGCCGGGGCCATCCAGAGCGATGTCGTAGGGGTTGTCGGTGCGTATCTTTCCAGCCTGGTCGTAGTCGGTGTACGTCTGGCCCAGCCACAGCCCGCCGGACAGGTCCGCCAGGCCGGCCGCAGTGCTGCCCCGACGTCGCCCGGCCTGAGCTGCCGGCAGTCGCTCGGCCAGGGTGGCTACGTCCCGCTTGAATCCCACGGTGTCCGCGTTGGCCAGGTTGTTGGCCAGCACCGCTTGACGGTACTCGTTGGTCAGCATGCCGGCGGCGGAGTGGTACAGGCCATAAATCATGGCTGCTGATCCTGGGGTCAAGACGGGATGACGGGCGTGGCCGACGGCGATCGGCGTGGGACCGGTTCTTCCGTGAATCGCCTCCACGCCTCGGCCAGCACCCGTCGTCCCAAGCGGCTCCAATCTCCGGGCGAAGGGTCTTGGTCCGGCGTCGTGAAGTGCTCCTGGGGCACGGAACGGTCGGACGGTCTGCGGAACGACGACCCGCTCGCGTCAAACGCGTCTGGAAGCTGTCGTGTCATCCCGCGACTCCTTCACCCGGATGTGCCCTGCGGCCCCATCCGTGGCTGGCGCACAGAGCACGCGCTGGGCACTAGGCAGCCGGTGTGCCACCTGCGAAATGCAGGTCGGGCCGTTCGATCGGTCGCTGGATAAGGCTTGGGGGCGGCGATAGTTAGCGACTGGTCGGCCAGCCCTCCTCGATCGCTCTGCCGGTCGGACAGGCCGGTTTCCCGCATCGCAGGGGTTGCGCCGGCCGGCAAGAACTGCTCTGGCCGACGACTGGTCGGCCGGCAACCGGCGGTTGGGCCGCGGCATGCACCCCAGAAAGGACGCCACCCGCCCGGTCAGGAGGCTGGCCGCTTGACATTGGCCTGTCCCCTGCGCTGCGGGCTCCGAACATTGGCCCAGATCGGGATTGTTCTGAGCGGGCAGGGTACTGGCCGGGCGCTTGGGTGGCGAAGATAATCCGTCGTCATGGCCGGCAAGAAGCGTGGAGTTCTGGTGGTCATCAGCGGGCCGTCGGGGGCCGGCAAGACCTCGATTTGCAACGAGCTGCTAAAGCGGATTCCTAATAGCCGCTGGTCGGTTTCAGTCACCACTCGTCCGCCGCGTGGCGACGAGGTGGACGGCCAGGCCTATCGGTTCATAAGTCGGGAGGAGTTCCAGCGGATGGTTGAGCGGGGCGAACTGCTGGAATACGCCCAGTACCTGGGGAACTGGTATGGGACGCCGCGGGGGCCGGTCGAGCAGGCCCTGGAAGCCGGGCAGACCATGATAATGGAGATAGATGTCCAGGGCGGGGCCCAGGTTGCCCGCCAGATGCCGGAGTCGATCCGGATTTTCGTCCTTCCGCCCACCATGGAGACCCTCAAAGCTCGGCTGGAAGGCCGGCAGACCGAATCCGAGGCGTTGCAGCGGAAGCGGCTGGCGGAGGCGGACGGGGAAATCGCCTTCGCTCGGACCGGCGGCTGCTACCCTTATATCATCACCAACGATATACTAGAGGATTCGGTTCGGCAGGTACTCAACATCATCGAGGGTGCCAGACAAGCATGATTGAATTGCTCAAGACCGACGAGATCATCGAAAAGGTCGGGGGCCGATTCAAGCTGACCGGCCTCATTCAGCGGCGCTGGCTGGAGCTGATGCGGGGTGCCCGTCCCCTGGTGGACCCAGCTGGCAAAACCCAGATGGAGATCGTGATTGAGGAGATCGCCCAGGGCAAGATCTCCATCGACTATGAGGCCTCCGGACTTGCCCCGCCCGAGAAATGACCGTTCCGAACCGCCCGTCCCCGGGCCCGCAACCGGACCACTCGCTGGCTACCAGGTGGTGGTGTGCGTCTGCGGGGGCATCGCAGCTTATAAGACCGCGGCGCTGGTGTCCAAGCTGGTTCAGGAGGGCTGCGGCGTTGCGGTGGCCATGACCCGCAATGCCTGCCGGTTTGTCGGGCCGACCACCTTTCGAGCCCTGACCGGCCGGCCGGTCCTGACCAGTTTGTGGTCAGGGGCCGCCTCCTCCATGCCGCACCTGGAGCCTGGTGAGGGCGTGGACCTGATTATCGTGGCGCCGGCGACGGCCAACATCATCGGTAAACTGGCGGCCGGCATCGCCGACGACCTGGTCAGTACCCTGCTGCTGGCTGCCGACGCGCCGGTCCTGCTGGCCCCGGCCATGAATGTCCGGATGTGGCAGCATCCGGCAGTCCAGCGCAATCTGGCTTTCCTGCGAGAGCAGGGGTTGCTCCTGGTGGGACCGGAGGAGGGTCCGCTGGCCTGCGGCGTGATCGGCCCCGGGCGCATGAGTGAGCCCGAAGCGATCTTCAGCGCCGCCCGTCAGCAGCTTCTGTCGGCTCCGCCCAGGAGCGCCGGGCGGTAATCGCGGCGTTCCTGGGAGCGGAGCAACGAGTTCAGATCTGGTCCGGTTCAGCAGGTGCCGGTTTGGGCGTCGGCTGGTCAGGCTTGGCGTTCCGGCTGCGATTGGTCTTCCCGGACACCACGGTCACCAGCTCATCGACCATGTGCTTGAGGGTTTCAGCCTGGGCGTTGAGCTGCTCGGAGGCCGAAGCGGACTCCTCCGCGCTGGCGGCATTCTGCTGGGTTATCTTGTCGATCTGGGCGATGGCGGCGTTGATTTGCTCGACGCCCTGGGCCTGTTCGCTGGAGGCCCGGTTGATGCCGTCCAGCAGGTCGGCCACCTGGGTCACGTCGGAGACGATGGCTTGCAGGGCCTTGGCGGAGGCACTGGCGACCGTGGTTCCTTCCTTGGCCCGGCTGGCCGAGTCCTCGATCAGGGCGGCGGTATCCTTGGCGGCCCCGGCGCAACGCTGAGCCAGGTTGCGCACTTCCTCGGCCACCACCGCGAAGCCCTTGCCGTGCTCGCCGGCCCGGGCTGCCTCCACCGCCGCGTTCAAAGCCAGCAGGTTCGTCTGGAATGCGATCTCTTCAATCACCTTGATGATCTTGCTGATCTTGCTGGCTGACTCGTTGATGGCGCCCATGGCCGTATTGAGCTGGGCCATGGTCTTGTCGCCCTCGGCGGCATTCCGGCGGGCCTGGGCTGCCAGTTCGTTGGCCCGGCTGGCGTTCTCGGCGTTGGCCCGGCTGGTGGCCGCCAGCTCCTGAAGCCCGCTGCTGGTCTCCTGGAGCGAGGAGGCCTGGGTGCTGTTGCCGGCCGCCAGGTGCTGAGCGGCGCTGGCGACCTGACCGGCGGCCGCGTTGACTTGCTCGGCCCCCTCAGTCAGGCCGATGACGATCCGGTTGACCGGCCGCGTGATGGTCCGGGACACCAACACCGCGATGATCACCGCCAGGGCTAGAGCGCCGCCGCCGATTCCGGTCGCCCAGGCCACGACTGCGGCGTGGCTATCTCGTCCGGTCTTTTCAAGCTCGGCAATGGTGGCATGGGACTCCTGCTCCAGGCGGGTGGCCGCCTCACGGAACTCGTCCGTGTAGGCCCCTACCCCGATTACCCAGTCCCAGGGCGCGAAGTAGGCGATCTTGACGATCTTTTCCCGGGGAGCGGGATCATCTTCGTTCTTCCACGGATAGCGGACTTCTCCAATTTCGCCGGGCTTTAGCGAGAGGGCCGTAGTGCACACATTCTGGATCACGGGGTTGCCGTCGGCGTCTTTCATGTCCCAGATGTTCTCCCCGTCCCGCTTGCCCTGATACGAAATCACGTAATGCCCGCGCGTGTCGCCTTTGGCGTTGAGCACATACACATAGCCGGTCTTGCCGACCTTGGTCGACATTATCGCTTCCCGGAGGGAGCTGACGCTCTCCTGCGGGATGCCGACGTACAAGGACCCGATCACCTCGTTGGCCGAGTCGCGGAGCGGAGCGTAGGCGGTGATGTACCACCGATCGACGACGAAGGCCCGGCCGACGTAGGTCTGCCCGCTGTTGATCGCCGAGGCCACCGGGTTGGGCGTGCCGTCCGGGTTGGTAGCGGGGATGTAGGTGCCGATGGCCCGGGTTCCGTCCTTCTTGGCCACGTTGGTGCAGACTCGCAGCAGGTCGCCGGCCGGGTTCATCCGCTGGAAGATGGTGCAGGTGGCCCCCACGAGCTGGCGGACCTGATCGACGATCGGGGCGGGGGTGCTGGGTTCGCGGTTCTGCCCCAGGGGCTGGTCGCCGGCCAGCATTTCCGGCAGTTCGACCGCCACGGTCTGGCCGTTGAACTGGTTCACCGCGTCCCATCTGATTTTCTCGGTCCCGATCTTGATGCCCCCACAACGGGCCACCACGTCCTGGGCCACCCTCAGATTGGCTTGCAGAGTCTGCTCCAGCAACTCCTGCTGCGCGTGGCACATCGCATATACGCTCTGGGCCTGGTGCTCGAGGTCGCGCAGGCCGGCCTCGTCCAGAGCCGTGCCAGTTTCTTTGACGTGGTTTTGGAAGGCGTTGCGCGCGCTGTGGATCGCCCGGGCGAATCCGACCTTCGATTGCCAGATGGCGGCCACCGTTAATCCGCTGACCGAGATTGCCACTAGCAGCAGTTTCGCAATCACAATCTTCTTGCCCAGCGACATGTTGGATGCTCCTGCCGGCAGAAGTGCCCTCGGATGGTGGTGAAACGGGATCTTTACTGGCCACACGCTTCCGTCTGCCGCCCCGGCCTGCGTGTGTCGACCAGGCGCCGTCGGTGGCCGACCTGGCGTAGGGGTCTGCAAGTGCGATCGACCGGATTTGCTTGATAGTTAAGTGTAAGTGTACTTCAGTCAGGAGACCGACCCGCCGGAGCCGGCGGCCAGTCTGCCAAGTGCGCCGTTGTTATCAGACCCGGCGGCCCCGCGTTTCTGTGAATTTGAATCTGCAACCGATCGGAGCCCGGAGCGTAGGCGGTTCTCGCTTGGCATTTGGCTGGTGGCGGCTCCGGACCGGCATGCAATTTGCGGGGCCCGCGAGCCGGCAGTAGCATCCGATAAACTTGGCTGAGCAAGGGCGGCACGGGGCCCGGCGGAGCGGTCCGTCTCAGCGGGCGCGGAGTAGCGGCCCCGCTGAGGCGGCCGGCTGTCCGGGAAGCCGCGTCGCCGCCTCTTGCGGTTGCAGGCGGAGGTTGGAGGTATGACCCAGGCGGGCTCGGCCGCCAGCGGGTTTGTGCATCTGCACGTCCACACCGAGTACTCGTTGCTGGACGGAGCTTGCCGGATCAAGGACCTGATCGCGGCCTGCCGGCAGCACGGCATGCCCGCGGTCGCGGTCACCGACCATGGAAATCTGTTCGGGGCGATCGAGTTTTACAGCGCGGCTATCGCGGCCGGGATCAAGCCGATTATCGGCTGCGAAGTGTATATCGCGCCCGGTGATCGGCGTGACCGGCAGACCTGCGGCCTGGGCGAGGCCAGTTACCATCTGCTGCTTCTGGCTCAGAATCGCACCGGCTGGCAGAACTTGATCAAGCTGACCACCATCGGCTACCTGGAGGGCTTCTATTACAAGCCGCGGATCGACAAGGAAGTCTTGCGGGAGTTCTCCGAGGGTTTGATCTGCACCAGCACCTGTCTGGGGGGCGAAATCCCGCAGGCCCTGTGTCGGGGCAGCGTTGCGGCAGCCCGGGCGGTGGCCGAGGAGTACCTGCGAATCTTTGGCCCCGAGCGGTTTTACATTGAATTGCAGGATCATGGTCTGCCCGAGCAGCGGCAGATCAATCCCGAGCTGGTCGATCTGGCCCGGCGGCTGGGGGTGGGCATCGTCGCTACCAACGATGTCCATTACCTGACCGCCCAGGACGTGGAAGCCCACGACGTGCTGTGCTGCATCTCCACCCGGTCGCGGGTGAAAGATGAGAAGCGCTTCAAGTTCGACAGCGACCAGTTCTACCTCAAGTCGGGGGCCGAGATGGCGGCCGCCCTGGGCCGATGGCCCCAGGCCCTGGCCAACACCCGGCGGATCGCGGAGCTGTGCAACCTGGAGTTCGATTTCTCGCGGCGGTTCGCGCCGCGGTTCCCCACGCCCACCGATCGGTCCCCGGATCAGTACCTGCGCGAGCTGGTCTACCAGGGTGTCGGGCGGCGCTACGGCCAGTTGACCGATGAGCTGCGCGAGCGGATCGAGTACGAACTGGAGGTGATCGCCCGCAAGGGCTTCAGCAGCTACTTCCTGATCGTCTGGGACGTGGTGCGCTACGCGCGGCAGCAGGACATCCCGGCAGTGGCCCGGGGCAGCGGGTGCAGTACGGTGGTGGGATACTGCCTGGGGATCAGCGCCATCGATCCGCTGCGATACGGGCTGTACTTCGAGCGGTTCATGGACCCGGAGCGGGACGAACTGCCCGACATCGACATCGACATCTGCCAGGATCGTCGCTCGGAGGTCATCAATTACGTTCGTCAGAAGTACGGACACGTGGCCCAGATCATCACTTTCGGGCGGCTCAAGGCTCGGGCCGCCATCCGGGACATCTGCCGGGCGCTGGACGTGCCACTGTCGGAAGCCGACCGCATCGCCAAGCTGGTGCCCGAAGAGCTGAAGATGACCATTGACAAGGCCCTTCAGCGTGAGGCGGAGCTGCGCCGACTGTACGACCAGGATCCGACCGTGCGGAAGGTGCTGGACATCGGTCGGCGTCTAGAGGGCCTGGCCCGGCATGCTTCGGTGCATGCGGCGGGGGTGGTGATCGCGGACGTTCCGCTGGATACCCTGATTCCGCTGCACAAACCCGCCGACGCCAAGGAAATCACCACCCAGTTCGAGGGGCCGACGGTCGAGAAGGTCGGGCTGCTGAAGATGGACTTTCTGGGGCTGCGCACGCTGTCGCAGATCCACCTGGCCTGCCGGCTGATCCGGAAACATCACGGGGTGGAGATCGATCTGGAAAAGCTGGACCTGACCGATCCGCGGGTGTACGAGCTGCTTTCGCGGGGGCAGACCCGGGGGGTTTTCCAGTTCGAGTCGGCCGGGATGCGGGAGGTGCTGATGCGGATGAAGCCCAACCGCATCGAGGACCTGATCGCCGCCAATGCCCTGTTCCGGCCCGGGCCGATGGAGTACATCGAGGAGTACATCGCCCGCAAGCACGGCCGGCAGAGCTGGGACCTGCCCCACCCGATCATGACCGAAGTCCTCGGCGAGACCTACGGGATCATGGTCTATCAGGAGCAGGTTTCCCGACTGGTAAACCGGCTGGGCGGGGTGCCGCTGCGGCGGGCTTTCCGGCTGGCCAAGGCGATTTCCAAGAAGAAAACCGCGATGATCGAGGCCGAGCACGGGCCGTTTCTGGAGGGGGCGATGGCCAACGGCTTGCCGCGTCCGGTCGCGGAGAAGATCTTCGAGGACATTCTGCGCTTCGGTGGCTATGCCTTCAACAAGGCCCACTCGGCCGGTTATGCCCTGATCGCCTTTCAGACCGCGTACCTGAAGACCTACTACCCGGTCGAGTTCATGGCGGCTCTGCTGACCTACGAGAGCGGCAGCACCGAGAAGGTCGCCGAATACATCGAAGAGTGCCGCCGAATGGGGATTCCGATCCGCCCGCCGAACGTCAACGAGAGCGAGGAGGCGTTCACGGTGGTTTACGAAGTGGGGAAAGGGGAAGCCGGGCAGGTCGGGGACGGACAGCGCTGTGCAACCGGGTTTCCGGGGTCCCGTCGGGGTCATATCTGCTTCGGCCTGGCCGCTATCAGCGGGGTGGGCCATAAGGCGGTTCAGGCGGTGCTGACCGCCCGGCAGCGGGGCGGGCCCTTCCGCGACCTGTTCGACTTCTGCGAGCGGGTGGACCTGACTTGCGTGAACAAGGCGGTGATTGAGGCGCTCATCAAGTCCGGGGCCTTTGATTGCACCGGGGCGGCCCGGCGGGCGCTGATGAACGTTCTGGACAAGGCGATCGAGCTGGGCCAGGAAGCCCAGCGCGACCGCCGGGCGGGCCAGCTCAGCATGTTTGGCGGCCTGGGCGACTGGTCGGCCAGCTCACCGCCGATCACTGGCGAGGAATGGAGCGAGTCGGAGATGCTGGCCTATGAGAAAGCGGCCCTGGGTTTCTACATCACCAAGCATCCGCTGACTCAGTATCAAGAGCTTATCCGAATTGCCGGATAAGCTCTTGATACTGAGTCAGCGGATGCTTGGTGATGTAGAAACCCAGGGCCGCTTTCTCATAGGCCAGCATCTCCGACTCGCTCCATTC
>CAYZXK010000004.1:0-22634 GCA_964482395.1 uncultured Planctomycetales bacterium | reverse complement strand
GTTCAAAGCGGCCACCACCGAGACTCGTGATCCGATAACCGGGCGGTACGAAAAGTGCCGGGATTGTCCGGATAAGCTGTCCGAGGCGACTTGGCGGCTGCGCATGGTGGCTGACCTGGATCGCAAGGCCGGCTTGCCGCTGCTGCTGCTGGCCCACGCAGCGCTTGAGCAGGATCGGCCATTGCAGGCCGCTGAGTATCTGCTGCGGGCCGTGCAGCGGGACCCGGAGATCTTTTTGGCGACGGCTGGCGAGGTGTTGGAGCAGTATTTCGGGGACGCGTCGGCGGCCGGCGGTCGCTCAGCTTGTTTGCAGTCCCAGATGCGCCGTTATGCCCGGATCGGCGAGTTCAATCCCGGTTCGGCTGCCAGCCAGGCCTTGCAGGGTTACTGTGCCTGGCGGCTGGGCGAGATCAGGTCGGCCCGTGATTCAGTGGAAAGGGCCGAAGAACTGCTGCGGACATCCGCCGGGGAAACCGAAGCGTTGTTCAGTTTCACCGCTGCCTTGCGGTCGGCTATAGATCGCAGTTCGTAGCGGAGTCGGCCCGCCCTCTCCGATTGGTGGCCGGCGTACGAGTCGACGATTTAAGATTGCGGCTTTTGCTGAAGGGTTACGAGGCGCCAAGCGGGAATGAGTTTCGATCGCAAAGCTTCGCCTCGGGGGCTGCGGTTGGAGTGGTTTCGTCGCCACCGGACGGCGTTGAGCATAGTCGCTCACGCCCTCATGTTCGCCCTGGCCTGGTTCCTGGCCTTCGGGCTAGCCTACAACTTTAGAGGCTCCCCGACTCTCGGTTGGCCGGTGGCGTGGGTCCGGTCGTTGTTTACGCGGGTCCCGCCGGCGGAGGAGGGGGCGTTCGACTGGCTGACCGAGTACATGCTCCCGCTGCTGGTCCCGGTGGTGGCGATTAAGTTGAGTGTTTTTGTCTTGATGGGCCTGCACCGTGCCTCCTGGCGGTACGCCAGCTTGCGGGACGTGCTGGCGGTGGCCCGGGCGGCTTGGTGGAGTTTTTTCGGGACCTTCGTTCTGTTTTACGGGTTGCAGTACGGGCTGGAGTACGCCCGAAGAGCCGGATTGAACGTCGCCGGCTTCGGGGAGAAGTTCCCGGACTCGGTGTTCGTGCTCGATTTTGCGGGGACTATCGCCCTGGTCTGCGGGGCCCGGCTGGCAGTGCGGCTATACCACGAGGAGGTGCGGCCGACGGCGGAAGGCGCCGTTCCGAAGTTGCTGGTGGTGGGGGCTGGTGACGCGGGCGAAAACGTGGTCCGGGAAATCCTCCGCATGCCGGTCTTGCGCTACCGCGTGGTCGGGTTTTTGGACGACGACGAGACCAAGTGGGGCTCGCAGATCCACGGCTTCGAGGTGCTGGGCCCGATTCGGGAGATCAAGCGGGTTTGTGCCGAACACGCGGTGGACGAGATTCTGATCGCCATCCCCTCGGCCACCCGCCAGCGGCTGCGGCAGGTCATCGAGCTTTGCCAGGGCACCAACCTGCGATTCAAGACTGTGCCCGCTTTGTCAGACCTGATCTCCGGCCGGGCCACGGTCAAGGAGATCCGCGATGTTGACATCAATGACCTGCTGGGTCGAGCCCCGGTCAAGCTGGACGAGGAGCAGATTGCAGCCTTCATTCGCGACCGGGTGATCCTGGTGACGGGGGCGGGGGGCTCGATCGGCTCGGAGATGTGCCGGCAGATCGCCCGGTTCCAGCCGCGGCGGTTGATTCTGCTGGAGCAGGCTGAGCCGGGGCTGTTCCCCATCGACTGCGAGCTGCGACAGACTTTCAAGAACATCGAGCTGCTGCCCTGCATCGGGGACATCAACGACCGCGGCCGGCTCCACTATGTCTTCTCGCAGTATCGGCCCAGCGCGGTCTTCCATGCCGCCGCCCACAAGCACGTACCCATGATGGAGTACAACCCCGGCGAGGCGATCAAGAATAACATCCGCGGCACCCGCGAGGTGGCCGACATGGCCAGCCAGTTCGGCTGCGAGAAGTTCGTCCTGATCTCGACCGACAAGGCGGTCAACCCGACCAGCATCATGGGCGGCACCAAACGGGTGGCCGAAATGTACATTCAGGCCCTGGACGCCCGCTCGCGGACCCAGTTCGTCACGGTCCGGTTCGGAAATGTCCTGGGCAGCAGTGGGAGTGTCATCCCCATCTTCCGGGAGCAGATCGCCCGCGGCGGCCCGGTCACCGTCACTCATCCCGACATGGTCCGCTATTTCATGACCATCCCCGAGGCCGCCCAACTCGTGCTTCAGGCGGCGTCGATGGGCGAAGGCGGTGAAGTCTTCGTCCTGGACATGGGCGAGCAAGTGCGGATCGTCGACCTGGCCCGGCAGATGATCACCCTCTCGGGCTTCCGCCCGGACGTAGACATCAAGATCGTCTACACTGGCGTGCGGCCCGGCGAGAAACTGTTCGAGGAGCTGGCCATCGACGGCGAAAACGTCTCCCGCACCGCTCATCCCAAGATCGGCATCTGGCGGAAGATCCCGGTTGATTGGGACAAGCTGGTGCCGGCCATCGATCAACTGGTGGCCGACGCGGATCGACTCACCCGCGAGGAGGCCCGCCGTCGGTTGAAGGCTCTGGTCCCGGAGTTCCAGCTCGAACCTCCGCCACCCCGCAATCAAGTCGCCGCCGCTTCCACGCAGGTGCCTAATGGGGCCGAGGTAGCTCCCATCTGATATGGCCCCACGCAATGGCCACGACAGCCCAGATCAGGGGCCCCAACCTGCGCGTTCACCGCCCCAACCTATCCGTTCTGGTCTCGGCCGTATTGGAGGGACCGGTCGTCGGCCGCGGCTCCGTTCCGATACTTCGCGGCGCCTGTCAGCTTAGGGCCCTCACCGCTCGCAGCGCGGCGTCGTAATTGGGCTCGGTGGTGATCTCAGGCACATACTCGACATGCGCCAGCTTGCCCTTGCGGTCGATGACGAATACCGCCCGGGCCAGCAGGCCGAGTTCTTTGATGAGTACCCCGAACGCCGGGCCGAAGGACCGGTGTTTGTAGTCGCTGGCCGTGATCACGCGGTCGATGCCCTCTGCCCCGCAAAATCGCTTCTGGGCGAAGGGCAGATCCATGCTGACGGCCAGCACGACCACCTCCTGCGAGAGTTGCGTCGCCCGCTGGTTGAACGTCCGCGTCTGCGTAGCGCAGACCGAGGTGTCCAGGCTAGGGACGACGCTCAGGACCATGATCTTCCCGTGGTACGTCTCGCACCGCAGGTCCGACAGATCGTTGGCGGTCAGCGTGAAGTGCGGAGCATCGCCACCTACCGCAAGTGCCGGTCCGATGAGGGTGAGGGGCTTGCCCTGGAACGTGGTTACGCCAGTTCGTTCGGTCATTATTGCTCTCCTGAATGGTGGACTTTACCGCTTTCCGGATGTCTACGGCGGCCGGCGCGGACTTGCCGGGCAATCGGAGACCGAAGCCGGTCTGCTCCTGAGCCATTCCGCTGATGTCGGCGGGCCGCGCCATCGGCAGCCTCGGTTCCAAACCCCTGAAAAGCTGGCCGGTCGCGCCACCGGTCGAAATCGCCGCTCGTGCTCCTTCGTCGCCGGGGACTCGGTTTTGAACTGCGTGGGGCGCCCGCGCGCCGCCACGGCGCCGGACACTTTCGCCAAGCTCTTCAAGAGGGGACAGCACTAGTGGGGCGGGTCCGGGGGTTCTTCGTGGTAAGGATCGAAGTCGCTGGCGGGGGCGCCGCAGGTCGGGCAGGATTCCGGCGGTTGGGGCCCGCGGTGGATGTACCCGCAGATGATGCAGCGCCAGGCACTAATCTGTTCAGTTGCCATCACTGGCTCCGGGAGGAGGCTTGCCGGCCGGTGCTGGTCGGTACGCCATGTAACCTGGAACAGCTCCGGCAGCCGCCGATCGTTCTACATTCGAATGAACTTCTCGCGCTTGGCGCCGCAAATCGGGCAGGACTCTGGCGCTTCGGCCGCCTCGATGTGGCCGCATACCGGGCACAAATAAAATGCGTTCTCGGCCAGGTCCTTGCCTTGCTGCACCGCCTCCAGCGCGATTTTATAGAGCCTGGCGTGTACCCCCTCGGCCTGGACGGCAAAGCCGAACATGCGCTTGGCGCGGTGGTTGTCCGCTTCCGCCTGTTTGAGCATCGGGGGGTACATCTGAGTGTGCTCGTAAATCTCCCCATCGATCGCCGTCTTGAGGTTTTCGGCGGTAGACCTGATCCCGTCCAGGGCTGCCAGATGCCCATGCGCGTGGATGGTCTCGGCCTCGGCCGCGGCCCGGAACAGCCGGGCCACGTTCGGGTAGCCCTCCAGGTCGGCTTTTCTGGCGAATGCCAGGTACTTCTGATTCGCCTGGCTTTCCCCGGCAAACGCTTCTCTCAGGTTGGCCTCGGTATTCGGCATGCTGGGTCTCCTTGATCTTGCGGGTCGAAATCAACGATTTGATCTACTCGGGCCGACCGGCCGCCAGAATGGGCGCCCGCGGGCCAGGCCGCAGCAGCCCAGCGCGACAACCGCCAGCGCTGCGGGGGCCATAAAGCAGGGGAGCCCGGTCGAGGCTTCGACCTCATGAAACTGACGCACCTTCGGTAAGATGTCCTTCAACGCGGCAATATCACGCAAAGTGAATTCCTCACGCTTGCCGAGCGCCACCCACAGCTTGCCCGGCTGGCCGGCGGGGTCGTAGGCGACCAGGTAGTAACGTCCGGCGGCAACCACCGGCACGGTTTGGGTCGATAGAATCCAGGATGATGTGCCGCTGAATGGCTCATGGAATTCTCTGGGCTGGGCGACCTGCTCCGATGTGAACTTGATGGCTCCCAGTCCTTCCGGCAGCCCGAACGGCAGGTCGGTCGGGGGTAGTTGCGGGCCGATCAACGCCAGGGCGGGGCGGTATGCCCGTAGCCGCTCGATCAATGGCACGCCCAACTGAAAGTACACCGACTGCCCTTCTTTCAGATCAAGCCCGAGCCAGAGCTGAGGCGACTCCGCGGTGATCTCGTGGTAGATCACCTGCGAGAGGTCAACGTCCGAGATGACCAAGGCAGTCGACGGGCCCCGGGCGGAACCGTCGCTCAACGTCGGCCGATGCGCCCAGGCCGTGGAAGTCAGGCAAGTCGCCACCCCCAGGCTCGTGACCAACTCGATCAGACGCATAGGACTCCTCCGTGACCGGACGCCAAAAGCGGCGGTATCCTCGACGCGACCGGACGCAGCACGTCCCGCCTGACCAGCGCGCTATTGAACTTTAGGCGGCTTCCTGAAAGGGTCAACCACATTATTTTGGCTGGCCGGTGCCGGTCCTGCGTTTGCTTCGACTTCGGTCGCGAAGGGCACGAGCCGTATATATCGAGCGTAATCACTCGGGTCGCCAGGCGGACCGTCGGCGAAAAACTCAGCCGCCTGCCCGGGCTGCGGCTCTTGCAGCGGTCTGCGGGGCTGCGGCATCCAGCATGTGGGGGGCCGGCCCGAAGTGGTGGTCGCCGGGGCCCCGGCCGTCGTAAAATCCGGTTGTTTGGTCAGACGGCGCCTACTGGGACCGATTTATGCAGACCATAGCTTTCCGCCGCCGGTTTGCCAGAAGCTTTGCTTTGGGGCTGGCCTGGACTCTAGCGGCTGCGAGCCAGGTGGGGTGTGAGAAGCCGCGCAGTTTGCCGGCGGCGAGCGGTCGTCCCAACCTGCTGTGGGTCGTCTGGGACACCGTGCGGGCTGACCACCTGAGCCTGCACGGGTATGGTCGGCCCACCACGCCCAAGCTCGATCGATGGGCGCGTCAGGCCCGGGTCTTCGACGATTGCACGTCGGCGGCGCCGACCACAACGCCTTCGCACGCGTCGATGTTCACCGGTTTGCTGCCCAGCGAGCACGCGGCGGACAACAATCGGCGTCGGCTGGACGACCGACTCACGACCCTGGCCGAGCTGCTGAGCCGGGCGGGTTATCAGACCTACCTTTATTCGGCCAACCCGAGCGTCTCCGAGCTGGAGAACTTCACTCAGGGCTTCGATCGGGCCGAGCACCCGTGGGACGCCAAGCGTCGCACCGAGGCTCAGCGGATCGTCCGGGCGAAATGCTACGCGGCAGGCGTCTCGCCACCAGCGCAGGGCACCGACCGGCACGGGCTTGCCTGGGAGCTGGTGGCGACTGGCGAGCTGGCTCAGCGGGCCACGCTGGAATGGCTGAGGCAATGCGACCCGGCCCGGCCATTCTTCATCTTCCTCAACTACATGGAGGCCCACCAGCCGTATCAGCCGTCCGAGGAGTATCGGCTAAGGATGATGACGCCAGAACAGGTGGCGCGTTCTTACCGTGTGGATCATTCCTGGCCTTCCATTTGGGCCTATAACTTCGGGCTCAAGGAGTACTCAGCCGAGGAGATGGAGATCATGGCCGCGACATATGACGCGGCCATCGCCGAACTGGACGAGCTGTTTGCCAGGCTGTTGGCGGCGTTGGAGGCCGAGGGGTATCTGAAGAACACAGTGGTGGTGCTGACTTCGGACCACGGCGAGTGTCTGGGCGAACACCACCTGTTGGGCCACATCTACTCGGTGTACGAGCCGTTGATCCGCGTGCCGCTGATTATCTCCTATCCCCCGCGAGTTCCAGCCGGTCGCGAGCCCCGTCCCGTGTCGAACCTGGACTTGTTCGCGACCTTACTGGAGCTGGCGGGCGTCGAGCCGCCGGATGATCTGGCGGGTCGGGTCGTGAGTTTGCTTGCGCCGCCGGACCAGCGGCTACGGTTGGCGGAGATGCCGGCGGTCTCCGAGACGCCCCTCAAGGCTCTTCGCCGGACGCATCCTGACTGGGACCCCAGCCCTTGGCGACGAAGCCTGCGGGCTCTGTACAGCGACCGGTACAAGTACATCTGGGGCTCGGACGGGCGGCACGAGTTATACGATCTGGCGGCCGATCCCGGGGAGCTTTCCAACCTGATTGGGCGGGTCGAATTGGCTCAGCGGCTGGCGGCGGATTTGGCCGAGTATGTCAGCACGTTACGGGTGGCCGCTCGTCCGGACTCGGGGCAGGGGCCGGTTCCGACCGAGCACTTGAGGCGTCTGGCGGCTCTCGGCTACGTGGACATGCCGGACGAAGCAGATCAATCGACCACCACGTCCAGCGCCCCGGCGGACCTGGAGGCGGAACCGTGACCGGGTGCTTCCCGGGTAGCTTCCGCGATTCGCCTCTTGACGCTCGGGGTGATCAGCCGATAAAAACACTGCCTGCGTTTTGAGGTATCTGTTTCCTTTTGCGAGGAAGGACCGTCATGGGCTGGTTTTTTGAGCCGATCGGCGTGCTGCTGAGCATTATTCCCAACCTGATCAGTGCCGTGTTGAAGTTTGTGTGGTCGATGGTGAACTGAACGGCATCCTGAGGGCAATTGGCCGGTTTTTCCGAAGGCGGCCGCTGGCAGAGGAACCGGTTATTGGTCTTCCCCACGCGGCAACGGCAAGGCTGGGGGGATCTGCCCCCCAAGCCTTGCCGCCGTTTTGGGAGCCTTTCGTCATAGTCCGGGTAGAGCTTCTTGAGGCGGCCGCGGCTTGGCCAGGGCCTGCGGCGACTTCCCCGCGAGCCGCGCCCGCTCTTCGGTTGCCTGTCGCTCCTGCTTGTTCGGCAGGAGCATGAGCCATCTCGTCACCCACCTTGCTGGCAAGAGCGAGCTCGTCGGTCTGCCACTGTTACGGCGGCCCAACGTGCTCGCGGCAGACCGTGCCGACGAGCCTGCGCGTGAACCGGATCGGTGAATCCAGCATGAAAGTGATCCCCAGCGGCGCCAGGTAGCCGTGCGTGAACGAGGTGCGTGGGTTGTTGCGGGCGTGGCCGGCGCCGGCCGCCCGGTCGGCCTCCAGGGCCGCGAAGTGTCGCGGGTAGGCCGCGGCCGTCAGGGTTACGGCCTCCGAATGTCGGCCGCTGGTGTGCTCAAAAAGGCTCGCGCACCGAAGCTGCTGCCGATCTGGACTGAGCAGCCAGATGCTCGCCGGCATCACTTCCGGGGCAACGGCGACCGCGGCGGTAATCACGCTGTCGGGTCAGGTTATGGGTGGCTGGACTTGGGACGCCGGAACGCTCTGGCGCGGTGCCGCCTCAGCTTGTCCGCCGAAGGGCTCGTGGCAGTCGCACGGCGATCAGGACAAACACATAGACGGTCCCAGCCAGCAAAATGGTGGTGGCGCCCGCCGGCAGGTTTGGTCCGTAACTGATGGCCAGGCCAGTGGTGGTGAGCAGCATGCTCAGCCCGACGGAGACGAGCATTAGCTGCCACAGTGTCCGGCAGAAATGGCTGGCGACCGCCGCGGGCAGCGTGAGCAGGGCGATCACCATTACGATCCCGACCACGCTCACCAGCAGGACTACGGTCAGAGCGGTGAGGCACAGCAGCATGATGTAGTAGAACTCGACCCGCAGGCCGCGCAGTCGGGCGAACTCCTCGTCGAAACAAACCGCCAGCAGCTCGTTGTAGAATGCCAGGCCCGCGCCCACGATCAAGACATCCAGCCCGATGAGCAGCCACAGATCGTCGCTGGTGACCATCAGGATGCTTCCGAAAAGGTAGCTCATCAGCTCGACCTGGTAACCGGGGGTCTTGGCGATGAAGAGCACCCCGGCCGCCATGCCGATGGCCCACAGGGCGCCGATCACCGTGTCCTCGCGCTGTCTGCTGCGCAGGCTGACCCAGCCGATAATGACGGCGGCGATCAGAGCGGCAGCTATGGCTCCCAGAAGCGGATGCAGCGGCTGCCAGCCGTATAGCGGATGGTAGAAGTGCCAGTCGTGGACCACCGCCAGATACCGTGCGGCGCCCAGCCCGCCCAGCACGCAGTGGGCGATGCCCCCAGCCAGGTAGGTGATCCGTCGGACGACCACGTAGCTGCCGATTACGCCGCAAGCTACGCTGGCGAGCAGGCCGGTCAGCAGCGCGACCTGCAAGAACGACTGCTCACGCACCGCCTGGAAAAACTCCAACACCCCAGACCTCCGCGCGTCGGCCTACTCGTGCGGGTGCGAGTGCTGCACCACGTGGACGTCGTGCCCGTAAAGCTCGCGGATCGAACCGCCGGTGATTTCCTGGGCGGCGTGCACCATCACTCGGCGGTTCACGCAGATGACGGTTTTCACATGCCGGGTGACAAAGCCGACATCGTGCGAGACGATCACCACCGTCAATCGCTGGTTGAGGCGGCAAAGCAGCTCGTTCATCTCGTCCTGGACCATGGGATCCAGGCTGGCGGTCGGTTCGTCCAGCAAGAGCAGTTCCGGATCGCAGGCCAGGGCTCGAGCGATAAGCACGCGTTGTCGCTGACCGCCTGACAGAGCCGCAAAGGGCCGGCGGGCCTGGTCGGCCAACCCCACCTCGCGCAAGGCGGCCGCGACCCGCTCCCGGTCAGTCCGCCCCAGTGGCCCGCGCCGGCCACGCCCTAGCCGCCCCATCATTACCACGTCGCAAGCCCGGGCCGGAAACAGTGGATCGAGCTGGACGTGCTGGGGCATATACCCAATGCGAGTACGGGCCTGAGTCGGTGATTGCCCGAATACCCGGATGCGGCCGCGAGTGGGCGACAGCAGGCCCAGGATCAGTCGCAGCAGGGTGGTCTTTCCGCCGCCATTCGGCCCTACCACGCAGGCGAAATCTCCGCGCGAAATCGAGAAGGTGACGTTCTCCAGGACCGGCGTGGCGGGGTACGCGAACCAAAGATTGTCAACCTCGACCACTTGGTCCATGGGCTACTCGCTGCCCTTGCTGAGCCCGGCTTTGATTCGAGCGGCTATTTCCTCCAGGTTCCTCAGGTAGTCCCGGGACAGGTCGTCCAGCGGCACCACCACGCCGCCGATGGCCTCGGCCACCGCCTCCGCAGCCTTTTTCGGGAACTGGGGCTGAACGAAAATCACTTTGGCGCCGGCCGCCCGGGCACGCTCGATCAGGCTGGCCAACTGCTTGGCGGTGGGCTCTTTGCCCTCGATTTCCACCGGGATCTGCCGCAGCCCGTAGGTGTCGGCGAAATAGCCAAATGCCGGGTGATACACGAAGATCGCCTGGCCCCGCAGCGGAGCCAGAGCATCGACAATCCGGGCGTGTACCCGGTCCAAGTCGGCCTCGAACTCGGCGAGGTTCTTGCGATATTGGTCAGCGTGCTCTGGATCCAGTTCGCAGAGCGTGGAGCAGATCGTCCGGGCCTGAATCTTGACCAGCGGCGGACTGAGCCAGATATGCGGGTCGGGCCGGCCGACACGCGTCGTCGGGCTGGGGTGCCTGCCCGTGGGACCATGATGTTCTCCATGGTCGAGTTCCGCGTGCTCCTCCTGTGGCGTATAGCCACGCAAAGGCACCCCGACCCGGGTATCAACGACCCTGATCTGGCGGAATAGCCGCTCGATGCGGGGCACCAGGGTTTCCTCAAAATCGATGCCGATCCGGAAACACACCTGGGCCTGTGAAAGGGCTTCCAATTGGCGCGGCGTAAGCTCGTAGGAGTGCGGCGACTGGCCGGGCCCGACCAGCACCTCGACCTCGACTCGATCGCCACCCACCCGTTCGACGAAGTAGGCCTGCGGTAGGATGCTAACCACGACTTTCAGCTTCTCGGGCGGCGTGATCCCCGGCGCAGGCACCGTAAGCAGTCCGAAGACCGCTAGGCTCCTGACTAATTGGAGGCGAGGCAATTGCTTACGTGTGTACATCGCCACCAGCCTCCTGCGCGCAGACCAGATGTACTTCGTGGCAGTCTTGGCACTCCTGCCAGTAGTGCAGCCGGGTGAACCTGTCCCAGTGCTTTCTCTGATTGGGCGTCAGCACTCCAGTTCCGCGACAGAGGGGGCAGCGATGTCCCAGGGCGGAAAGGATCGCCGCCCGGATAAACTCCGACCGGTTCGGGAGGTTCCGCAGGGCTTCCAGGAACGAAGCGTCCGCCTTGAACGTCACGACGCTTTCTTTCTGACCGACAGCCTTGGACATATGCTGTTGTCCGCCGCGACCGGCCCATCTCCCCTATGTGCCGACCGTCAGGGTGATGTAATACAAAGTATTACCAACCCGTCAAGGGTCCGGATGCCCGTCAGGGCGGAAATCGTCGGTTTTCGGCAGCCCATCAGAACACCGGCGGCGACACCGGGCCGGACTGCCTGGCTTTTAGGATGCCCTGTGGCTTTCAGCTGCGGGTAATTGCAGTCCGGCGCGTCAGCGAGTATTGCCGGGGATGCCACAGCCGTCGTTTCGCTCCGGGGCGGCTCTTGACATAGCCGCAGCGGTTGTGGTCAGAAGGGAGGCCGTCTGGTTGGCTGATGGCGGGGGGTGCTCTTGCGATCAGCGGTCAAGTTGGGTCGGCGTTGCATTTGGGGCAGCGTCCATAGAGCACCAGGGCGTGGTCTTCGAGTGTGAAGCCTGTTGGGAGCGCTCCCGGCGTCGGCTTAGATCCGCCGGGGATGTCATAGACCAGACCACATCGCCGGCAATAAAAATGGCTGTGAGGCGGCTTGCCAGACACCTCATAGCGGGAGGGTTCGCCGGGCAGTTGCACTAGCTTGAGCCAGCCTTCGTTCACCAGAAGCTTGATGGTCCGGTAGACCGTGGCGACACCCAGCCCTGGACTGTTCTGCTGGCCGGCTTCTAGCACCTCCTGAATGCTAAGTGGTCGATTAAGCCGCGTGAAGACTTCTCGAATAGCTTTACGCTGGTCGGTGTTCCGTTTGAGCACCGGTGATCTCCCGCTTCCGACGACGTTGCCTTCATTATGGGGGACAGCTAGCGGGCGTCCAGCCTCAGAACATGATGGGGGGGCTCCACACCGCTGGGTCGCGGGCACAGATCTCGGCCAGGTGGATGTAGGCTATCCACCAGACCATCAGCGCGGCATGGCATGCCAGGAGGAGCCAAAGGCTGGCCTCCGATTCCCACCGCCGCCGTAAGCAGAACAGAATTGATACCCCCAGGCAGAGCAGGGCCAGTTTATAGGTCCCGACCGCGGCGGGGTTGGAGGCCAGGGTTGCGGCCAGGGGGTTGGCTTCGGCGAAGTCGCCCCGCAGCAACTGAGATTCGGTGAAGGCCCAGTCAAACAAGCTCAGCACGGTCACCACCGACAGCAGCAGGAGGGTCCGGAACCGTCGCTGCGAAGTCGTGCGGGCTGCCGAATGACCGGGCGCGAAGGTGAGACTTCGACCGCAGCGCGCAGCGACAGCGAGAGGTCCCCGGCGCCGCGTGTGCTGAGCCGGGCCGCGAATCTGCGCCGTGTGGTATATTTCGCTTCTGCCGCTCCAGGCGGACATATGCGTTTCGGGTCCTTGGATCAGCAGCGGTAAGTTCCCCGTTTCTCGGCCGGCGGAACTCCCGGCACCTGAAGGTGCGGTAGCTTCTATCGGCACATGCATCGCCACCGCCTTAACGGGTTGAACACGGATGCCGGATCGGCGCTGGCTTGGTGCGCTGCCGGGGCCGTCCGGCCGCGCGGGCGCCGCCTGTCTGAGTTTCTGCTCGACCCGCGCCCGAGGCGGGTAACCCGGCCGGTCGGGGTTTTTTCCGGTTTGGACTCGGCCGGCTGCTGGCGTACACTCTTGGGCAGTTGCGGGTTATATACCGGCCGGGCCCGCCGACGGAGTTGGGCGGGCCGCTTCGGTCACCAGCGAAGAAGGAGCAAGCGATGGCCAGATGGTTGTTCGGCTGGACCGTTGGTTTGGTGGGTGTGGCACTGGTCGCCGGATGCAGCGCCGGCGGCGGAGCCTCCACCGGCTTCAACATCGGAAAGAACCTGTTGCGGAAAGACAGCAATCTGCGGATTTTCCTGGACGGCGAGCAGGCCAAGCAGAGCACGCTCAAGAAGGGGCTGAAGGGTTATGCGCCGTTCGTGATCAAGAAGGAGGCGAGCACTTCGCCGGTGTTTCGGTACGAGATCATTGACCCCAAGAAGTTCGGGTTCATCAAGTCGGTGTCTATGCAGGTGCATCAGAAGTTCGAGGCCGACTTCTCGGATATCCCGGATTATGTGATCGTGTCGCGGCAACAGGACGACCAGCTCCAGATGAAGCCCGGCATAGATTACGATCTGGGCAACCTCGGCGGGGGCTTTAAGATTCTGGACAAGAAGGACCACGAGGTGGACAAAGTCCAGTTCGTGCCCGGGGTGGAATACCTGCTGGTGTTCACGGTGCAGGCGGACAAGAGCGAGACGGTACAGGTTTATTTCAGGACCCGGTGACGCGGGCCCGGGCGGTGACGGACGATTCATCGCCTGGCCCCCGGCCGGGCTGAAAGGTGAGAGAGGAGCATGCAGCGAGTCTTGATCACCCGGCGGGTGCCGCCGCCGGCCGTCGAATTGTTGCGGGACGCCGGCTTCCTGGTGGATGTCTTCGACCAGGATGACCCACCGCACCGGGAGGCGCTTCTGGAACGCGTGCCCGGCGTGGCAGGCCTGATCACGATGCTGAGCGAACGGGTCGACCGGGAGCTGTTGGCTGCGGCCGGCCCGACTCTGCGAGTGGTGGCCAACTTCGCCGTCGGGTACGACAACATCGACGTCGTCGCCTGCACCGCAGCCGGCGTGCGGGTCACCAACACGCCGGGAGTGCTGACCGAGGCGACTGCGGACTTGACTTGGGCGCTGATTCTGTCCGCCGCTCGCCGAGTGGTGGAAGGCGACCGCCTGATGCGGTCCGGCCGGTGGACCGGTTGGGCCCCCACGCAGTTTCTGGGGCTGGAGCTTACCGGAGCCACGCTCGGGATCGTCGGCGGCGGACGGATCGGGACCGCAGTCGGATTGCGTTCGCTCGGCTTCGGGATGCGGGTGCTGTACGTCGATCAGCGGCCCAACCCGGACCTGGAGGAGCGGGTCGCGGCGCGGCGAGTCGAGCTGGCTCAGCTCCTGCCTGCGGCTGACGTGCTCACTTTGCATGTGCCGCTCACGCCCCAGACCCGCCACCTGATCGGGGCCGCGGAGCTGGCTCTTATGAAGCCTACCGCCATCCTCATTAATGCTGCTCGCGGGCCGGTGGTGGACGAAGCAGCTCTGGTCGAGGCCCTGCGTAGCCGGCGGCTGGGAGCGGCCGGGCTCGATGTCTACGAGCAGGAGCCGCGGTTGACGCCCGGCCTGGTCGATCTGCCCAATGTCGTTCTTCTACCCCATCTGGGTAGTGCGACGACCGCCACTCGCCAGCGGATGTCGCAAATGGTGGCCCAGAACGTCATCGCGGTGTTGAAGGGTCAGTCGCCGCCCAATCCGGTGAACTAAGCGCGGCCAGGAGGAGCAGATGCCAACCCGGGTGGACACGCCCAGACCGGTCTTCCCAGCCTCGGTTGAACAAATCCCGGCCGCAATGCGGCAGGAATACTATGAGGCGGGGGCTCGTTACCTGATCGATGGGCAGGTCTGCCGCTGGGATGGTCCCTGCCAGAAGGTCCTTTCTCCGGTCTGCGTCGGCCCAGCCGGCGGTTTGGCTCCCTGCCCGATCGGGCATTACCCATTGATGACCGACCGGCAGGCTCTGCAAGCACTCGAAGCGGCCAGCCGGGCATACGACCATGGCCGCGGGCTCTGGCCGACCATGTCGGTGGCTGATCGCATCCGCCACGTCGCGGACTTCATTCCGCGAATGGAGGCCGTGCGAGACGAGGTGGTCCGGCTGCTGATGTGGGAGATCGGCAAGGCACTCCCCGACGCCCGCAAGGAGTTCGATCGCACCGTCGATTACATCCGCGACACGATTCAGGCGCTCAAGGAGCTGGATCGCATCAGCTCGCGTTTTGCCATCGAGCACGGCTTTGTAGCCCAGATTCGGCGCAGCCCACTGGGCGTGGTCCTGTGCATGGGTCCGTACAACTACCCCCTCAACGAAACTTTCACCACTCTGATCCCGGCTCTGATCATGGGCAACACGGTGATCTTCAAGCCGCCCAAGCACGGCGTGCTGCTCCATGCTGCGCTGCTCGACGGGTTGGCCGAGTGTTTTCCGCCCGGGGTGGTGAACACGGTCTGCGGAGATGGGCCCACGGTGGTCGGACCACTGATGGCCAGTGGCCGGATCGACGTGCTGGCCTTCATCGGGTCGGCTAAGGTGGCCTCCATCCTCAAGCACCAGCATCCGCGGCCTAACCGGCTCCGCTGCGTGCTCGGACTGGAGGCCAAGAACCCCGCCGTGATCCTGCCGGACGCCGACCTGGACCTGGCGGCCCGCGAATGCGTGCTGGGAGCCTTCTCCTTCAACGGGCAGCGCTGCACGGCGATCAAAATCATCTTTGTCCATCGTCGGGTGGCCGAGGAGTTCTGCTCGCGGCTGGCCGCGGCGGTCAGCCAGCTCCAGGTCGGCATGCCCTGGGAAGAGGCCGTACAGATCACCCCGCTGCCCGAAGATGGTAAGCCGGCCTGGCTGAGGAGCCTGGTCGATGAGGCTGTGGCACGTGGGGCACGCATTCTCAACCCTGGGGGCGGCACCATCGACCATACGCTCTTCTATCCGGCAGTGCTGTACCCCGCCCATCCGCAGACTCAGATATGCCAGGTCGAGCAATTCGGACCGGTCGTTCCCGTCCTGCCATACGAGGACGAGAGTGAGGTCATCGACTGGGTGGTGCGATGCCCGGTGGGTCAGCAGGCGGCCTTGTTTGGAAATGAGCCGCAACGGCTCAGTCGCCTGATCGACACGCTGGTCAATCAGGTTTGCCGCGTGAACATCAACAGCCAATGCCAACGTGGCCCGGACACCTTCCCGTTTACCGGACGCAAGGACTCCGCCGAGGGTACCCTCTCCGTTTCCGATGCCCTGCGGGTCTTTTCGATCCGCAGCCTGGTGGCCGCCAAGGCCAACGAAGTGAACGAGCAGATCATCTCGCAGATCGTCTCCGGTCGGCACTCCAAGTTCCTCTCGACCGATTTCATCTTCTAGAGCGGCGGTGGACCTGGCGGGCCTGGCTTCCAGCCGAAGCCCACCTGGCAGTCGGTTGAAAAACTGCCTGAGGTGCTTGAGTCAGCAGCGCCGGACCTGCGGGGCCGGCGTTTTCGGTCCACCACCACGGTCGCGCTGGACTCGGAGGTCCGGCACTACGGTTTTTCAACCCACTGCTACGGGCCCGGCGGCATGGCTCTCGGATGGCTGGACGGTGGCCTGGGCTTCAGGTGGCCGGCTGGAAGGGAATCCAGACCGTGAACTTGCTCCCTTGGCCCGGTCGAGACTCGACCTCGATCTTGCCCTGATGGGCGCTGACGATGTGGTGCACGATCGCCAGCCCCAGCCCCACGCCAGCCTGTTGCCGCACCCGCGCATCTTCGGCCCGGAAGAAGCTGTCGCCCAATCGCTTGAGCTGCTGGCGGTTCATCCCGATGCCGTGGTCTTCGACGGTTATCAGGACCAGGTAGCCCTCCCGAGTCACCGACAGGCGGACGTACTTGTTCTCGTCGCTGTACCGGTACGCGTTTTGCAGCAGGTTGACCATCACCTGTTGGAGAGCCTGCCCGTCGGCCAGGATGGTCGGCAGATCCGGGGAGATTTCCAATCGGGCGTCGAACCCCTCGGCGGCAAACTGGGGTTCAAACAACGCCCAGGCTTGCCGTGCCACCTGGCCCACGTCGCACTCCGTGAACTGGTATTGCTTGCGGCCGGACTGGATCCGGCCCAGATCCAGGATGTTGTCCAGCAGGAGCGTCAGGCGTTCGCTTTCGCGGCAGATGGTTTCGTGGTAGGCATGAACGCGCTGTGGGTCGCGCACCCGGCGGTCCGCCAGAGTTTCCGACAGCAGCCGGATCAGGGCCAGGGGGGTCTTCAGTTCGTGGCTGATGTCGGCCACAAATCGGGCCTGGAGACGAGCCAGCTCGCGTTGTCGCGCCACCAGCCGCAGCATCAGCCAAATGACCACCATCCAGGCCCCGGATGCCCCGCCGCCAGTGGCCAGCACGACGGCAAGCTGCCGCCGGGCCACTGCCCGCAGACGCTCGCCGGCCCGCAAGCTCGGCTCGACAATCGCACCGCCGAACTCCGGGCCCAGCTTGAGCAGCGCCGGGGCCGGCGTCGGGTGGGTGGCGCCGGCCGGCTCCGCCTCGGGCAATCGTACTTGCCAGGGAGCGTCCGCGGGCGAGTCCCAATAACGCTGGAGCAGGTCTGCCGCCGGACAGCCCAGCGCTAGCCAGACGTCCGGTCCAATCTGGCGCAGCGCGACGACCAGGGGCTGGCCGCCTGGCGCGCTCCCGCTGAGGAACTCGGCATGCTGACCACGGGGAGGCGGGGCGGTCGGAAGCTCCGCCAAGAGCCGCTGAATGGTCTCGGCCGCCTCTTGCCGCTCTTCTGCTCGTACCCGGAGCTGTGCCAGCATGGTGATTACCGGGCTGGCCTCGGGCAGTCCGAGGGCGTCCGTCTGCTGCTGAAGCCGACTGACCTCCGGCGTGGCCAGACGGGCCGGATGGTCGCTGAGCAGGCCGCTCAAGAAGGTTGTCAGGGCATCGGCGGCGCGGGCCGAGTCGCCGGCCGCCAGCAAAGAGTCGATTCGGGCCAACTCGGCCCGGAACGCCAGGCGAGCTAGCCGAGGATTGGAGCGCAACAAGTGCGCCGCGTCGGCACAAATCCGAGCGGCCGCCAGCGGATGGCCTAACTGTCGCTCACAGGTTGCCATCCCCAGCAGCGCGGCGGCACGCGTCAGCGGGTCCGGGCTGGTCGCAAGCTGGTTAAGCTCATTGAGCATCGAGAGCAGATCGGATCGCGCGCTGGCCGGCTGCTCGCCGGAGGTCGGCTGGCCGGCGCTGGGCAACGGTGCTTCCAGAGGCGTGCGCGGATAGACTGTCCACACTCCGTCGGGAGTCCGGCAACAGGCTAGTAACCAGTCGGTCTGCCCGGCCGCCCAGGCGTCCAGCTCATCCTGGCCGCCGGCCTCCCAGACCTTGCTGCTCGCCTCGAAGGCCCGTTCGGTGTCGGTCGCTAGCCTCGCCTGGCGTTGGGCGGCAGCCGTGGCGGCGGCGTTCCTCAGGTCGGTCAGCTCCCGAGCTTGCAGGGCTCGCCCCTGCTCAGCCACCGCCCAGACCGTCAGACCGGTCAGCCCCATGCTGACCACGATCACCAGGGCGACCAGGTAATGCTCCGCGTGCCTGCCCACCGTCGCCTACTCTCGCGCCGGGCCAGTGATCGACTCGGGCAGGTTGCTGCGGAATCCATGCCCGGCCAGCCTTTGCCAGGAAGCCGTCGCATACGCGGTTAGATATGTCCGAAACCGCTCCAGCGGGGCGCTGACGTCCAGAGCGCTCTCCGGCTCAAACAGCACCGGCATTTCCTGCCCCGCCACGCTGATGCTCAGAATGGCCTTGCCCCGGGGTCCGTGGGTGCCCAGTACGTAGAGCATCCCGTCGTGAAGGTCCACCCGAAAGCCTAGTCGCCGGTACTCGATCCGCTCAGGCAGGAATGAAGGCAGGGCCAGGCCGACCGTCCGCTGGAACGCCTGGGACAGCAACTCTCGATCGATCCAGCCCCGCTGATCGGCGTTGGGGCGTATTTCGATCTGGGCGTCCAGCGAGGTGATGCGGTTCTGGGTTATGGTCAGGTCATTCAGCACGACCCGCGCCAAGCCGGTCATCTCGCCCCGGCCCGCCCATCTTGCCAGGGCTTCCACCGGGATGCCCTCGGCCCGGCCAGAGACCACCAGACGATCCACGCCGGCCGGCGAAAACTCAGCCGCATGAACTCGCAACAGAAGCCGGCCCCCGACGTCGCCCAGACCCCAGGTCGCCAGCACTCGATCGGTCCGCAAGTCGGTGAGCAAACCCCGAAAGCCCAACCGTATCGGCCGTCCGTCCAGCAGGGTCAGCCCGGTTAGCTCAGCCTGCGGAACCAGACCCTCCCAGGGGGGCTCCACCAGGCCGGTCGTGCATTCGGCGAGCTGAAGTTGGAAGACTTCGCCGCTCACGGTTAATTGCCGCCCGGACTGGGTTTCCTGGCAGGACAAGCGGCCGGTGAAGGACCCGGATTGAATGGCCCGACCCACCAGACTGGCCAGCCGCACGGCCTCCACCGGCAGTTCCGGTACCGAAAGCTCGACCTGAGTGAGCCGGATCCCTGACGCGGCCTGGGTGAACTCCATGCTCAGCACGACTGGCTCCGAGGAGCTGTATCCGTTCAGCCGGTAACAAGTCGCGGTCGCCTGCCCGAGGTTCGGCTGGTCGAACCAGACTGTGCCGCCCGCGTCTGCCAAAGTCGCCTGGAACTCGCCGTGGCTGAAGGTCAGGTCGATCCCGCTGAAAGCTACTCTAAGGGGGGCCTCCAGGCTGAATCCGGCCCGCAGGCCCGACTCCAGGGCCAGCCGATAATCCTCTCCCAGCCAGGTGCGGGTGGAGATTTCGCATTTGCCGCCGCGCAGCTCGAGGGCGTATCGCGTCCCAACATCAGGCACCTGAGTCAGCACGGCCTTCTGGCAGAACGCGATCTCCGCCCGGCGTTGCGGCAGCCAGATGCGAATGGCGTGGAATTCCCGTGTTCTGCGAGATCTTGGCACGACTCGGCCGATTTCGGCCGGAAAGCTCAGTAACTCGCTGAGGCGGTGCGCGCACGACTCGCGGTAGCGGTTGCTCCGCAGGTACCAGGCCGTACCGACGGTCAGGCCCAGGGAGCCGAAGGTTAGCGCCGCCAGAAACGCGAGGGCTGCGACCTGCCGCACGAGCATGATGGGGATTCTAACGCGGAAGGAGGTCGTTGGGGCGGCCAAAACGGTCGCAACGCGACCTTCAGACCGGCGATGGGCCGGGCCGATTTTATTGGCAGGGTTTTGGCTGCGCCCGGGATGCATCCAGGCGGGCACGGCCGGACAGGAGTCACAGATGCGGCTCACAGTGGTCTTTCTGGGTTTGGGCCTGGTCTGCGGGGGCTGCTCGCAACCGGTCACGAGACTCAATGCCCCGCCCCACGGCACCTCCAATCGGCCCAGCGAGTTGCAGGCCGGTATGCACACATGGTGGACAACGCCCTGCTGGCGGACATGAGTGTCTCTGACGTGCATTTCCTGCCGGGTCAGGCGAGGCTCAATTCGCTGGGCGAGGAACATCTTCGCCGGCTGGCGAGGCTGTTGGAGCTGTATGGCGGCACGGTCCGCTTCAACACTGACGAAACCGACCAGAAGCTAGTGGCGGACCGGACGGCGCGGATCATCACCTTCCTGTGCGAGGCAGGTATTGACGCCACCTCGGAAATGGTGAGCCGCGACCTGCCCGCCAGTGCTGGCATGGACGCCGCCCAAGCCATCCTGATCAAGGTCAACGAGGGGACATACGCGCCCAAGAAGAAGAGCGGCAATGCCGCCGGTCCGAGCCAGACCGGCGCCTCAAACACCGCGAAAACTGATTAGCCGGAGGCTCCCGATGGGCAATCGGGTAAAACCTGTATGCAGGCTGCCGGTCGGGCTGGTCCTGGCGAGCCTGGCGGCGTGCCAGTCCACCCGCGAAAGCAACACGCCGGGTGCATTGCCGTCTGCCAGGACCGACGTCACGCCACGCCTGAACGCGTCCACCTACGTCGCGCACGGCCACCTTCTCGAGCGGCAGGGGAACCTGGAACAGGCGGCCGCCCAGTATCGCCAAGCTCTGGAGCTGGTTCCGGGCCTGGTTGCGGCCCATAACCGGCTGGGCATCGTTCTGAACAAGCTTGGTCGGCATGCGGAGGCGAGTTCGGAGTTTCGCGCGGCCCTGGCCCACGCTCCGACTGCGGCGTACTTGCACAACAACCTGGGTTTCAGCCTGTGCCTGGAAGGCAAGTACCTGGAGGCTGAGGCTGCCCTGGCCCGGGCGGTGGAGTTGGAACCCACGTTCCGTCGGGCTCAGATGAACCGCGGCCTGGTCTTGGCCAAGCTGGGACAGTACGAGCCGGCCTTGGCTGCGTTTCGCCTGGCTGGGACCGAGGCGGACGCGTATTACAACTTGGCCGTGGTGCAAAGCGAGGCGGGGCAGTATGCATTGGCGGCCCGATCCCTCGAGCAAGCTCTGGCTACTAACCCGGACTTTGTGGAAGCCCGACGGCAACTGCGCGAGGTAGCGCGTCTGGCTGCGGAGTTCGAAAGCGCTCCCGCCCCAAGTAATGCTCCGCCCTCGGTGGCGGCGAGGCAAGCTTCGCAGGAACTGCCAACTCGAGCGGAAACCGGTTGCGAGGCCACTTTGGTCATGGCCGCCAGCCCCGAGCCGGTACCTGAGGTTCAGGAAAGTGTGGACCCTGAAGTGGACCGGCTGAACCGGATGGCAGCCGAGATAGAGGCCCTGCTGCGGGCCATCCGCCCGCCACCAGCCGAACTGGCCGCTTTGCCTGAACCTTTGGCCAGATTGTTCGATGACCTTGCGACCGCGCTGTTGGCCGACGCGTCAAGATACGATGACATTCTCTGCGAGCTGCGACAGACGGTCGGAATGCCGGCCGAGTAGGTCTGATTACGAGGCCGGAAGCAGTGTGGCGGCTGCGGGTCGCCGGGCGGCAAGGTTCGCATAAACCTGTCTGTAAATGCCGATTCCGTGCTGCGGTGAAAACAGTCTTGCGGCTCGGTCGGCGGCCTGTCTGGACTTCAGCCGCGATTGCTCGGGGTTCTCGATCGCCCTCAGCATGGTTTGAGCGGCAAGTTGGGGACTGCCGACCGGCGATAACCATGAGCTGTCCGGACCCACGAGTTCGGTGACCTCGGGTTGCTCGCTGACCACTGCGGGACAGCCCGCCGCCATCGCCCAAGCCAGGCCGGTTGTCGCGGCCGGACCGCTCGGAAGGTGAATCGCCAGGTCTGTAGCTGCCAGCAGGTCTGGTAACGGCATGCCGGGTGGGGCGATGTGCACCATCCAGTCGTGCCGGCAGGCGGTCACCAGACGCCGAATCCGCAACAGTTCGCGACCCTCGCCACTCAGAACCAGTCGGACCTCGGGCCGGACCTTTTCCAGGAGCAGGGCTGCCCAAGTCGCTATGAAGGCGCCGCTCCGCCGAGTTATGGGGGGCAGGACGGTCACCGCGAGGTCGCGGTCGGTCAGCCCCAGCCAGGCACGCACCATGGGACGGCGACCGGGACCCAGCGTCGTCCCATGGATCAGCGGCCGGACCACCAGCGTACGCGATGGAGGCACGCCGACTGATAGGAGGCGTTGCCGGGTGGTCCGGTCCGGGCAGACAAACGCCAGGCACATCTCCTGCGACCATTGGACCAGTCGCGCCGGGTTGATGGATGGGTCCACTTCCAGCAGAAGGGGTCGGTTGGTCCTCAGCAGTGGCCGGCACCAGTCGACCGCGCGGTCTGACCAGGCATGCAGAATGACCGTGCTGGCATCCTGGGAGTCTGCCAGCCGATTCAGTACGCGGCTCAGAGCTGCGGCCTTCAGGCATGTGATCGGAGCGGGCGAGTGGACACGGCGGATCGGGAAATCGGTCAGCGCTGGGCGTCCGGGTCCGAGCTGCAAGGTGAATTGGCGGGGCAGGTCGGATTGCCTCAGCAGCGTTGCCAGGACTGTCAGGCGATCGGCCGGGGTGTCAGCAGTGAGCAGGTGGGCAACCAGGCACTGGTTCCACCCACGCCGCGGTTGAGAAGATCCGCCGGGCATGCCGATTAGCTTAGCGGAATGTCGCCCCGTTGCGGAGTGCGGCTTGCGAAGCTTGGAAGCCGGCCGGACAATCCATGCGGAGGCCGTTGAACATGAACAAGCGGGGTGGTGGGAAGTCGGGTCGGGCGGCGGCGGCGGGTGGCGG
>CAYZXK010000003.1:0-9600 GCA_964482395.1 uncultured Planctomycetales bacterium | reverse complement strand
CGGCCCGCGCACCACCGCCATCGTCGGAATCCAGAGTTCCTCCTGCCGCTCACCCCCACGCAGTCCCAATGCCATGCCACATCCTCCTTGATGCCATTATTATTGCATGCGAGGCAAGGGGTTTTTCAACGGGCTGCTAGGGATCTTAAATGGAACACCGGAAAGACATCAGTGGGGCGGTTGTGCCGACGGCGGTCGCCCGGCGGCCTGCGTGGCTGACGGTCCGCCTCTCGCTGATGATGTTCATCCAGTTCGCCATCTGGGGATCATGGGCCGTGCTGATTGCCGGCCACATGCGCAGTTTGGGCTTCACCGACCCCCAGATCAATTACGTCTATCTGACAACCGCGCTGGGAGCGATGCTTTCCCCGCTGGTGGCCGGTTGGATCGCCGACCGGTTTCTGCCCAACCAGATCTTCACCGGCGGTGTGCACCTGGTCGGAGCCATGCTGCTGCTGTGGGCCTGGCGGCAGCGGGAGTTCCCGGCCCTGTGGACGGCGATACTCTGCTACGCCATCCTGTACATGCCCACCATCGCGCTGACCAATGCCATCGCCTTCTATCACCTGAAGGATTCGCGCAAGTTCGGCTACATCCGCGTGTGGGGCACGCTGGGCTGGATCGTAATCAACTGGGTCTTGAGCGGCTACTTGAAGGCCTGGGAGATTCTCACTCCCGGCCGCTCTCGGGCCGGGGACTGCCTAGTGGCCGCGGCCGGTCTGTCAATTCTGATGGGGCTGTACTGCTTCAGTTTGCCCAACACTCCGCCGGCCCGGCAGGCCCGCAACCCCTACGCTTTCCTGGAGGCTCTGAAGCTGACGGCCAACCGGAACTTCGCGGTGCTACTGCTAATCGCCCTGGTGGTGGCGATCGAGCTGCCCTTCTACTACAACCTGACCTTTCTGTTCCTAACCGAGCCGGGTGCCGGCCCGGGGCTGCCCGAGAGCCGGGCGAATCTGGCGATGAGCCTGGGCCAGATCGCGGAAGTGCTGCTGATGCTCCTGCTGGCCGGCTCGCTCCGGCACCTGGGCATGCGGACCACCATCCTGCTGGGCATCCTGGCCTGGCCGCTGCGCTACGCGGTTTTCGCGATCGGCCGCCCGGTCTGGCTGGTGGTTGCCGCCCAGTGCCTGCATGGAATCTGCTATTCCTTCTTCTTCGTCGCCGGGATGATCGCTGTCGAGCGGCTGAGTCGGAAGGACATCCGGGCCAGCGCTCAGGGCCTGATGGTCTTTGTCACCAATGGGGTCGGAATGTTGGTGGGCAGCCTGGTTGCCGGTCAGGTCGCCGATTATTTCCGGCTGGCAGCCGGCGGGCACGCCTGGGCCCAGATCTTCATGGTTCCGATCGCGGTCACCGTGCTGGCCGCCCTCGTCTTCGGGGGCTTGTTCAACGAGCGGCGATTCCGTTCGGATTCTCACAGGATCGAGCTGGAAGACCAGGCCGGCTGAGCCGGCGATCGGATGCTTGGGGCTGGTCGGGCGACTGGCCGCCGCTTTATCCGGCCCGTGGGTGCTATAATGACGGTTTTAGTTTGCAGTCGCCACAGCCACCGACTTGGAGGGCAATATGAGTCAGGTCGGTTCGATCCCGCCGCATGGCGGAAAGCTGGTCAATCTGGTGGTCGATGCCGTGCGGGCCGAGAGCCTGCGCCGATCGGCCGAGGGGCTGGTGAGGGTCAGCTTGGGGGAACGAGAGCAGTGCGACCTGGAACTGCTGGCCGTGGGAGCACTCAGCCCGCTGACCGGGTTCATGGGGGCGGAGGACTTCCATTGGGTCTGCGAGCAGATGCGCCTGGCCAACGGACTGCTCTGGCCGGTGCCGATCCTCTGTCCGGTAACGCGGGCCCTGGCCGAACAGATCGACAGCGGTCAGCCGGTGGCCTTGACCGACGAGCGCGACCGACTGCTGGCCGTGATGACGGTGCGGGAGAAGTACGCCCATGACAAACTTCGGGAGGCCGAGAAGATCTTTCGGACCGCCGATCCGGCCCATCCGGGCGTCGCGGTGACCTTGGCCCAGGGGGAGGTCTGCCTGGCCGGGCCGGTGGAGGTGATCACGCCCCGGCATGACCCGCAGTTTCCCGAATATCGGCTGACGCCGGCCCAGACCCGGGCGGCTTTCGTGGAGCGCGGCTGGCGGACGGTAGTGGCTTTTCAGACCCGCAATCCCATTCACCGGGCCCATGAGTACATAACCAAGTGCGCCCTGGAAATCTGTGACGGGCTCTTGATCCACCCGCTGGTGGGACAGACGCAGAAGGGCGACATCCCGGCCGAGGTGCGGATGAAATGCTATCAGGTCCTGCTGGCCAACTACTACAACCCCAATAACACTCTGCTAGCGGTGCTGCCGGCGGCCATGCGATACGCCGGCCCAAGGGAAGCGGTGCTGCACGCCATTTTGCGGAAAAACTACGGCTGCACGCACTTCATCGTCGGCCGCGACCACGCCGGCGTCGGCAATTACTATGGGACCTACGACGCCCAACGGATCTTCGACGAGCTGGACCCGGCAGCGCTGGGCATTGTGCCCCTGAAGTTCGAGCATACTTTCTGGTGCAGGAAGGCCGGAGCCATGGCCAGCGATAAGACTACCAATAGTACACCGCAGGAGCGGGTCTTCCTGTCGGGAACTGCGGTCCGACAGATGCTGGCCAGCGGCCAGCGCCCGCCGGTGGAGTTTACCCGTCCGGAGGTCGCTGACATTCTGATTGAGGCCATGCGGACTGCCGAATGAACACGCAGCCCAGCACTTCGGTCGACCCGGCCATTGTTCCGCCGGAAGTGTGTGAAGCCCTGCGGCAGGCCCGTCGGCCGGCCCTGATCAGCCATGTGACCCCGGATGCCGATGCGGTGGCGTCGCTGGGTGCGCTGTGGCTGGCGTTGCCCGAGCTGGGCCAGTACCCGCAGTTGATCCTGCCGGTGGGCACGGTATCGCGTCAGCTCCAGTACCTGCTGCGCTATGCCGGCCTGCGACCGGCCAGCAGCCAGGAAGTCGAATCCTGTGACCTGATCGTGGCGCTGGATACGGCCAAGGAGCGTCGGCTGAACGGAATCGGGCAGATGGCCCGGTGGAGCGAGTTGCCCATCCTGAACATAGATCACCACGCGACCAACACCGGATTCGGTCGCTGGAAGTGGGTGGTCGAGGGGGCCAGCAGCACTTCGGAACTGGTGTACGGGCTCCTCAGGGCCCTGGGCTGCCAGATCACGCCCACCATCGCCACCCTGCTGTATGCCGGCATCCACACCGATACCCAGGGATTCTCTCTTTCCAATACCGACCCGCATTCCCTGGCGGTCGGACATGAGCTGGCCCGGGCCGGGGCCCAGATCGCCATGATCTGCGAGCGCATGCACCGCAGTCACAGCCGCGGCGAATTTGACCTGCTGGGAATCGTCTACCGCAACACCCGGGTCAGCGACGACGGCAGATTGGCCTGGAGCACGGTGAGTCACCAGGAGATAACGTCGACCGGCTGCTGCGCTGCCGATATCGATGATCAGGTGGAGGTCCCGCGATCGATCGAGGGCGTCGCGGTCGCGATCCTGTTCTCGGAGGGGAACCGCGGCAAAGTCCGCATGAACTTTCGGGCCGAGGGGGGAGTTTCGGTGCTGGAGCTGGCCCAGAAGTTCGGCGGAGGTGGACACCACGCCGCCGCCGGGGCGATCGTCGATGGCAGCATCGAGAGCGTCACCGCCCAGGTGCTGCCGGTCGCGCTGGAGTTCGTGGCCGGCCTGAACCTGGAACGGGAATAACCGGGCCGCCACTCTGCAACCTGCTTTGGGGTCGGCGGCCGCTCGGCGCAGCCGGTCACCGAACTATCGTAGCCTGTAAGACGCCTGGGGCTGCCGATCGGAAAGCTCGGCGCCGGCCGGCCCCATGGGTCGGTCGGCGCCGGGCGGTTAAGCCTCTGGTCGCTACGCCAGGCTCTTTCAGCGTGCGATCAGGCTGACGAACAGGTTTATGTCGGCAAAACCGACCGTGCCATCTCCGTTGATGTCTCCGTTGATTCGGATGCAGTCCGGGTAGGTGGCCAGGTAGGCCGACGGGTCGGTCATCAGCAGCACGAACGGGTTGATGTCCGCAAACCCGGTGTGGCCGTCGCAATTCAGGTCGCCGGCCAGCTTCTCACATTCGTCGGGCACCACGTTTTCGTTGTCGTCATAGCTGGTGCCGCTGGCGATGTCGGTCGCATCATCGATACCGTTGCCGTTGCAGTCGGTCGGCGGCGGAGCGAAGGCCCAGATCTCGATGTCGTCGATGTTCCAGCCGGAGTAAGGCTGGGCCTGCACGCCGATCCGGTAGCCCCAGCGCACGTAGACCGTAGGCTGGTGATCGATGACGGCCGGCAGGTCATAGGACTTCAGCGACCAACTGTTCTCTTTGATCACCTTCTTCCCGTTCGACCAGAGCTGTACCCAGTCGGTGCCATTGTGCGAAGCTTCGACGGTGGCGGTGACGTACGGCTGATAATCGGTGTTCAGCCAGCGCTGGAAGTAGAGCGTGCCACCGCTGGCCTGGCTGAAGTTGAGCGGTCCCATGGTCAGATAATACGGGCCGCCGTAGGTGGTCGAATAATCGCCGTCGAGGTTCACGCCATAGACGTTGGTCCCGGTGGCTCCGGCGGCAGGATCCGGGAAGCCATAGGTTCCGCCCTGTCCGGTCGGCTGACCGAAGGCCCATTCCCCCTGGGTGGTCCAGCCGGGGTTGTTGTCCAGTGTGAAGCGGTAGAGTCGGATCGGGGCCCCGACCTCGAGTTTCACGGGTCGAGTGGTATCGCCGCGGTGGTTGGTCAGGTTGACGAAGTTGATGGTATCGGTGTAGCGGCCCAGGCCGAGCGAGTTGGCGTTCTCGTTGATCGACACGGTGACGTAGACCGTGCCGTTGCCGCCGATGTGGCCGTTTGGATTGGTGATGGTCAACCAGGGAGCCGTTTTGGTAACGCTGTAGTCAATGCCGAGTGCGGAGGGGTTGCGCAGCGTGTAGGTGATACTGCTGGGCGTGAAGGGTCCGCCCGGGTCGCCCTGCGAGACCAGTCCGTCGGCGGGGCTGACCTCCAGCCCGGCCATCCCGGGATACACGACGTAGCAGGCGGCATAGCCGATGCTCGAGCAGCCGTACGGGATACGCATGTACCCGCCCTCACCCCAGTTCGGCCCCCACGAGTTGCGCATGATCCAGTAGCCGCCGTTGTCGTTCCAGCCCACCAGCACGACGGCGTGGTTGACCGTTCCGCTGGTGCAACCATTGAAGATTCCGCCGCTGTAGGCCTGGAAGGCGGAGTTGACGTAAACCGCCGCTGAAACCGGGCCGTAATCCAGGATGGCCTGCTTGATCGAGTCAGTCGGCGGCACGCTGTAGGAGTTGCCGATGTAGGCCCAGTCTTGGATCAGATACGGGTGGTTATACGGACAATTGCAGGGTACGTTTGCCGCCACGTAAGGGAAATCCGCCTCCAGCACCGCCCCTTTGCCGCCGCAGGGATCGGGTTTCCATTCATGGTAATCGTGGGCCCAGAAGCCGCCGTTGCAGCCCCACCCGTCGCTGTTGCAGCTCACCAGCCATTGCTCGGACAGGTCAGGAACGATGCCGTCTTTGATGATTATGTTGGATTCCAGGGGGCCGACGGTGCCGAAAGCCCAACAGCTCCCGCAGTTGCCCTGGTTGCGGACCGGGGGACAGGCCCCATAATCCCGCCAATCGAAGGCTGCCGGCAGACTGCGGGTCGGCGTGCAGGGGTCGAACTTCGCCCCCACCCACCAGTTATCCGGCACCACAAACCCGCATAACTCCTCCAGCGGACGCTGGGTAGCCGGATTCTCACTGACCGTAAAAGTCCAGCCCTCCCGCTCGCCCTGGGCGCGCAGTGCGGCAATGTCCTCACTGGAAAGCTGGGCCGCGGCCCCCGCCGCCATAATCACAACCAGCCCCCAGCACAGCCCCACACAGGCAAATCGGCGCATGACAACCTCCTGTCGGGAAAGCGGACGGGGGGACAGTCGGCATCACGCTGCCTCTGCCCCTCGACCTATCACTCTTATAACATCTTCGAGCTTGGTTGCCTAGCCCCATCGGGCAACAAACCCGCCGCGCAGCGCGGCTCTTGGCCGGCCCCCCGCCGACCGGCTTGCGTGCGTGCTCCGGCGCAATCGCGTATACTACCCGTCGAGTGGATGGAGCCTGTTGTCATCCGCAGGGATGCGAGCTGCTCGATGGGGCCCGCCCGGCGATCACCGGTTGCCCGACGCGCTGAGCCGCTGACGTGCTCCGAACGTTTCGCGCGCTCTCTGGAGGCTTTCCGCGTTTATCAGAACGTCGAGCTGGGACTTGCCAGCAACACGGTCCGGGCCTATCGGCGCGACCTGCTCCGGTTCGGAGCGTTCCTGCGACACCGCGGGGTGGACGACTGGGGGCAGCTCACGTCCGAGTTGATTCAGGATTTCCTGCTCGAGCAAAGCGGATTGGGCTACAAGGAGACCACGTTGGCCCGACGCGTGGTGGCTCTCCGAATGTGGCTGCGGTGGCTGCACCTTAGCGGGCAGATCGCTGAGGACCGCACCTCCACGGTCGAGCTGCCCAAGCGCTGGCAGCGGTTGCCGCGGACTCTGAACCTGGAGCGGACGGTCGAGCTGGTCACTTCGCCGGACCTGGAAAGCCCACTCGGACTGCGCGACCGGGCGATTCTGGAGCTGTTCTACGCCTGCGGCCTGCGGGCCAGCGAGTTGTGTGAGCTGCGGGCCGGCGACGTGAATCTCCAAGCCGGGTACCTGCGCTGCATGGGAAAGGGACGCAAGGAGCGGGTCACGCCGATCGGCCGCGAAGCCCGCCAGGCTTTGCAGGCTTACCTCCAGCACCTTCGACCCAGGCTTCTGGAAAAGGGGCAGCAGCGGGGCCGTTGGGAGCCGCCGCTGACCAGGGCTTTGTCCGCGTCGCTGCCGCTGTTCCTGTCCCGGACCGGCGGACCGATGGAACGGACCGCGGTGTGGGAGCTGGTTCGACGGGAGGCCCGACGACGCGGAATCCCCGGCCAAGTCGGCCCCCATACCCTCCGGCACAGTTTTGCCACCCACCTGCTGGAGGGTGGAGCCGACTTGCGGGTAGTGCAAGAACTCCTCGGCCACGCCAGCATCAGCACGACCGAAATCTATACCCACGTGCAGACCAGACACCTTCAGGAAGTCCACGCCCGATGCCACCCCCGCGGAGCGCAGGCGATGCGACCGGCCGAACCGGGCGGGCCCTGACTTGCCCGACCCCGATCAGGACGCGGGCAGCCACGGCTCCGGCTCCCGGTGGCCGGACAGCCTGGATGCCATTAGGATTCTGGCGTGCGGGGCCTGGCACGACAAGGAGCAGAAGATGCGTGCACAAAGGTGTCGCCCGGCGGGGCGCTGGCTGGTCATCGCCGTAAGCATGCTGGTGCCTTTTATGACCGGGTGCGATCCTACCGTGCGGGCGACCATCGAAGACGGAATCATCAACGTTTCGCAAAGCCTCTTCGCCTCCTTCCTGCGAGCGCTGATCGAACTGGGTGAGGAGGCGCAACAGACATCCGATGGCACCAGCAACACCGGGACCTGATCGGCTGGGGGCTTGAACGCGGTCGGCTGGTCGTGGTCCGCCGGGCTCAACCTGCATGAAGCTGCCGGCCGCGGGCCGTCGCCCGCGCTGCGGGCTCTGGGCCGGGTGTGGCTTGGATGCCGGGCTAGACAGCTCGGAATAGCAGGCAGGTGTTGTGCCCGCCGAAGCCGAATGAGTTGCTCATGGCCACCCGGACCCGGGCGTCGCGGGCCGTGTTGGGGACGTAGTCCAGGTCGCACTCCGGGTCGGGGTTATGCAGGTTGATCGTGGGCGGCAACGTACCACTCTGGATGGCCATCACGCAGGCGATGGCCTCCACGCCGCCGCTGGCGCCCAGCAGATGTCCGATCGAGCTCTTGGTGCTGCTGACCGGGATCCTGCGGGCCGCGGGTCCGAAGACCGCCTTGATGGCTTTGGTCTCCGCGATGTCGCCCAGCACCGTGCTGGTTCCGTGAGCGTTGATGTAATCGACGTCATCGGGGTTCAGCCGGGCACTGGCCAGCGTCAGGGCCATGGCCTTGGCCGCACCGTGTCCTTCAGGGTCCGGCTGAACGATGTCATATGAGTCCGAGGTGGCCCCGAATCCGATCACCTCGCACAGCACCGGGGCCCCCCGGCGCCGGGCGTGCTCGTATTCCTCGAAAAGCAGCACCCCCGCGCCCTCGCTGAGCACGAAGCCGTCGCGATCCTTGTCAAAGGGGCGGGATGCGGCCGGTGGGTCGTCGTTGCGGGTGCTGAGTGCTTTCATGGATGCGAAGGCGGCAATTCCCAGCGGCGTGCAGGCCGCCTCGGTTCCGCCGGTGATCACCAGGTCCAGTTCCCCGCGCCGAACCGCGTTGTAGGCGTCCCCCATGGCGCTACCGGCCGAGGCGCAGGCGGTGGCGACCGAGGAGCTGGGCCCCCGGAAGTTGAGGGCTATCGAAATGTGCCCGGGGCCGGCATTGGCCATCAGCCGCGGAATGGTGAAAGCCGAGACCTTCCCCGGCCCTTTCTCCAGCATCCGCAGGTGCTGCTCCTCGATCTCCCGCAAGCCCCCGATCCCGGTCCCCAGGATCACTCCCGCCCGATACGGATCGAACTGCCGATCCTCCAGCCCTGATTGCCGGTAAGCCATTTTAGCCGCGGCCAGCGCGAATAGCGCGAAACGGTCTACCCGCTTGGCCAGGCGGACGTCCAGGTGCTGGGCGGGGTCGAAGTCCAGGCACTCACCGCCGATGTGGACCTCCTGATCATGGTGGTCGAAGCGGCTGATGGTGCGTATGCCGCTCCGCCCGCTGATCAGCCCGTCCCAGTAGGACTCAACCGAAGAGCCCAGCGGGGTGATCGCCCCGACCCCGGTGACAACAACGCGGCGATGCTCCACGGCCGGTCTCTCCGGTGAGCTATTGCTGCGTCTTAACGCTGTTGAGGTGCTTGAGGATGTAGTCGATGGCCATCCCGACGGTCTGGATCTTCTCGGCCTCCTCGTCGGGAATGCTCATCTCGAAGGCGTCCTCAAACTCCATCACCAGCTCGACCGTGTCGAGCGAGTCGGCATTGAGGTCGTTGACGAACGAGGTCTCGCGAGTGATCTCCGCTTCGGCCACGCCCATCTGGTCTGCCACGATCTTCTTGACTTTGGCTTCAATCTCGGACTCGGAGACTGGAGGCACGGGGTTTCTCCTCGCATAACCATGCGGCTTCCCCGGCGGAAGCCTGCGTGCTGTATCTACCGGAAGCAGCCGGCTCCTGCAAGTGCTGCCGCCACACCTGTTTCTGGCCCCGGTCGCCGGCCAGGCGGCAGCCAGCGCACACAATCCTACCTGCGGGGCGCCACGCCCACCAAGAGGATCATAAGAGAATCCGCCGGCCGCTGCCAAGCCGCCAGTCGAAGAGGTAACGTCAATTCCCGTGTGTAATTGTTGCGGGTTAAGAAGGGCATTTCAGGCCACACCGCGGACCTCCCGGAATTCTTTGCAGACCCGCGTGGCGTACTTGGCGTTGTAGTACGCCACCAGACCGTACACGATCCGC
>CAYZXK010000002.1:0-19789 GCA_964482395.1 uncultured Planctomycetales bacterium | reverse complement strand
CCGTCAACTCATACAGCATTCCCGGCTCAATCTCCTTGAGCGACACGTCGAACGGCCCGAAGTCCTCCTCAGTGCGGAGCTTGAGCCGCAGAGGACGCCCGACCTTGTTCTCCAGCCGGATGGTTTCGCTCCTGGTGGTGCCGGTTTCCAGGTTCTGGATGTTGATCCGGTCGGAGGGCGTGGCCGCAAAAACCTGCTTAACCGTCCCCTTGACCGGGATTTCCACGGTGGGTTGCCGCGGGTCATTGGTGGTCAAGGTCACCTTTTTATGCGTGGGACCGGCCCGGCGCGTATCGTATGAGATCGTGAACTCGCTGGACTCGCCCGGGGCCAGGGGCGATTTGGGCTTGCTGACCACGGTGCAGCCGCAGGAACTCTTCACGCCAATGGTCAGCTCCGCCTCGCCCGCGTTCTTGACCTGAATCTCGCGTTTGGCCGGTGCTCCCTGCCAAACCTCGCCAAAATCGAACTCGGTGGCGCTCAATTCCAGCCGGGGATGGAGCCCGGGTGCCGGCTGGGTGGCGGCGGGTTGCGAGCTGGGAGCCGACTGCGGCCTGGCGCCCAACCCGCCTGCCGGCTGCTGCGACTGGACCTGAGCAACGCACGCCAGCCAGATACCGATCAAGAGCAACCGTGCGGTCAATGGTCGTCGTGCCATCGCAGTTTGACCTCCGAGAGCGTTTCAACCGGCCACGTGGGGCAAGTCGTTCCGGGTTGTGCTCGCCCCGGGGCTGATTGTCGCGGCGGGCCGCCTGGGCCCAACGTAAGGCACTGGAGACGAAGGGGCTCGAACCCTCAACCTCCGCATTGCGAACGCGGCGCTCTCCCAGTTGAGCTACGTCCCCGTAAGCCCTGAATTATACGGTGCTCAGCGGCGACCGCAAAGCGCGGCCCTGGTTAGCGGACCTTCGATCGGCGGTGCGGTTTCGGATCAGGGTTGGGCCCGGATGCGCTGGGCCAGCTCAGCAAGCTCCTGGGCGGTGCGCTTCAACGGCTGCCAACGATAACCCAATCCATCTCCGGCCCGTCGAGGGATGAGGTGAAAATGCAGATGGGGGACCTCCTGGCCGGTGACTCGCCCGTCATTGAGCAGTATGTTGAGCCCCGGTGCTTCGGTGGCACCCAGAATCTTGCGGGCCACCTGGACCATGGCCCGGCCCAGTTCGGCGGCTTCATCCGGCGTGAGGGCCTCCAGCCGCTCGACGGCCCGCTTGGGCAACAAGAGGGTGTGCCCGTCGGCCAGCGGGTTGACGTCCAGGAAGGCCAGGACGTGCTGGTTCTCAAACACCCGGTGGCAGGGAATCTCCCCGGCTACGATTCGGGCGAAAATGGAAGGCTGACCGGCGTTCATGGTGCCGCTATGGGGTTTTCTCCGGCTCGCTTTTTTCGGACGCCTCCGTCGGTGCGGCTTCGGCCTTGGCCGATGGCTTGGCCGGCCGGCGGGCGGGCCGCGGGCGCGGCTTGCCGGCATAAACCGCGTACTTCAGGCGGGTGCGGCGCTTACGCTCAGTCTTATCCTTGTTTTTCGGGCGCGGCGGATCGTCCTCGCCGACCAGTTGGAGGATCGCCAGCGGGCCGCCGTCGCCCAGCCGCCGATCGGCCAATTTGATGATCCGCGTGTAGCCTCCAGCGCAGTGCAGCCGCTCGTTCCGTTTCTTGAGGCTGGGGCCGATCTGGGCAAACAACTTGTGGAGGACGGCCTGCGCGGTGAACTTCAGGCCGGGGCGAGTGGTGCTGGCCCGATAACGCCGGCCGGAGCGGGCCCGGATAACCTGGTTGCGCTTGGCATCGCTCATCCGGTCGTATTCTTCCTGATTGTCCTTGGGGATCAGAGCCCGATCCCGTAGCAGAGCCTCGGCTCGCTGTCGGGCGGCGAGGCTGCCGTCGATGGCCAGGCTGACCAGCCGCTCAGCGAAAGGACGGACGTCTTTGGCCTTGGCCAGCGTGGTGCGGACCTCCCCATGCTCGAAGAGGCTCTGGCACAAATTGCGGCGGAGCGCCAGGCGGTGACTGGCGGTGCGGCTCAGTTTTCTTCCGTGTACGCGGTGTCGCATGGGGGGTTTTTACTCCAGATTGGCGGTCACCTCGGCCCGGGCGGGATCGGGGTCGGTCGGGGCCTGCGGTTTAGCCGGGGCGGCGAGCGAGAGCCCCAGTTCGCTCAGTTTCTGCTTCACTTCCGCCAGGCACGTCTTCCCGAAACCGCGCAGTTCCAGCAGGTCATGCTCGGTCATCCGGACCAGCTCGCCGATGGTGTTGATCTTGGCCGCGTCCAGGCAATTGCTGGTGCGGACCGACAGCTCCAGGGTGGCGACGGGTCGCTCCAGGGTCTGGCGCAGTTGTTCATCCTGTGAAGAGCCGGCCGGTTCGGGCTGGAGGGCGGGTGCCACCTGTTCGCCCAGGTCGTAGTACTGCACGAAGGGGTTGAGGTGTTTGCGGAAGATCTTGGCCGCCTCGACCAGCGCGTCCTCTGGCCTGGTGGTCCCCTTGGTCCAGATTTCCAGAATCAGCCGGTCGTAGTTGACTTTCTGGCCGACGCGGGTGTCCTCGATCCGATAACGCACCCGGATGACCGGCGAGAACAGGGCGTCGACCGGGATGAGCCCGATCTCTTCCAGGTCGGGGCTGTGCTCGGAAGCCGGGACGTAGCCTCGGCCGCGGCTCACCGTGAGTTCGGCCGAGAACGGTACATCGTCGGTGAGGGTCGCGATCAGCAGTTCGGGGTTGTGGACGGTTATTGCCGGGTCGCACTGGAAGTCCCCGGCCCGGACCTCCCCGCGCTGGGCTCGCTGGACCCGCATGGTCTTGGGCGTGTCGGAGTCGAGGTTCACCACCAGGCTCTTGATGTTCAGGATGATGTCGGTGACGTCTTCCAGGACGCCGGGTAGGGAGGTGAACTCGTGATCGGCGCCGCCGATGCGGGCGTGGGTCACGGCCGAGCCTTCCAGGCTGGACAACAGGATGCGTCGCAGACTGTTTCCGACCGTGGTGCCAAAGCCGCGCTCGAAGGGTTCGACGATGAAACGACCATAGCTATCAGTGCTGATCGACTCGTCCCGCACGACACGGGTCGGTAGTTCCAGGCCACGCCACCTGATTCGCATGTTGCACTTGCCTCCCGCTACCGCGCCGTCAAGCGCTCCACGGCCTGTCCGTCGGCCCCGCTAACGCGAGCAGAACTCGACGATGAGTAGTTCTTCCACTGGGATCAACACGTCGTCGCGCCCCGGCAGAGCCACCACGGTCGCCTCCAGCTTGGTGGGGTCGACCTGGAGCCAGGCCTGTGGCGGCGGATTGGACACACCTTCCAAGAGGGCCATCTGGGCCCGGGCGTACTTCTGTGACCGTTCCCGGGGGTGAACACTGATCTTATCCCCGACTTCCACCAGGTACCCCGGCCGGTCCACCTTTCGGCCGTTGACCAGGATGTGCCCATGTACGACCGCCTGGCGGGCCCCCCGGCGACCGGCGGCAAACCGGGCCTTGTAGACCACGTTGTCCAGGCGGCGTTCCAGGATCTGGAGCAGGGCCTCCCCGGTGTTGCCCGGGGAGCGGGTGGCCAGCTCAAAATAGCGTCGGAACTGGCGCTCCAGCACTCCGTAGTGGCGCTTGACTTTCTGCTTCTCTCGCAGCCGGACCGCGTAGTCCGAGCTTTTGGCCCGTCGGTACATGTGCATGCCCGGCGGGTAATTCTTGTAACTTCGCTCCAGCGGGTTTTTGCCGGTCTCGTCGCGGATGGGCTTGAGCATCAGCTTGATGCCTTCCCGTCGCGACAGTCGGGTAGTGGGTCCGAGGTAGCGCCCCATGCTTATACCCTCCGCCGCTTGCGCGGCCGACACCCGTTGTGAGGCAGCGGCGTGACGTCTTCGATAGACTGGATGCGGAGGCCGGCGGCTTGCAGGGCGGTGATCGCCGACTCGCGCCCGGCCCCTGGCCCCTTGACCCGGACTTCCACCTCGACCACCCCGTGCTTCTTGGCCTCGTGAGCCGCGTACTGGGCGGCCCGCTGGGCGGCGAAGGGGGTGCTCTTGCGGGCGCCGGTGAACTTCTTGTCGCCGCCGCTGGCCGGCACCGACCCGGCCGAAGCCCAGCACAGCGTGTCGCCGTTCATGTCGGTGATAGTAACGATGGTGTTGTTGAACGTAGCCTTGATATGGGCTATGGCCTTGGCCACGTTCCGCCGGACGCGGCGTTTGGTTCCTGCGGTTTTAGCCAATGAAGCAACTCCCGAGCGGCACTAGCCGCGATGCATTTCCTTGATACCCTTCTTGCCCGCCACGGTCTTCTTGGGACCCTTGCGGGTGCGGGCGTTGGTTCGAGTGCGCTGGCCACGGACCGGCAGGCCGCGGATGTGCCGGATTCCGCGGTAGCAACGGATGTCCCTCAGGCGGGCGATGTTCTGAGCGATCTGGCGCCGCAGTTGACCCTCGACGACGTAGTCGCTCTCGATGATGCCCGCGATCCGACTCACCTCCTCCTCGGTCAGTTTGTTGGCCCGGACGGAAGGATCGATATTGGCCTTCTTAAGAATCTCCCTGGCCCGGGTGGGACCGATGCCATAGATGTAGCGCAGGGAGATATCGATCCGCTTTTGAGCCGGGATGTCCACACCAGCGATACGTGGCATACGCGTCCTGCCTGGGGCCGGCTAGCCCTGACGTTGCTTGTGACGGGGATTGGTGCAGATCACCCGCACCACGCCCCTTCGCTTGACGATCTTGCAGTTCTCGCAGATCCGTTTGACACTGCTACGCACTTTCATGTTCCGCCTCCCGACCCGACCGTCTCACCGTCCGTCGGTCAGCACATCCGCCCCGTCTTCGGTGACCGCGACGCTGTGCTCGAAATGTGCGGCCCACGAGCCATCCTTGGTCACTACCGGCCAACCGGTCTGGTCGGCCAGCACCACTTCGGGGCGACCGGCAGTCACCATCGGCTCGATGGCCAGGGTCATGCCGGCGCGGAGTTCGAAATCCACGTAGCCCTGGCCGCGGTCGTAATAGTTGGGGACTTTGAGTTCCTCGTGCATCTGCTGTCCGATTCCGTGTCCGACGAACTCCCGCACCACGCCGAAGCCGTGCTGCTCGATCCACTTCTGCATCTTGCGGGCGATTTGGCTCCAGCGTCGTCCGGGAGCGATTTCCTCAATGGCCAGTTCCAGGGCGGCCCGGGTCACGTCGAGCAGCCGCTGGATCTTGGGTGCCGGGGTTCCGACCGCGAAGGTCCGGGCCGCGTCGCCGCAGTAGCCCTTCAGTCGCACCCCGCAGTCTACGCTCACGATTTCCCCTGGCTTCAGGGGACGGTCATCGGGTATTCCGTGTACCACCTGTTCGTTTACCGAAGCGCAAATGCAGGCCGGGAACGGTATTTTGGCCTGCTGCTGGCGGACACCCTTGAAGAGGGCGGTTCCGCCGGCCTCGGCTATCAGTTCCGCCGCCCGGGAATCGAGCTCGGCAGTGGTCACGCCGGGGCAGATCATTGCCTCCAGCTCGTCCAGCACCCGATGCACGACCCGCCCAGCCGCCCGCATCAGCTCGATTTCGCGAGGCGACTTGATGACAATCTGGGCGTCGGCAATCTTCATCATCCACAGTCCAACGCGTCGATAATGCGCGCCACGGCCTGCTGGACTGCGTCCGCGCCGGCAGCCGAATCGACCGTATGGAAATTGCCACGCCGTGAGTAGTACTGAATCAACGGCGCGGTCTGACTGCGGTACGTCTCCAGGCGGGTGACGATCACCTCACGCCGATCGTCGGCCCGCTGGTAAAGCTCGCCGCCACAGTGGTCGCACTTGCCGTCGACTCTGGGCGGCAAGAAACTGACATTATAGGTGGCCGCGCACTGGCTGCAAACCCGGCGGCCACTAATCCGGCGGATGATCTCATCGTCGTCTAGTTTGAAATCTATAACCGCATCAATGGCCAGTTTCCGATCCTTCAAGCCGACATCGAGGGCTTGGGCCTGAGGCAGCGTGCGGGGGAAGCCGTCCAGGATGAAACCGCTTTCGGGCGGTAGGCCGTCAATTGCAGCCAGCATCACCTCAGTTATCACGTCGTCAGGGACCAGCGTGCCGGCGTCCATGTACTGGGCGGCTTTCCTGCCGATCGGGGTACCCTGCTGCCGCTGACGGCGGAGTTCGTCGCCGCTGGACAACTGGACAAAGCCCCGGTCGGCGGCCAGCCGCTGAGCCTGAGTGCCTTTGCCGGAGCCGGGCGGTCCCAGGAAGATAAGACGACGAGCGGCCATCAGTACACGCGTCCCTTCACCCGGCCTACGCCTTCGTCGCCCAGAAATCCCTGGTAGTTGCGCATGATCAGGTTGGCCTCCACCCGTTGGATCAGGTCCAGAGCGACGCTGACGACGATCAGCAGCCCGGTGCCGCCCAGAAAGGCGGAGATGCGGTAGGGGATGTCCATCCACTGAGCCACAACCGAGGGGATCAGGGCGATGATCGCCAGGAACCCGGCCCCGACGTAGGTGATCCGTTCCATGACCGCCTCCAGGTAGTCGGCGGTCCGCTTGCCGGGCCTGAGGCCCGGAATGAAGCTCCCCATGTCGCGCAGGTTATCGGACAGCTCCTTGGGCCGGAACTGCACGGAAACCCAGAAATAGGCGAAGAAGTAGACCATGGCTACGTATGAGACGTCGTAGATGAACGCGCCGGGGCGGAAGGAATCCTGGAGAAATCCCCACAATTGGATCGGCCAGAGCCCTATCTTGGACAGCCAGCCGAAGACGATTCCGGGAAACAGCAGGAACGTGCTGGCGAAGATGATCGGCATGACCCCGCCGTGGTTGACCCGCAGCGGGAGATAGTGGCGGGCACCGCCGACCACGCGTCGTCCGCGGGTTTGCTTGGCCTGCTGGATCGGAATGCGCCGCTGAGCCTGGGTGATCAGGATCGACCCGGCTACCACCAGAACGAAGGCTATGATGAGGAAGACGATTCGCTCGGGCGTCATGGTGGCGCCCATGGTGCCCGCTCCGCCGATGCTGGCCGCGAAGCCGCGCCACAGCTCGATGAAGACGTAGGGCATACGGGAGATGATGCCCGTCATGATGATGAGGCTGATTCCGTTGCCGATTCCGTATTCGTCGATCTGCTCGCCGACCCACATCAGGATCATCGTGCCGGCGATCAGCCCGGTCAGGCTGATGATGATGAACTCATAGGAGTTGTGGAACTCCGCGTAGACCAGGTTGTTGACATGCAGATGCCGGATCCAGAAGAGGGCCTGGATGAGGCATAGGCCGACCGTGGTGTAGCGGGTGTATTCCATGATTTTGCGTCGGCCGCTCTCGCCTTCCTTTTGCAGTTTCTCCAGGGACGGAAACACGGTGACCAGGAGTTGCAGGATGATCGAGGCGCTGATGTAGGGCATGATGCCCAGCCCGAACAGCGTGCTTTGGGCCAGATCGCCGCCGGTGAACATGGAGAAGAGCTCGGCGAACTGTTCGGCGGCTCCGCCGGCCCCCTGCCAGTACTTGGCCAGTCGATCCTGATTCACGCCCGGCAGCGGCACATAGAAGCCGATCCGGTAGACGCAGAGCATCAGCAGCGTGAAGAGGACCTTCTTTCGGAGGTCGGGGATGCGGAAGACATTGACAAACGCCCGGAACATCTCTGTTCAACCTCTGGGTGGTGAACGGTCGGCGGCCTAGCCTCCAGCCCCTTGGGGTACCTGGCCGGCGTCCGCAGGCCGCTTCTTGGCGCTGCCCCGCTTGGCCTTGGCTTTCTGGGCGGGATCGATCCGCTCGATCAACCGGACCTGGCCACCGGCGTTCTCAATGGCCTGTTGCGCGCTGCCGCTGAAGGCATGCGCTTCCACGACCAGCTTCTTGGTGAGCGTGCCGGACCCGAGAATCTTCACCAGCGGATCGGCCCCATGCACCAGGCCCTGCTGCCGGAGAACTTCCGGATTCACAGTCTGCCCGCTCTGGAAGCGTTGCTCGAGGGTGGTCAGGTTGACGACCTGGTATTCGGTGCGGAACTGGACATTATTGAAGCCGCGTTTGGGCAGCCGTCGAAAGATGGGCATCTGGCCGCCCTCGTGGAGCGGCCGGGGTCCGCCGCCAGCCCGCGACAAACAGCCTTTGTTGCCCCGTCCGCAGGTCTTGCCGTGTCCGCTTGATTCGCCCCGCCCGACGCGCTTCCGGCGTTTGTGGGCCCCGGCCAGAGCGAGGATTCGGTCAATCATCATGCGGTGTCTCCTGGCCTTCGAGTTGGACAGGCTTGGGCGGCGGTTGAGGGTCAGTCCAGGGGACGGGCGAGGATGAGTCCGGCTCGGCAGCGATCGCGGCGGCCGGCTCAACGGTCTCCGCCGGCTCAGGTCCGATAGCCGCCTTCAGCGGTTCCGGCTCGGGCGGCAGGTCCAGGGCCACGCCCCGGAGCTCTTCGACCAGGGCGCGAGGTCGAAGCATTTTCAGCCCGTTGATGGTGGCCTTGACGAGGTTTTTGGGGCTGGTGGAGCCGTAACACTTTGTCAGGACGTCTCTTATGCCGGCCAGTTCGAGGACGGCCCGCGGGGCTGCCCCGGCGATCACACCGGTCCCAGGCAAAGCCGGGAGCATGATGATCCGGCTGGCTCCGAACTTGCCTACCACGCGATGATGGATGGTGGTCCCGCGAAGAGGGACGCGGAACATGGCCCGGCGGGCCTGCTTGATGCCCTTCTCGACCGCCGGCGGAACTTCGTTGGCCTTGCCGTAGCCATAACCAACCTGGCCGGCCCGATCGCCGACCACCACCAGCGCCCCGAAGGAGAAACGCCGACCACCCTTAACCACGGTCGCACAGCGGTAGAGCTTTACGACCGTGTCCTCAAGGTTACGTTCGTCGAGGGGCTCGGGCTGGCCGAATTCGGGCAGCCCGGGGGTGGGTTCGGTGGTTTTTCGAGCCGGTCGGGATGTCGGCCTGGTTGCCATGAGCTGGTCCTGCCAGTTTAGAAGCCTAAGCCGGCCTCGCGGGCCGCTTCCGCCAGGGCCTTGATGCGGCCGTGGTACTTTCGCCCATGCCGGTCGAAGCAAACGCGCTGTATGCCGAGCTGCTTGGCCTTTTCCCCCAGCAGCTTTCCGACCAATTGGGCCGCCTTTACGTTGCCGCCATAACCGATCTGGTCACGCAGCTCCTTGGACGCGGAACTGACCGCACACAGGGTGCGGCCAATGGTGTCGTCGATGATTTGGGCGCCGATATTCCGGAGCGAACGCCAGACCGCCAATCGCGGGCGGTCGGACGTGCCGGTCACTTTCTTGCGGACCCGCAGGGCCCGTCGGGTCTGACGCCAGGTCTTGAGCAACTCGGCTCTCACACAACTCTCCTCGCAGGCTGCCGGGGCTAGCCGCCCGCGCCGGCGCCGCCGGCAAAGACCTTGCCGGGCTTGCGCCGGACATGTTCACCCAGGTAACGAATGCCCTTGCCCAGATAGGGTTCGGGCTTGCGAAGCTTTCGGAGCGAGGCGGCGAACTGGCCGACCGCCTGTTTATCGGGCCCGGTCACGTAGAATCGAGCCGGCTCGGTGTTGCCGCGAGCCACCGGGATTTCCACCTGAACCTCCAGACCGTCCGGGATCGGCAGCTCGAACTGAGCGGCCCGCCCCACGCCCCGGCCGGTGTACCCGCAGTTGAGCAGCACCCGTCGGCCTTCCGTCTTCACGCTGTAGCCGGACCCATACATTTCCAGGCCGATCCGGTAACCCTCACTGACGCCCCGGATCATGTTGGCGATCAGGGCCCGGGAAAGGCCGTGCAGAGCCCGGCTGGACGACTGGTCGTCCGGCCGACGGACCAGCACCCGGTTGTCCTCGATCGCGGCAGTTATGGGCTCCGGCAGGTTCCAGGCCAGCTTGCCCTTCGGGCCGGAGACGCTGACCGTCCGTCCGGCGAACTGGACCGTGACTCCGGCCGGGATGGGAATCGGTTTGTTACCCACGCGCGACATCGCAATCACCACACGGTGCAGAGCACTTCGCCACCCACTCGCTGCTTGCGGCACTGACGGTCGCTCAGCACTCCCCGATTGGTCGAAACGATCGCAATCCCCAGTCCGTCCCGGACGCGGCGCAGGTCGTCGACCTTGGTGTACCGCCGGCAACCGGGTCGGCTTACCCGCTGGAGATCCAAGATGACCTTCTGGCCCTGGGGTCCATACTTCAGATCGATCTCGATGATGCCCTGGCCGGCGTCATCAATGGAGGTGTAATCCTCGATGAAGCCTTCTTCCTTGAGGACCCGGGCGACTCCCAGGCAGACCGTGCTGCGCTTGACGCGGACGCGGCGCTTGCCGACCGCATTGGCGTTGCGAATGCGGGTGAGCATGTCAGCGATCGGGTCGGAGATTGCCATCTCAGTCATCCTCACCAACTGGCCTTCCGGACGCCCGGAATGCGGCCTTCCAGGGCCAGCTTCCGGAAACAGCAGCGGCAGATCCGGAACTTCCGGTAGACCGCCCGGGCTCGGCCGCACAGTTCGCAGCGAGTATAGGCGCGGACCGCATACTTGGGTTTCTTCTTGGCCTTCAGTCGCAATGCCAGGCGGGCCATGTTCTGATTAGCTCCTGAAAGGCATCCCCAACAGGGTGAGCAGCTTACGGGCCTCCGCATCGTTGCGGGCGGTGGTGCAGATGGTGATGTTCATGCCCTGCTGAAAAGACACCTTGTCGGGGTTGATTTCCGGGAAGACACCGTATTCGGGCAGCCCCATGCCGTAATTCCCGCGGCCATCGAAGCTGGCTGGATCCAGGCCGCGGAAGTCCCGCACCCGGGGCACGGCCAGCGAGATTAGCCGGTCCAGGAACTCGTACATCCGATGTCCGCGGAGCGTGACCTTCAGGCCGACGTCGTAGCCCTTGCGGACCTTGAAGTTGGAGACGCTCTTGCGGGCCTTGCAGACCAGGGGTTTCTGGCCGCTGACGGTGGCCAGGGCCGCCTCGGCCTCGCTGAAGCGTTTGTTCTCGCGGGCCTTGTTGGTCGACTCGGCCACGGCCTTCCCCAGCCCCATCGACAGCACGATCTTCCCTAGCTTGGGCAGCGACATGGGGTTGTCGCGTCCCAGCTCCTGCTTGAGGCGGGGAACCACTTCCTGGCGATATCTTTCGAGCAAGCGGGGGATCACGGCTTGGTGCCTTTCGTCTCCTTCAGCCCGTGGGTTACATCGCTCAGCACCGACCCGCTGGACTTTCGGCCGGCGCAGACCCGCCGTTTGCGGACCCGACCATCCGGCTCGGCCAGGACCTCGAAGCGTACCCGGGTCGGGCGATCGGTCTTGGGGTCGATGGGCATCACGTTGGAGAGGTGCAGGGGGGCCTCCTTCTGGATCCGACCGCCCTGCGGGTTGCGCTGGCTTTTGCGCACGTGCCGGTAAACGCGGTTTACCCCCTCCACCAGCACCCGCTGCTTCTCGGGGATGACGCGCAGGACCTTGCCGCGGGCGCCCTTATGGTCGCCGGCGATCACCACCACCATGTCGTCCTTGCGGATCCTGGCTGCCATGGTTACCAGACCTCCTCAGCCAGCGAGATGATCTTGGTGAAATTCTTCTCCCGCAGCTCGCGGGCCACCGCTCCGAAGACTCGGGTGCCACGGGGGTTGTTCTCATGGTCGATGATTACCGCCGCGTTGCTGTCGAACCGGACGCAGGTTCCATCCTTACGGCGGGTGGGGTATTTAGTGCGGACGACGACGCAGCGCACCTTGTCGCCTTTTTTGATGTCCGAGGCGGGCATGGCCTGTTTGACCGAGCAGATGACGATATCGCCCACCCCGCCGGTGCTGCGCCGCGGCTTGCCGTGCCGGGCGGAACGGCCCTTAAGCACCTGGATGCACTGGAGCCGCTTGGCGCCGGTGTTATCGGCCACGTCCAGCCGGGTGTATTGGGTGATCATGGGTTCTCGCCTCGATCCGCTGTGCCCCGTGCGATGATCCGCAGCAGGCGCCAGCACTTGGTCTTGCTCAGCGGCCGAGTCTGCACGATCTCGACCAGATCGCCGTTGCGGCACTCGTTTTTCTCATCGTGGGCGTGAAAAACGGTGCGGCGGCGGATGTATTTTCCGTACTTGGGGTGACGCACCAGGCGGGTGGCAGTCACCCGGATGGTCTTGTTCCTGGCCGTGGAGGTTACGACCCCGATCCGTCGGGCGCGTTGGCCGCGGGGCCGGGCGGGCCCGGTGAGGGTTGTCGAGCTGGATGCATCTGAGTTCATGGTGGCCGATATCTCACTACTTGCGGGCCTGGTTCCTCATGGGCCTAAGGTCGAGCCGCCAGGGTGGTCAGCCGGGCCTGTCGCTGCTCCACGTTCTTTTCGCCGCGCTCGCGCAGCACGGTCAGAATCCGGGCGATGTCCCGGCGGGTCTTGTATAGCTGCGTGGGGTCCTCCAACTTCTCCGTGACCGCCTGAGCCCGCAGGTCGAACAGGTGCCGGCGCAGGTGGGCCAGCTCGTTGTGGAGCTCGTCGGTCTTCATTCGTCGGACAACCTCGATCTTCATGTTCAAGTCCTACAGGCTGTGGCGGCGGTGCACGAAGCGGCTCTTGACCGGCAACTTGTGAGCCACCCGCAAGAGGGCCCGCTTGGCCACCTCGGCGCTCACCCCGCCGACCTCGTACATCACTGTCCCGGGCTTGACCTCCGCGGTCCAGAATTCCGGTTCGCCCTTGCCCTTGCCCATCCGGGTTTCCAGCGGTTTGGTGGAGACGGGCTTGTGGGGGAAGATCCGGACGTACACGCGGCCCTCGCGGGCCAAATAGTGGGTGGCGGCCACCCGTCCGGCCTCGATGTGCCGGGCGGTGACCCGACCCGGCTCCAGGGCCTGCAAGCCGAACTCGCCGAAGGCCACCGTGTTGCCCCGGGTGGCATTGCCGCGGATCCGCCCCTTCTGGGCTTTGCGGTACTTGACACGCTTCGGCATCTGCATGGCGGCTGCTCCTCAGTTCGTCCCACCTAGCGGCGAGCCCGGCGCCGGAAGCGACCGGCGGCCTGCTCGACGGGCTGCTCTCCATACATGCCGCGATGTACCCAGACCTTGATCCCGATGGATCCGACGGTGGTGACCGCGGTGGTGACGGCGTAATCGACCTCGGCCTGGAGGGTCTGGAGCGGGATCGAGCCCATCATCTGGGTTTCGGTCCGGGCCATCTCGGCATTGCCCAGCCGACCGGAACAGATGATCTTGACTCCCTTGGCCCCGGCCTCCATGGCGGCTTCACACTTCTGCTTCATGACCCGGCGAAAGCTCATCCGCTTCTTGAGCTGCTCGGCGATGGACTGGCCGATCAGGAACGCGTCCAGGTCGGGGTTCTTGATTTCCACGATGTTGATGGAGACCCGGCGGTCGATCAGGTCCTCCAGTTGCTCCTTGAGCTTGTCCACTTCGGCTCCCTTGGCCCCGATAACGATTCCGGGCCGGGCGGTGTGGAGGATGACCTTGACCTCGTCGCGGGTGCGCTCGATCTCGACTTTGGAGACCCCGGCAAAAGGCGGCTGGCGGTTGAGATGGTCGTCGACGTACTTGCGGATCATCTCGTCTTCGACGAGAAAGCTGCCGAAAGCGGCCTTGGGCGCGAACCAGCGCGACCTCCAGCCCTCGGTGATGCCCACCCGGAAGCCGATCGGATTGCACTTCTGACCCACGGCTGGTTACCTCTCGTCCACGGAGATGATGATGTGGCTGGTCCGCTTGTGGATGGGGTGCGCCCGCCCTCGATCCTTGGGTTGCCAGCGTTTGATGATCGGGCCCGGGTCGACCCGAGCCTCGCACACAAACAGCTTGGCCATGGAGGCCTCCTGCTCGTTGGCGCTGGCCATAGCGGACTTGAGCACGCGGTCGACCATGAATGCGGCCCGGCGGTGAGTGAAGCTCAGCAGCTCGAGCGCCCGGTCGCAGGGCAGGCCGCGGATCAGGTCCGCCACCAGGCGGACCTTCCGGGGTGCGATGCGTGCGTAATTGTGTCTGGCAGTCCAGGGCATCTGGCCGCTCTCCACTATCCGGGCTTCACCTGTCGGGTAGTATGGGCCCGGAAGGTCCGGGTGGGCGCGAACTCGCCCAACTTGTGCCCGACCATGTCCTCGGTGACGTAGACCTTGGCGAATGTCTTGCCGTTGTGCACCTCGAAGTGCAGGCCGACGAACTCCGGCACGATTGTGCAGGCCCGGCTCCAGGTGCGCAGCGGGGTGCGGCTGCCGCTCTGGCGGGCGAGCTGGGCCTTGCGAAACAGGACCTCGTCGACGTAGGGGCCTTTCTTCAAGCTGCGCGACATCGCACACTCTCCACGCGGCTACCACTTCCGCCTGAGCTTGGCCTCGCCGTAAGACTTGGTCATGCGCCTTCGTAGAATCCGTCGATTGGAGCGAGCCCGGGGGTTTCGGGTTCGGCCGCCCTTGGCGAGCTTGCCCCAGGGGGAGCAGGGGTGTCGGCCGCCGTTGCTGCGTCCCTCGCCCCCGCCCAGGGGGTGGGCGTGAGGGTTCATGGCCTTGCCGCGAACGTGGGGCCGCCAGCCGAGGTGGCGTGAGTGGCCGGCCTTGCCGAGGCTGACGTTCTGGTGGTCCAGGTTGCCGAGCTGGCCGATGGTGGCCCGGCATTCGACGCGTACCTGTCGCATTTCGCCGGAGGGCAGCTCGATGGTTGCCCACTGGCTGTCGCGGGCCATGAGTCGGGCCTGGCCGCCGGCGGTGCGGACCAGCTTGCCACCCTGGCCGGGGCACATTTCGATATTGTGGATCTCCATGCCGATGGGGATGGAAGCCAGCGGCATGCAGTTGCCGATCCGGGGCTCGACCTTCGGGCCGCTTTCAACCACGTCGCCGGCCTTCAGGTTCAGTGGGGCCAGGATGTACCGCTTCTGACCGTCGGGATACTGGACCAGGGCTATATGACAGGTCCGGTTGGGGTCATACTGGATTTCCAGGACCCGGGCGGGCTGATTGTCGAGGTTCCGCTTGAAGTCGATGATCCGGTACTGACGTTTATGGCCGCCGCCGCGATGCCAGGCGGTGATCTTGCCGGAGTGGTTCCGGCCGCCGGTCTTCTTCAGGGGGCAGGTCAGGGCCTTAACAGGCCGGTTCTCATGCCGGAAGGTGATCTCGGCGTAATCATTGACGCTGGCGTTACGCCGGCCGGCCGATGTCCGCTTGTAAACTATCACGCCCATGCGAGCTACCTCGTCGCCCGATCAATCCGGAAGCTGCCCGCCCAATGCCGGCGGGAGCCGCGACCGACGGGCAACTTTGGACACCCTTTCCTAGAACAGATCAATGTGACTGTCCTTGTCAACGGTAACCACCGCCTTCTTGGTCTGCCGGGTTCGACCGAAACGAAAACGAAAACGGCGCAGCTTGCCCGGACGGTTCGACGTGCGGACGCTGACCACCTTTACTCCGTAAACCTTCTCGACGGCGTCCTTGATCTGGGCTTTGTTGGCCAGGGGGTGGACCTCGAAGCTGTAGGTTCCGCCGTGCCAGGTCGCGGTCTGCTTGGCCTGGTAAGTGCTCTTCTCGGTGACCAGCGGGCGGATGATCGTATGGTAGGTATCCATAATTGATCACTCCCCGGCGGCGGCCCGCTCCAGGCCGACCGTCTGCTTGAACTGCTCGAACGCATCCTGGAGGAAGACCAGTTTGCGGTGCGAGAGAATCTGGTACGCGTTGAGCCAGGCCACGTCGGTGATCTCGGTCCGCGGAATGTTGCGGCCACTCTTGTAAACGGCCGGATCAACCCCCCGGGTGGCGATGACGCAACCGCGATCCGCCCCCACCGCCGCCAGCATGCGGGCCAGCGGAGCGGTCTTTGGAGTTTCGATCTTCAAACCGCTGATAATCAAGGCATCCTGGCTGCGGACCTTGGCCAGGACGGCCTGGTTGCGGGCCAGGCGGCGCATTTTGGCCGGCATTCGCTGAGTGAAATCCCGCGGCCGCTTGGCATGGGCCATTCCGCCCCCGCGCCGCAGCGGCGTGCGAACCGTGCCCATCCGGGCCCGGCCGGTGCCCTTCTGGCGATAAATCTTGCGGGTGGAGCCCTCCACGTCCGAGCGGCCTTTGGTCTGAACCGTTCCCTGACGACGGTTCGCCTGGTACCGGACCAGGGCCTGCTTGAGCAGGCGGGGGTTCAGCGGGCCGCCCAGCGCGGCTTCGTCGATCGGCTCCTGCCCGATGATCTGGCCGGATGGGTTGTACACGGGTATGGTCAGCATGTTCTCGACTCTGCCGCTGTTACGAACGTTTCTTGGCTTTCCGCACGATGACGTAGCCACCGGCCGGCCCAGGGACCGAGCCGGCGATGATCAGCAGATTGTGTTCGGCGTCCACACCGATCAAAGCCTGACTGGAGACCGTCCGGCGGACCGCCCCCATGTGCCCAGCCATGCGCTTGCCCTTCTTGATCGCCCCGCTGGTTCCGCGATTCTGGGCCCGGCCGCCGATGCTACCGGGGCTGCGGTGCTTGCGCTCAGTTCCGTGCGAAGCGGGTTGGCCGCCGAAACCCCAGCGCTTCATGACGCCCTGGAAGCCGCGGCCCTTGGTCACGCCGACCACGTCCACATATTTGATGCCCGCCTTCTGGAACAGCTCAACGGTCACCGTCTGGCCGACCTCATGCTCGGGCGGATCCGAAAGACGGATTTCGCGGACGAAGCGCTTGGGCGCGGTTTGGGCCTTGCGGGCGTGGCCGATCTCGGGCAAGGTCGAGCGGTGCGGCCTGACGTCATCGAAGCCGAGCTGCACCGCGTTGTACCCGTCGACGCCATCGGCTCGCTTGACCTGCATGACCACGCAGGGGCCGGCCTGGACTAGGGTGACCGGGACCCGGCGACCACTGGGCTCGAAGACCTGGGTCATGCCTATCTTTTTTCCGAGTATGGCCGGGATCACGCCTCGGCACTCCTACAAAAAAGCGACACCATTCGTCCGGTCCCGCCCGTTGGCTGCGACCTGATCGGCGACGCCGCCGATGGTCTGCTCGCTTGCAGGTCCGGCAAGCCCGACCGGGCCCGGAAGAACCCCTCAGCGGGGCGCGCCCGGGACCAGCTAGGCCTTGATCTTGACAAATACGCCCGCGGGAACGACCAGCCGGTTGAGAGCCTCCACCGTGCGTGCGGTCGGGTCGAAGATGTCGATCACCCGTTTGTGGGTCCGCATCTCGAACTGCTCGCGAGACTTCTTGTCAATGTGGGGCGAACGGAGCACGGTGTAGCGCTCGATCCGGGTGGGCAGCGGGATGGGGCCGCGTACTCGAGCGCTGGTCCGCTTGGCATGATCCACGATCTCCTGGGCCGAAGCGTCCAGTGCACGATGGTCATATGCTTCCATCCGAATACGAATTCGCTCTCCCGCCATGCCTTTGCCTACCTGCCGGCACTCACTCCGATACCCCGATTCGCTACCCGGCTACAGGCGCCGAGACCTACTACAATACACAGGCCGTTGCGCGCGTCAAGCCCAGCCCGGCCAAAAACCATCTCCCGGTCGCGGGCCCGCCTGCCCGGCCAACCAATCGTTCCCCGGAGCCGCCACGACCGACCGATCAGGCCCGACACAGAGGCGCCGGCCTGGCAGCCGGCTACCGGCCTGGGCGCCAACGAGCCATCCGTTGGCTGGGCGCGAACCGGGCCCAGACGTGGCTAAACACTTTTTACCGCGGCATCTCGCGGCTAGTTGCGAACGGGGCCCCTACGTGGCTCACCTCTCGCCGCTCCCCTAACGGCAAATAGGCCGAGCCGTTGGGAGCGGTGACGGATACCGGGGAGTCCGGTCCAGGGAAAAACGTTGCCCCAGTTCGGAGCCCTGAAAAAGCGTCGTCCGATAATATCTAGTCTTCAGAGGTCGCCAGGAGCACGTACACGTGGGTCAATTGATCCAGTGGGGCCCAGGGGATCACGACCAGGTCAAAGTGTTGGGCTGAATCGTCTCGGCGGGTGGCACGCTCGATCCGACCTAGGGTCAGCGGGGTCGGGAGTTCCGGGCTGGAAGGGACCATCACAATCCGCAGGCCGCTCTCGTAGTAGTCGCCAGTGGCTTGGCTGATTCGCATGGTCTGGCCGCCGGCGCCCTGGAGCATACACCGTTCCGGTGCCATCTGGACGGTACCGTCGGCCAGGAGGCCGGCAAACCGCACCGGAGTTCGGAATGCCGGGTCAGTGGTGAGTTGGACCCGCGCTGACTGCGGATGGACCTCGGAGACTCGGCCGACCGCCCATCCGCGATAGATCAGGTCGCGAAGGGTGGGTTCGAAATCGGAATCGGTCGGGAGGTCACCGGCAGCCACCACCCACTGGCCGACCTCGACCCACTGGGGCTGCTGCCCACGGGCGATAAGCAGAGTGGCTCGTCTTGGATTGGCGTCGAATCCGACAACGGGAGCGATGACGATGCGGATGTGGCTGTCGGGGAGCTGTCCGGTAAGGCGGGTGAGTTCGGCAAGACGTAGCTGGGTCTCCTGCCAGGCGAGCTGCTGGTGGATGATCTGGCGTCGTAACTGCTCGTTTTCACGTTGAAGAGCTTGGGCCCGGCTTGTCGGGACCGGTTCCGAATCTTCTTGCCCCAGGGCCGAATGGCCGCGAGCGGCCAGCCACTTGGTCGGCCACTGCAAAAGGGCCAACGGCTGGAACAGACCTCGTCCGGGCGTAGTCCAGCGGCTCGGAAGCACGAAAGCCGCGAGGGCGGAAATTCCCATCAGAACCCAGAAACTGACTGTCTTGGACGGAAGTTGCATCTCGGAACGTCGCTCTGGGCCACCGGAGGCGGCTTGCAAGAGGTCAGCCCGGGTTTTTACGCCACCGGCCGGGCTCTGGCTGGGGTCTATCAGCCGCGAGAAGAGGATACGCCTGCCAGTACGTCATACGTCACAAGACACCTCGCGGCGTCTGAATCGGTACCGCCGACCGAGCTTGAGAAAAAATGGGAACCGGCGTTGCGGGGGCGATTGTGGGCATAAGGGGCGAAGTGCGCAGGGCCGGTCTCCATTCTCGTGAGGGTCGGCCCCGGGGTCCACCGTTCTGCGAGCCGCGGGGTTCTGCCACTGCGGATCGGCGGGCGGCGGACCCGGAGGTCCGGCGATACCATTGTTCGACGGAGTGATCCCTAGTATTCGTCCTCGTCCGACTCCATGGCTGGGCCCCACTCGTCCAGGTTTTCGAGGTACTCGGCGGTGCCTCGGGCCACGCAGGTGAGGGGGTCGTCGGCGACCCGAACGTCCAGGCCGGAAGCTTTGGCCAGCACAGTGTCCAGGCCGCGGAGCAGGGCGCCGCCGCCGGCCAGGCAGATTCCGCTGTCCACCAAATCCGCGGCCAGTTCTGGTTCGAGCTGCTCCAGGGTGTGGAGGACACCCTCGATGATCTGGCCGACCGGTTCTTTGAGGGCTTCGCGCACCTCCTCGCTGGAGATCACGGCTCGACGCGGCAGGCCGCTGATCAGATCGCGGCCTTTGACCTCCATCTTGATTTCATCGGTGAGGGGGGCAGTCGAGCCGATCTGGATCTTGATATTCTCGGCGGTTTGGGGGCCAACCATGAGGTTGTAGGTGCGGCGGAGGTAGTTCATGATGGCCTCGTCCATGTCGTCGCCGGCTACCCGCATGGAGGTGCAAGCGGCGATGTCGGAGAGGGTCAGGACGGCCACCTCGGTTGTGCCGCCGCCGATGTCCACGATCATGGAGGCCCGCGGTTCGTGGATCGGCAGGCCGGCACCGATCCCGGCCGCTTTCGGCTCGTCCACCAGGTAGACCCTTCGGGCCCCGGCGCGCTCGGCGGAGTTGAGCACCGCCCGCTTCTCGACCGCGGTGATTCCGGACGGGACGGCGATGACCAC
>CAYZXK010000001.1:0-3351 GCA_964482395.1 uncultured Planctomycetales bacterium | reverse complement strand
ACTCCGAACACAACATGTTAACCGCCTCGCGGCCGACGGTGGAAGTCCCCGGCTTGAAAAAGTCACTCCACTGTTGCCACAGGTACCACTCTGGGCCTGACCGAGAGTCGCTGAGGCGGGCGGCTGGTCACCGGGCCGGTCGCTTATTCCAACGGTTCAAGAATCCAGCAGTCCAACGTCACCGTTTTGCTGGCCTGGACCCTCAGATGGTTGTCGCCCTCGACCAGCGAGACCACGCCGACCGTATAAATCCCGTCGGCAGCCCCGTCATAAGCCACCACGCCGACGACCGAGCCTGCGGAGTTGCTCACGACCACGGTTTCAAAAGATCGGTGCGGGCTCGCTCGGAGCTTGAGGTTAACCGTCCTGGCGGTCGGCGACGGGATGTTGACCGTCACCGGCTGATCGGTCGTCAGGTTGACAGCCTGGCCGCCCGAGAACTCTATGCCGTCTGCGGGTCTTTCCTTGACGATATTTCCCCAGTCGGCACCTAGGACCTGCCCTTCAATCTCGATGGCCCCGGGGATGCGGAGCCCTGGTGGAGTTAAGTCTTTGCCAGTTAGGGGCTTAAACAAATTCTCTCTGGCCGGCCCGCCATACCAGTACACCAGTGACGCATAATACGTGTCTTTAATGCCGTTTTTCTGTAGGTTCTCGATCACGAACCGGATGGATTCGCTAAACTCGACGGAATCTGGGATTTGCCACCGGTAGCCGGAGTTTTTGCCGTAGGGCCCGCAGCGGGTTACGCCGTGCAACGGGTGCGTCTGTAGGTGCAGCCCGGGGGTGTCGCCCAGGTACCCGTCGGAACCGGTCCCAAAAAACGACGGAAAGCTCTCCCCATCGATCCAAATCTTTTCGTCGCCCTCGCCCCACCAGGTTGCCCGTGGGCAATCTATGCTGAGCACGCAGCCGACCAGCCGACCGGGCCCGCGAGCCTCCAGGATCGGATAGTCTGGAGCGCGGCACGGGTTCTCGGACCGGAACCGTCCCCGAAAACGCAAGGCATCCCGGGCCGGCGGCGTTTTGTCAATCAGCAAGTGCAGAAGCAGACCAATTTTACGTTTGGACTGGTTGCAATTCTCCAGTTCAATGGCCAGACCGTTGCGGTACGGCATGGGGAAGTAGCAGTACATGAACCGGTCTTGGCCGATCCGACGGTCGGGGAGGGGGATAGGTGGGGACTTGTCGGTGCCGGCCACCAGGCTGTTGAACGGCACCAGATCGAAACCAGACCCGAAAAAGGCGCTCAGCGGGGCCTCGACGCACGGTTCATCCTCGCCATCGAAGTAGATACGCAAAATGCAACGGTGCATAGCGTACAGCTCGCGGGTGGGGTTGCGGTCGGTGACCGCGGCATAGAATGCCCGAACCGTGCCGGCCCCTTCGACGATTTCGCGGAGCACCTGGCCGGGGGCCAGGTCCTGCTGGGCAGCGACCGGAACCAATCGCCGAGTTCCAAAGAGCTGCTTGCCGGATAACCCCTCTTCAAATGCCCGTCTCACCTCCGCCAAAGCCTGCCGGGCCGGCTCATCCAGTTCGAAGTCGAAGCGCTGGACCCGCGTACCGGGAGGAAACTGCACGACGTTGATCTGGTAGCAGGAACGGCTGTCCTTGGAGATGACCTGGCAGTTTCTGGCGAAGCCCAGCGGGAAGTAGCAGTTGGTGCCGCCATAGGCCAGCGGAGGCTCGAAGGGCGGCAATTGCCCGGAAAGCAGTCGGTCGAACTCGGTATCAATCACCAACTGGCCGTCCAGGATGAAGCGGATCTGGCCCTGGGGATTGCTGGACCAGATGCGGGTAATGGCACCCGGGCCGCGGACTTCGGCCATTACGTGCCAGCCGTCGTCGCCCCGGCGGATGAACTGGCCGCAATCGTCGTTGGCTTCCCAGTCCACGTAGCTCCCGGCCGCGTCGAGCCTGGATCTCCGGTCGAAGCTCGAAAACATCAGGGTCCGTTGGCCGGGCGGCGGGGGTCGGGTCAGTCGGTCTAGGTCGGTCAGCCGCCGTAAGAGGTCGGCCTGGGTGACCACCGACTGAGCCGCACTCGGGCAGGTCAGGAGCGGTCCGACCAGCCAGGCGAGGTTGCGGATGAGCTTCACCAGAAACTCCAGGCCAAGACGATCAGCAGAACCAGGATGGCCAAGGCGATGAACCACGGCCGGCGATGGCTGGGCTGACCGGCACTCTGGACGACCCAGTCGCCGCAGTATGGGCAGCGGTCGGCGAAGTCCGGGATCGGTTCTCGGCAACTGGGGCAGGGGACGGTGGGGGTCTGGTCTTCGTCCTCATCGATCAGGTCGCGTTCCTGGGGCCCCTCGGGATCCTCGTCCCAATCGGAGTAGGAATCGGGCTGGTCGAAGCGCCCGGACATCTCAGCGTACCAGTGGCAGGACGCGTTTAAACAGGTCGGTGCCGGCCTCGTGAAGCAGTTGGAAGATCGCCGATTCCACAGTTGTGACTATCACTCCGGCCGCCCGCATCCCGTCGAGGGCCACCTGATAGTCCAACGCTCTGCGCGAGCCGACCGCGTCGGCCAAGACCACCGGTTGCATCTGCATGGCCAGCAGGTCCAGGGCGGTCTGCTGCACGCACACATGGGCTTCGATGCCCACGATGAGCACCTGGGGGCGCAGGACTGCGGATATCCGTTTTCGGCACGCCGCGTCGGCGCAGAAGCTGAAGGTGAACTTCTCCAGCCGGGTTGCAGCTCCGGTCAGTTCAGCGATTGGCGGCGTGGTGGGGCCCAGGCCTCGCGGGTACTGCTCCGAGACAGTGAGAGGCAGGTCCAGGATGGCAGCGGCCTGGATCATCCGCCGGGCCTGGGCCACGATGGCCTCATGGTCGGCAATCTGCGGCAGCAGCCGCTCCTGAAAGTCGATTATCAGCAGTTGGGCGTGCTCGCGGTCCAATCGGGCATTGCTCGCAGTGGGCATGGGTCACCGTCCTTAGTAGCTCTTAACCGGGTAGTTTACCACGCCCCGGCGGTTGGGGCGCCGCCGATTGCCCGCCCGGGTGCCTGCGGAAACCAGTTAGATGGCAACCCTAACCGTGCCGGCCACAGCCCAGGGCTGCGGATCCCGGAAAAGCGGCACGGGGCCCGCTACCAAGCACCCGCGCAGGACGGAGCGCATCAGCGTTGACCGGTGCCTGCCCGCCCGAATCCAGACCGGCCTCGCTGTAGAGCCGCACTCCGGCCTAAATGTTCAGTGGTAACGTCAATTCCCGTGTGTAATTGTTGCGGGTTAAGAAGGGCATTTCAGGCCACACCGCGGACCTCCCGGAATTCTTTGCAGACCCGCGTGGCGTACTTGGCGTTGTAGTACGCCACCAGACCGTACACGATCCGCT